>NZ_JBTNRI010000007.1:0-76819 GCF_054515815.1 Nitrosopumilus sp. S6
CTGAACCAGCTCTTCCAAGTCCTAGAGGTTCATTACCAAAAGAATCAACAGAAGATGTTTTTGAAGAAATAGAACATGCAACAGAATTGATTCCTGAACCTGAAGAGGAAGAAGCTACTCCTGAACAATTCGAACAATTAGATGAACTTCAAAAACAAATTGATGAATTAGAAACTAAATTATCCAACAGACCCATCCCTAAAATTCAAACTGAACCTGAAGAAGATGTCCTTCTCGAACAACATTCTGAATTTGATGATCTAAAAGACCAAATTGATGAATTAGAAGATGAATTAATTTCAAAATTACATCCTTCATCTGATGAACCTACTCAAGAACAGATTTCAAAAGTTAATGAATTAGAAAAAGAAATTGAAAAATTAGAAGCTGCAGATATTGAACACGAAATTATCCAAACATTACAAAAACAAAACAAAAAATTAGATGATATTGAGAAAAAACTAAAACCTCACACTAATGAAACTCCTGATTCTTTCTCTGTGGAGGCTTACTGTGTTAAATGTAAAACTAAAAGAAAAATCAAAAATCCTGAGGAAACAATAATGAAAAATGGACGACCTGCAATAAAAGGTACATGTTCAACTTGTAGCTGTAAAGTTTTTCGTATTGGAAAAATGAAAAAATAATTGTTTTAAAAAACTACATTTGTCCTGATTGCCAGGCTTGGTTGAATTTCTTTATTGCTTCTTGATATGCCATAATTGAATCATCTCCTGATGTCTTTAGGAATTTTTCCCATTGTTCATTGAATTTCTTAATTGATTCAATATTGGTTTCTTTGAAAATATTCTCAATCATCTTTGTTTGTTGTTTGATGTATTCCGGACCGATTTCTTCCCAAGTATTTTCCCAACTTGAACTAACTTTTTTCAATAATTCTGCATCTGATTCTACTGCTTTCTGACATGCATCATGATATGTCATCAAAGTTTCATTTGTGGCCTTTTGCCACTGTGCTAAGGACTCTTTCCATCCATTTAATGCAGAATTGTATTCTCTCCAAGCCTTTTCAAATTCTGGCTTTTTTGTGGAAGCTTTTGCTGTTGTTTTGGCCTTAGTTGTCTTAGATTTTGTAGTTTTTGATTTGGATGTTGTTTTTTTCACTGGTTTCTTTTTTGTTACAGTTTTTTTCTTAACAGCCATATGATAGTTTGAAAATAGTAGATGTTAAATCTTTCAATAATTTCAAAATCTGAAAGTACTTGATTCATTTGAATTTTGAGGCTTTGGTAAAATTTGGAACATGATCCTTATCCTTGTTTTTGAATAATTCCAAGTGCTCTTTACAGAGATTTCTTGTTTCTCTAAAACTGATTTTTACTGTTTGAATTGCTTTTGATCTACATTCAGAAATACTGCATTGCATATGATAAAATGTTAATGATTTCTTAATAAAACTTTGAAATTATACTATTACCTCCTACAGATTTTTATCACTGATTTCTCACACTAAAATTATGAATGATGATGAAAAAGGAAAACGATTCTTAGAATTAATTGATGAACAAAACAATGTTCAATGGAGTATTGTTGCAAAACTATCATCTTTGATTTCATCACAATGGGATTCATCTGATTTGAAAAAAGATCTTGAAGAATTAGTTGAAAAACATACTACAATTACAAAAGAACTAAACAGTTTAGATGAAAAAAGTAGTATGCTATAATGCAGAATCTACCATTAATGCAATAAACAATACTGCCAAATACGGACTGGAAAATTTAAACAAAGTCCATGATGCTTTTTCCATAGGCTTTGCTATTACCCATATTGATAATGCAACCATCAAAGCTCCTGATGCAATTGCAGTCCATAGATAAACTCCGCCCACCATTTCTTCTCCACTTTGAGTTGTTATGAAAAATGGTGCAATTGAAAATAATACCATAACTACTGTTGAACCTGCAATTGCTCTTGCAGATGTTTTCTCTGATTGAACTGCAGTTAACATTGGAACATTTACTTTATTGTAATCATCTTTGAAATGTAATGTTAGTGCCCAAATGTGCATTGGAATCCAGATAAACACTAATCCTGCCATTGCAAGTCCCATAGTCCATAAATCTGACATTGTAACTGCAACCCATCCAATCATTGGTGGGGAACCACCACATAACCCTCCTAAAATTATGTTAGTCCTTGAATTTCGTTTTAATGCATAAGAGTATACTAGAACATTGTTTAGTAATCCAAATGCTATGAATGCAGTTGCCCATGCTCCTTGTTCTAATGTAGTTGTAAATGAAATTCCAAATGCTAGAACTAATGAAATTCCAGCTAAAACCAATCCAAAATTACGTGCTTTAACTGCTGGATAGATTCTTTTTGATGGGAGTGGTCTTCCTTTTGTTCTCTCCATTATGGCATCGATATCTCTATCATGATAATTTGTCAAAGTATTGGCTGCAGCAGAACCTGCAGCTACTGAAAATAACATAAGTGCCCATGTAGATGGCGCAATTTCAATTCCATAGATATTAGATGCTGTTAATGCTGCCCCAAATGCAGTGAATACCAACAAATACCATATCTTTGGTTTTGTTAACTCGTAGTATACTGCAACTCTGGATTCTGTCTTTTGTTTTTGCAATACTAGTCACTATCCTTTGATGGCATATATGGCATTGCTTTGGCACGTGATTTCATCTCAATAAATGACTCTGAAGACTGTATACCTTCAATTCTTCCAATTTTCTCTGAGACCATTTTGTGCATCTGATCTAATGATTTTGAATACATTGTAACAAGAATATCAAATCTACCTGTAACTTCTGCTACATCTCTTACTCCATCAATTTTGAATAATTCTGAAATAATATGATCGCGCTTTTTTGTATCCATGTTGATTCCTGTTAAAGCCTTAACATTGTATCCTAACTCTGCATCATTTACAACAATCGTAAATCGTTCAATTAACTTTCTTTTTACTAATCTCTTAATTCTTGAATATACTACTGATGAATTTACATTGATTTTTTTTGATAAACGTGGAACTGAAATTGATGCATCATTTGATAATTCTGATAAAATCTGAAGATCTAGATCGTCTACTTTTGCCGTCTAAAACACCTGAGTCGTTCTAGATTTCTGGTTCTTATAAAGTTATTATTGAAAAAATTGCAAAAAAAATCTAGATCTTACCTTTTTTGTATAACATTTCAGCTAAGAGCACTGCACCTTTTGCTGAACCCATTTTCTTGTTATGTGAAAATAACATGTATTTGAGTCCCTTATCAAACAATTCTTCTTTTTCAACTCTGCCAATTGTTGTAGTCATTCCACCACCCACTTCTCTTTCCATTCTTGGTTGAGGTCTTGTTGGATCATCATGGAATGCATAGTAATCTTTTGGAGCTGAAGGTAATCCTTGAACTGAGATGTCTTTGTTGTAACCATTGTAGAGTTCTTTGGCTTTTACAGGATCAATATCTTCAGTAGTTTCTACAAAGACTGATTCTGTATGCCCATCAATTACTGGAACTCTAGTACATGTACAACTAACTTTAATGTCTGCATCTACAATTTTACCATCTACAAGTTTTCCAAGAATTTTTCTTGTTTCTAGCCTAACTTTGCCTTCTTCTTTTGGAATGTAAGGCAAGATATTATCTGTAATTCCCATTGCTGAAACACCCGACTTTCCGCCTCCTGAAATTGCTTGCATTGAAGTCATCATAACTTTTTTTGCACCATATTTTTCAAGTAATGGTTTTAGTGTAATTGCTAAACCTGTAGTTGTACAGTTTGGTAATGGTGCTACAAATCCCTTCCAGTTACGGTTCTTCTTTTGGATATCAAGTAATTCAGCTTGTTCATCATTTACTCCTGGAATAAGAATTGGAACATCTTCTTCGTATCTATATGCAGAACTAGTTGAAACAACTGGTAATTCAGCTGCCATCTTAGTTTCAATGTCTCTTGCAGCTTGGGATTCAACTGCTGAAAATACTAGATCTAATTGTGATGTGTCAAGCTCATCGATTCTTTTAACAGTCATTTCTTTGATATATTCTGGGATCTCCCCGCCTACATCCCACATGATAATTCCGCCTTCATTTCTAATGGCATCAAGATATTTTTTACCTGCAGAGCGTTCTGAAGCTGCAATCTGAGTTACCTCAAACCATGGGTGATTGTTTAAAGACTGTACGAATTCTTGTCCTACAGAACCTGTTACACCTATAATTGCAACTCTTTTCTTCTCCATGAATTATCTTTTGATCGGTTTCAATTAATAATCGTTGTTCAAATTACCAAAAGATACTATATCGCCCATTCCTACTTTGTAATGTGAAAATAAGGACAAAAACAAGCATTGCAAACCACAACCCCGTATCTCATGGAGGTAAATTTTCTGGGGGAAATAGACAGGTAGATGTCTTAGATTTTAGCTCCAACACTAGTCCTGCAGGAATGCCCTCCTCAGTAAAATCTGCTATGAAGAAAAGACTAGATGAAATGGAGCATTATCCTGATACTGATTCACTCAATTTAGTCTCTAGCCTCAAAAAGTATACTGGCTTATCTGATTCTCACATTGTCGTTGGAAATGGCGCAATTGAAATTCTATATAATTTCTGTACTGCCTTTTTGTCACAAAAACGTGTTTTAATCCCAACTCCAACTTTTAGTGAATATGAATCTGCATCAAAATTAGCTAATTGTAAATTTACTTTTTTCAAAACAATGAATCTTTCTGAAAATATTGATTCATTCATCTCCAAAATTCCAACTAATGGATGTGTTTTTGTATGTAATCCTAATAATCCCACTGGAACGATTTTGTCCAAAAAACAAATAATGAAAATAATTTCTGCAGCAAAAAATAAATCTAGTTTTATTTTTGTTGATGAGTGCTTTATTGAATTAGTACCAGAATCAAACCAGTCTGTAATAAATTTAGTAAAAAAATATGACAATCTATTTGTTTTAAGATCTCTAACAAAATCATATGGGTTGGCAGGAATTAGAATCGGATATGGTGTAGGCTCAAAAAAGATTATTGAGATTTTGAAAAATATAAAAATTCCTTGGAGTGTTAATGCACTAGCTCAACAAGCAGGAATTATAGCAATTAAAAATAAATCCCATCTTACAAAATCAAAATCAATTATCAAAAAAGAATCAAATTTCCTAAAAAAGAAAATTGGGCAAATTCCTGGTTTTGAATGTCATGACTCTTCAACAAATTTTATTTTGATTAAAACAAAACACGATTCAACAATAATACAAAAAAAATTATTAAAACATAAAATTTTGATTCGTGATTGTAAAAATTTCCGTGGATTAAACAATCATTATATTCGAATTGCAGTAAAGTCTCATAGAGATAATCTAAAACTTGTAAATGCAATGGAGGCTATAGCATGAAATCTTTGATGATTCAAGGTACTTCTTCTGGTGCCGGAAAATCAACGTTGGTTGCAGCATTGTGTAGAATTTTTGAGAAAAAAGGATACCTTGTGGCTCCATTCAAATCACAAAACATGTCTAATTTTGGTTATTCCACGCCTGATTTTGAGATTTCTCGTGCTCAAGCAATACAAGCTATTGCTGCTAAATGTCCAATTGAGCCGGCTTTGAATCCAATCATGCTCAAACCTCTGGGAAATTACTATAGTGCAGTTTACCTTAATGGGAAATATTACAAGAAAATGCATGCAAAAGATTACTATACAAAATTTGTAAAATCCATGGGACTCAAAGCAGCTACTACTTCATTGTTAAAACTCAAAAAAAATTATGATCTAGTAATTTTAGAAGGTGCAGGTTCCCCAGCTGAAATTAATTTACAAAAATATGATATTGCAAATATGCAAATTGCTCAAAAAGCAAATGCATCTGTACTCTTGGTTTCAGATATTGACAAAGGTGGATCCTTTGCAAGTTTGATAGGAACTATGGCTTTAATTGAAAATAAATATAAAAAATTAGTAAAGGGATTCGTATTAAATAAATTCCGAGGGGATATTGATGTGCTAAAACCTGGCTTTAGAAAGATGAAACAACTTACCAAAATTCCTGTTCTTGGAACTATCCCCATGACAAAAATCAATCTTCCTGAAGAAGATTCACTTAATGTTAAAGCAAAACAAATAGCATGGACAAAAAATAATATTTCAAAAATTGATAAAGAATTGGATAAACTGGCAAAAATTGTAAAAAATAACTTAGACATAAAGACAATTGAGAGGATGATAAAATGATCTTTGAATCTTTGATAATTGTGGGATTTGCTTTGATTCTTGATCTTGTATTTGGGGATCCAAAAAATCGATACCATCCAACAGCTTGGATTGGAGGCTTGATTGCAAAATTAACTCCACTTGGACAAAACCAAAATCAAAAACTTGAAAGAGTTGGTGGAATATTTGTAGTTACAATCCCCGTTGGAATTATTGTTACATTGCTATTGATCTTGGACTTTGGAATTTCATTACTTTCAACTGATTTGATTACATTGGTAGTTTCAGTTGTGATTGGCGCTTTACTACTAAAAACTACAATTGCAATAAAGGGCATGGAGCGTTATGCTATGGCCGTAGTAGAATCACTTGAGATGGATAATTTGGATTCTGCAAGAGCAAATCTCTCTATGATTGTTAAACGAAATACCTCTGATTTAGACAAAAATCATGTAATCTCAGGCGTGCTTGAAAGTGTGAGTGAAAATACTGTGGATGGAATAACGGGACCTTTGTTTTATTATGCAATTTTTGGATTGCCTGGAGCATTTGTGTATAGAATAATCAATACTGCTGATTCTATGATAGGATACAAAACTGATTTATTCAAAAATTTAGGATGGTTTGCTGCTAGTTGTGATACTGTATTAAATTACATTCCTTCAAGACTTACTGGATTGATAATGATCATTTCAGCTGCTATTTTACAAAATAATTGGAAAGAATCTTACAAGATTATGGTTCGTGATGGTAAAAAAACTGAAAGTCCCAATGCAGGATATCCTATGGCTGCATTAGCAGGAGCACTTGGTACAAAATTTGAAAAAGTAAATCACTACAAATTAGGAAATGGAGAAACGATTCTTACAAAAGAACATGTTCACTCTGCCTTATCTATTATGAAATTAACTTCAATTCTATTTTTTGGAATTGTAACTATTCCAATCATTACTGTTCTAACATTACTTGGATGGTGGATTCATGCTTAAAGAAATAGGTTCTGTCTTTTCTTTCTTGACAATATTCCCATCATCAAGTGCAACTTTGGAAAATATTGCAAAATACATGTATGTCTTTCCAATTGTTGGAATTGCAATTGGACTTTTGGTTGGTTCATTTGGATTTGGTTTATCTTTCTTTTTAGATCCGTTACTTGTTAGTCTGTTAGTTGTTGCATCAATTGCAATTGTTACTGGTATACATCATGCTGATGGATTGGCTGATTTTGCAGATGGACTTATGGTAAAGGGAACAAAAGAAAAAAAAATTAAAGCAATGAAAGATCTTTCCACTGGCTCAGCTGGAATTGTAGGGCTTGTTTTGTATCTTATTGGATTAATCATTACAATATCCCTTACTAGCGGCTTTGATTTGTTTAAGGCAATTTTAATTAGTGAAATTTTAGCCAAATTCTCGATGGTGCTTTTGGCAAGTTTAGGAAATTCGGCTGCATCAGGCTCAAATTCACCTTTTGTACATCTAATGAAGGACAAGAGAAAATTGGCAGCAGCTTTCATTATTATGCTAATTCCTGTAGCCATAATTGGTGAGACTACTGGATTGATAATGCTTGGTGTTACTGTTGCCTTGACTTTGTTTCTACTTGGTATGTCTACTCGTAGTTTTGGTGGAATTACTGGAGATGTAATTGGTGCTACAAATGAACTTACAAGATTAGCTTCTTTGATGGTGTTTGTATCTATATGATTGGCATTGTTATGGCCGGTGGTAAAGGCACTCGTATGAATTTAGATAATGAAAAATTACTCTTACAATACAAAAAACCAATTATTTTACATGTAATTGATTCATTAAAAAATTCAAATTGTTTTTCTAAAATTATTGCCATAACCAGTCCAAATTCCCCTAAAACAAAAAAATTGCTTGAAGAAAATAATGTTGAAACTTTTGATACTTCTGGATTAGGTTATGTTGAAGATCTAAATTCGGTGTTACAGAAATTTAATGATTTAGTTTTTGTTACCTCTGGTGATATTCCATTATTGGATGTAGAAATTATTAAAACAATTGTTAATCAACATGACTCTGAAAAAACTTGGACAAGTATACTTGTTACTGACACGTTATTGAATTCTATTGGAACTCGTTCAGAATATTCTATAATACATAATAATCAAAAATGTCATTTTACAGGAATTTCATTAGTTGACTCTCAAAAAATCAATTCACTTGAAAATTTAGAAGAAAATTATGTAATACTTGATGATAAAAGAATTGCACTTAATCTAAATACTAAACAAGACTATGATTTACTCAGCACTGCCTGAGACTTTGCCATTAATTTTTGCTTTAGAACCTGTTGCTTCTGCTATTGCGTTTCCACATGAGTTACAAGCAACTTGTGTTGATGCATGTGAATAAACAATCTGTAGTTCTCCGCATTCATTACAGTTAACTTTTTGAAATTTACTTGATGGTTTTGGAATTTCAACGTGATCTTTCTTCATGCTGCCACCAACTCAAATTTCTTAATTCTAACACCTAGTTTGTTGTATTTCTTTTTACACACAGTACATGTCATAATTGGAGTAACTTTCTTTGTAACTTTGGCTGGTTTTGCTAATTTTGGGAACTTTTGTCCACCATACCCATGTTTACGTTCAGCGTGTCTACGTTCGCCTCTTGCAGAACCACGTCTCTTTCCAGCCTTGTAAATGGAGACCTTTTGTTCAGTATGTGTCTTACATTTTGCACAATACTTTCGGATCACCTTTGGTATGTTCATATCAACAAAACCTTCTCAACCGTAATTTAAGCATTGAATCTATAATAGGCGCAAAATCTAATCCAAAATTGTGACTTCGAGCCTAGCAAATTCGATCTCTGTACTAAATTCAGTGGCTATGGGTGATAAGAAAGCAGATCTGATTTTAAAAAATTGTAATTTACTATCTGTTTACACAAGAGAAATTATTCCAAAATCACAGATTGCAATAACTGGTGATAGAATTGCATATGTTGGTCCAGATGCTACATATGCAATAGGTTCTAAAACCAAAATCATTGATGTCAAAAACAAGTATGTCAGTCCCGGTTTTGCAGATCCACATCTTCATATTGATCAATTTGTTCTTCCTTCAGAATTTGCAAAACAAGCACTACTTTGTGGCGTAACTTCTCTTTTCTCTGATCCTATTGATGTTGTTAGTGTAGGGGGATACAAAGGATTTCAGGAATTTCTAAAATTAGGTGAAGATCTTCCTGTGAGAATCTTTCAAGTTGTACCTGGTGGATTACCTGTTGATGCAAAGTTTAGCAATAGTAATACTCTAACTCTGGCTCAAGAAAAATCAGCAGTAAAACATCCTCATGTTCTTGGATTAGGTGAAGTATTCTCTTGGACAAAAGTCACTCTTCGCGAACCAAAAACAATGAAATCTCTTTCAGCAATGTTAGAGTGCGATTGTATTATCAATGGCCATACTGCTGGTGCAAGTGACAAGAAACTCAATGCGTATGTTTCTTCTGGAGTTCTTTCATGTCATGAACCAATTAATTTTGATCAAGTATTGGAGAGATTACGTCTTGGCATGTGGATAATGATTAGAGAGGGTTCTATTAGACGTGACTTGAAAGAGATAATTCCCAGAGTTTTGTCACATGGAACCTATCTTGACCGATTGATGTTTTGCTCTGATGGCCTTGATCCACAAGATATTTCCAAATTTGGTCATATTGATCATTGTATTCGTGAATCAATCAAACTTGGTTTAGAACCAATTGATGCAGTGACTATGGCATCAAAAAATAATTTTGATTACTATAACATGGGAAAAGATCTTGGTGGAATTGCTCCTGGTAAATTAGCTGATATCTTGATTTTTGATGATTTGAAATTCTTCAAACCAAAAACTGTCTTTGTTGGAGGAAAACTTGCAGTATCTGATGGAAAAATTGTCTTTCCCATCAAGAAAAAATCAATTTCTCCTTGGGCAAAAAATACTGTAAAATTAAAAAAATTCTCAAAAAATGACTTTGAAATAAAATCCAAAAAGAAAGATGTTACAGCAAACACTATTTTTATGCAAACTGAAATTATCACAAAGATAGGTTCAGCTCAACTTCAATCAAAAAATAATCTTGTTTCTGCATCTATAGATTCTGATATTTGGAAAGTTGCAGCTTTTGATAGAACTCATGGAACGAAAAAACACTCTATAGGTTTTCTTGAAAATTTTGGTGCTGATATTGGTGCGTTTGCATCAACTTGGAGTTTTCATGAAAATGACATGATCGTTATTGGATCTGATGATTCTGATATGGCTATAGCTTCTAACCATCTAATCAAAAATCAAGGCGGTTTGGTTGTAGTGAAATCTGGTAAGATTCTTGCTTCATTACCATTGCAATTTGCAGGAATTGTTTCAACAGATTCCTTTGAAAAAGTTTCATCTAATTTTGAAAAAATCAATAACTCTATTGTTGATTCTGGTTGTAAATTTTCTCGACCTCATCTGATTCCTTTATTCTTACCATTCTTGGCCTTGCCATCTGTTAGAATTCTTTCAGGTGGTATAGTTGATGTGAAAAAACGAAGTTACATCCCACCGATCAACTAAGTAATGTTAAAAAGGGGGATTCAGGGGATTGAAGCTGAATCTAAATGGCATCAATTCAACAAGGACCAAATGGACCTGTTTTAGTACTCAAAGAGAGTGCATTACAACAAAAAGGTAGAGACGCTCAACAAAACAATATTGCAGCAGCAAAATTAGTTGCAGAATTAGTAAAAAGTAGCCTTGGACCTCGTGGTCTAGATAAAATGTTAGTTGATTCCTTAGGTGATGTTACTATTACAAATGATGGTGCAACAATTCTCAAAGAGATTGATGTACAACATCCAGCAGCAAAAATGATGGTTGAAATTTCCAAAACAGTTGATAATGAAGTTGGAGATGGTACAACTTCTTCTGTAGTTTTTGGAGGTACACTTTTAGCTAAAGCAGAAGAACTTCTCAAAAAAGACGTTCACTCTTCTGTAATTATTGATGGTTATCAGGCTGCTGCAGAAAAAACCCTTGAAATCTATTCTGAATTATCAAAGAAAATTAAACCTGATGATAGAGAATCACTCATTAAAATTGCTACAACAAGTATGCAATCAAAATTAATTTCAGAAGACAGTGACACATTATCAAAAATTGTTGTTGATGCAATTCTTAGCATAGTTACAAAGAAAGGTGAGGAATATTCTGTAGACCTTGAAAACATCAAAGTCGAAAAGAAATCAGGTGGTTCCATTCAAGATACTCAAATTGTTAAAGGAATTGTTTTAGATAAAGAAATTGTTCACAGTGGAATGCCTACAAAAATAGATGATGCTCATATCGCTTTACTTAATTCAGCACTTGAAATTGAAAAAACTGAAATGAGTTCAGAGATTAGAATTTCAGATCCAACTCAAATGCAGATGTTCTTAGAAGAAGAGAACAGAATGCTCAAAACAATGGTTGACAAATTACATGATGTTGGAGCAAATGTGCTAATTTGTCAAAAAGGAATTGATGACATTGCACAACACTATCTTGCTAAAAATGGAATCATGGCAGTACGCCGTGTAAAAGAAAGTGATATGATTAAACTAGCAAAAGCAACTGGTGGTCGTGTAATTAGTAATATTGATGATCTTTCTGAAAAAGATCTAGGTTCTGCTAGTTTGGTTCACCAAAAGAAAGTTGAATCTGATAAATGGGTATTTGTTGAAGGATGTAAACATCCACAATCAGTTACCATGTTGATTCGTGGTGGCTCTCAAAGAGTAATCGATGAAGTTGACCGTTCTATTCATGATTCACTTATGGTAGTAAAAGATGTGATTGAAAAGCCTGAAATTGTTGCAGGCGGAGGTGCTCCTGAATCATATGCTGCATCACTGCTCAAAGATTGGGCTGATAATTTCGATGGACGAGAACAACTTGCAATTAAAAAATATGCTGAAGCATTAGAGGTAATTCCATTAACAATTGCTGAAAATGCAGGAATGGATCCAATTGACACAATGGCAAACTTGAGAGCAAAACAAAACCAAGGTCGAAAGTGGACTGGTATTGATGCTAAAAACACAAAGATTGCAGATATGCTTGCTATTGATGTTGTAGAACCAGTTGCTGTTAAAGAACAGATTATCAAATCTGCAACAGAAGCTGCATGTATGATTCTTAGAATCGATGATGTAATTGCAGTATCTGGTGGTCCAGGTGGCGGCGGTATGCCTCCTATGGGATAATTGATTAAAACTTAAGCATTCTAATTTTCATACGTTATTGTTGTACAAATTAGGTATTGATTTAGGTGGAACAAAAATTGAAGCAATTCTGTTAGATGATTCATTAAATGTCTTAGAGCGAAAAAGAATTTCTACCCCAAAAGAAAATTATTCTAAAATAGTTGATGCCATTTCAAATTTAGTTTCAGAAATTTCAAGTAATGTTTCAGATTTTTCTTTGGGAGTATGTACTCCTGGTGCAATTTCTAAAAAAACCGGATTGATAAAAAACAGTAACACTCAATGTCTAATTGGAAAACCACTAAAAGAAGATCTTGAAGAAAGACTACACAAAGAAATCTCTATGGAAAATGATGCAAATTGTTTTGCTATGGCAGAATCTAAAATGGGTGCTGCAAAAAATTTTGACTTTGTTTTTGGTGTAATAATGGGAACTGGTGTTGGTGGAGGAATTATTGTTGATGGAAAGCTGCATTCAGGACGAACCAATATTGCTGGAGAGTGGGGACACCATACATTACATCAAAATGGGAATTCTTGTTATTGTGGCAAAACTGGATGCGTAGAGACATACATCAGTGGTCCTGCATTAGAGCAAAAATGGAAATTACTCTCAGGAGAGTCAAAATCTATGCCTGAAATTCTTTCAAATCTTGATAGTGATATTGGAAAAACATGGAAAGATGAATTCTTAGAAAATTTTGGATTTGGTCTTGCAAATGTGATTGATATCTTGGATCCTGATGTAATTGTTCTTGGAGGTGGATTGTCAAATATTGATTTCTTGTACACTGAAGGAAAAAAATCAGTTTACGAAAAAGTTTTTTCAGATTTGGTTGATACTCCTATTTTGAAAAATGAGTTAGGAGATTCTGCAGGTGTTTATGGTGCCGCTTTGTTAAATTAATTATTCAGGACATCCTTCCATCTTTGAAATAAAATAACCATTAGTCATTATTTCAATTTCAATGTCTTCTGGAACAGATTGTGTGTGACAAAATTTACATTCTTCAGTTGTTACTTTGGAATTTTCTTCTCCAATTGTAGATAACCATTCTTTAGCATAAGAAATTGCCTTTTCTACATTATTGTTATCTGTCACCACATCAAAATGCATTGTGTGACCATCTTTTGCTTTGACATATGTGTCAAAAACGTGAAAATCCATATTCATCACAAATTGTTACGAGTATTTATTTTTGATTTCTAAAATCTTGTCTACTATATTATTTACATTTGCATCTAATTCAGTGCTAATCAAAATTAATCCTGCACCGCCTATTGGAATTGTTACCCTGTAAATTTTTTCATATTTTGCAAGTGCAAATATTGGTTTTCCAATCTTATCTGATGTTTTTTTACGTGTAGACCAACGATAAACTGCTTGAGATAAAGATAATTCCGTTTCTTCTCTTGACAAAAAACTTTCTGTACCTGAACGCATTTTATCGTGCAGTTCTCCATAGTCGTACACTCCTACATATCTGATTTTTTTATCACATTCTAAAATTTCATCACAAATTTTGTCGTATTCCAAATTTTTTTCACCTATTGAGGCTCAATTGTTGCAGGCGGTTTGCTTGAAATAGTATATGTCACCCAAGTAACATCTTCAATTTCATTTGTTATTCTATTACTCATCTTTTCTAATAATCCATGTGGTAATCTTGTCCAGTCTGCAGTCATTGCGTCAATTGAATCAACAACTCTGATCATTACAATGTTTCCATATTTTCTTTCATCTCCCACAACACCTACTGCTCTATCGTCTCCTACTGCAGCATAAGCTTGCCAAACTTTGCTATACATACCAGCTTCTATTAACTCATCTTCTACAATTTTACTTGCAACTTTAGCAATTTGGAGTTTTGTTGGTGTAACTTCTCCTATGATTCTTACAGCTAATCCTGGCCCTGGGAATGGATGTCTCATGAAAAGTTTTTCTGGAACTTTGAGAATTTTTGCAATCATTCTTACTTCGTCTTTGTATAATTCTCTTAGTGGTTCTAAAATTTCTAAATTAAGCCAATCAGGTAATCCCCCTACATTATGATGTGATTTTATTACATCAGCTGGTCCTTTTGAAATCCCACTTTCAATTACATCTGGATAAAGAGTTCCTTGTGCCAACCATTTGAATGGACCATTTTTTTCAGCGAACTGTGTAAACACAGTAACAAACTCTTCACCAACAATCATTCTCTTCTTCTCAGGATCCTCCACTCCTTTGAGCTTGTCAAGAAAACTATTTACTGCATTTATTGATGTAAAATTCATATTGAAATTATCTTTGAACATCGCCTCAATCTCTTTTTCTTCATTTAGTCTTAGTAATCCGTTATTGACAAAGACACATTTGAGCCTGTCTCCTATGGCTTTGTGAATTAATAGTGCTGCAACAGTAGAATCTATTCCTCCACTGACTCCGCAAAGTACGTTTCCTTCAATCTTTGAGATTTTTTCAACTGCAGAATCAATAAAACCCTCCATAGTCCAGTCTTGTTTTGCCCCACACACTTTCAAAACAAAATTTTTGAGAATTTCTGTTCCTTGTTCTGTGTGAACAACTTCTGGATGAAATTGAATTCCATAAACTGATTTTTCATCAGATGCAATTGCTGCTGCTTTTGCACTTTCTGTATGACCTATAACTTGAAAACCAGGAGGAATCTCTTCTGCCTCATCACCATGACTCATCCATGCTCTTACTGATTCACCAACCCCATTTAGTAAATCTTTATCATTGTCAATTGTAAGTAGTGATGAACCATATTCTTTGTTTGCTCTTTTTACTTTACCTCCATACTTGTTTACAATTAATTGATGACCATAACAGATTCCAAGTAATGGTAGATTCATATCAAAAATTTTACTTTCTGGAACTGGTGCATCTGAACTATAAACACTAGATGGTCCTCCAGAAAAAATTATTCCTTTTGGATTATGTTTTTGTAATTCCTCATAACTAATATCAAAAGGAACTAGTTCTGCATATACTGAAAATTCTCTGATTCTTCTACAAATCAAATGACTATACTGCGAACCAAAATCTAAAACTACAATCTTATCCATGTGATCACTTGTTGATATTCTCTAGCATTCTTGATAATGACCATCCTGCTGTATTGATTAGTTCGTTTACTCTTTCTTTTTGCCTGTAATTTTTAATAATAATCTCCCTAATGTCTGAACCATTTTTGTTAATTATATAATCAATTATTGATTCTCTTTGGATTTTTCCATTCTCTACATCTGCTGAATCTTTTTTCTTCATCTCTCCAATTATTCTATCTAGGAAAAATGATTTGAATGGAGGAGTGTCAGCATTAATCTCTACATTGTCATGTAATACAATTGAGACTTGTTCAGGCGTAACAAACGCATTAGCAATTACTTTGCCATCTTTTCCCTGTGTAATTGGAATTGAGTTTTGTATCTCTTTGACTGATTCTTTGATTTTTTGTGGCTCTACTTTTTCTGTGGATGTTAATTGTGATGCTTTGGTAAAACTTGATTCTTTTAAGAACAGATCTAAAATTGTAATATTTTTTTCTAGAGTCTCTATGGCTTCATGATGTTTGTCAACTTGTTCTATCAAACTTTCCTTCAAAGTAACAATTCCCTTCATTTGTTCCTCTGAGAATTTCATAATTTGATAAATGAGGAATGGGTATTAAATGCATTCTAGATAATTATAATATCCAGGCTTTTGTATGGTATCTTTTCAAATCCCTTGATCTTCATTGAAGTAGTAAATAATTCTGATTTTGTATTGCAAGCTAGCCATTCTAATAATGATTTTCCTTTTTTTAATTTCATCAATTTTGTTTTTCTTTCAGATTTTTTTGTGTTTGAAAATCTTCCTATTCTGTTTCCAAAGTCCATTCCAAATAGAATAATCTTTTTTGCTTCAAAATAATTTGCTAGAAAAACACATCTATCTCCATCTGTAAATCCTCCAAAATTCTGTATTTTTTTAAATGGTTTTGTTTGTGTAGTTCCAATACAGTTTTTGAATTTTTTTACCAAATCTAATTTCTCAACATTGTCTCCATGTGCATGAACTACAAAGATTGATTTTTTTGCAATTTTTTTTAATGAATTTTCATCCCCATCTAAATCTGTTACAACGATATCTGGAATAATTCCATTTTCTAATAACGGCTTTAGTGAACTGTCTGCAGCAATTTTGATTTCTTTTTTTAATTTTTTTAATTTTGGAATTGCACCTGATAATGATGGGCCAGAACCAATGACAAATACTGTTTTTCCTTTAATTAGATTACGAATTTTTCCATCCGTTTTTGATTTTTTTAAAATTCTATCTAATATTATGGCTGATTCCTTGTCTTTTTTTTCATCATAATTGAATTCCTTTAAAATCTCTGAATACTTTGTTTTCCAACCTGAAATCATCATATGACTCAAATTGCATTAGTTTTTGATAAACCATGTGACTAGAATTGCAAATGTAGGTGTTGGAGGCAAAAATCCAGTTCGAATAATGGGTATTTTGAATACTAGTCCTGAATCATTTTACAAAAAATCTATCCACATTACTAAAACTCAGATAAAAAACTCTGTCAAAGAGATGGAAAATGATGGTGCTGATTTTATTGATGTGGGTGGAATGTCTACTGCACCATATCTATCTACCATGATATCTGAAGAAACTGAATCAAAAAGAATTCTAGAGGCAGTAAAAATTATCCAAAATGTATCAAATATTCCGATATCTGTTGATACATGTAGGGCAAAACCTGCTAGAGATGCTTTAGAGAGTGGTGTTGAAATTATTAATGATATTTCTGGTTTAAAATATGATGAAAAAATGAAAGATGTGATTTCAGATTTTTCCCCATCAGTAATTTTATGTGCTTTTGACTCAAAAACTGTAACTGGCAATACTGTGTCGATAACAAAAAAATTACTCAAAGAAAGTTTGAAAATTGCAAAAAAGTCTCATATATCTTCAGAAAAAATTGTCTTAGATCCTTCTATTGGATTTTTTAGAAAAACAGGCAAAGGTCCATTTTTTACGAAAATTAAATCTGATTGGGTAAAAAGAGATCTAACTATAATTCAAAACTTGAATTCTATAAAGGGAAAATATCCAATTTTGATCTCAGCTTCAAACAAATCTTTTCTTGGAGAAGTTTTGAATAAAGATTCATCTGATCGCTTGTTTGGCTCTATTGCTGCTGAAGCAATATCCGTCATTAATGGTGCAGACATTATACGTACTCATAACGTAAAGGCTACAAAAGATGTAGTAACAATTGCATCAAATCTGAAAAAATAACACAAAGGCTTATAATCAATATTCAACTTTCTTAACAAGGTTTCATTGGAATTCAAAGAAGGATTAACTTTTGATGACGTTCTTCTTGTACCCAAATATTCAGATATTACAAGTAGAAGTCAGACCGATCTGAGCACAAAACTATCTCGAAATATTACAATTAACATTCCTTTTGTGAGTGCAAATATGGATACTGTAACAGAATCCTCCATGGCTGTAGCCATGGCTCGTGTAGGTGGAATAGGAATTATTCATAGATTTTTGACTATTCAAGAGCAGGCAAATGAAGTGCTTAAGGTAAAGCGTTCAGGCAGCGTCATGATAGAAAATCCATATTCTATTTCCTCAGAAAAATCTATCCAAGATGCATTAGATTATGCTGATGACAAAGAAATTTCTGGCTTGTTAGTTGTTGATTCAAATTCAAAATTAGTTGGAATTGTTACTGAAAGAGATTTACTTTTTGCTGGTTCAAATGGAACAGTTTCTGATGTAATGACAAAAGATGTTGTTACTGCAAAACCTGGTGTTTCTTTGGATGAAGCAAAAGACATTTTGCATAAACATAGAATTGAAAAACTCCCCATAGTTGATGATTCTGGTATTATCAAAGGACTGATTACAAGTAAAGACATTACAAATAATACTGATTTCCCAAATGCATCAAAAGATAAGAAAGGAAGACCTTTGGTTGGAGCAGCAGTTGGTGTTAAAGGTGATTTCTTAGAGAGAAGTGAATCTCTGTTAGATGCAGGTGCAGATGTCCTAGTTGTTGATATTGCACATGGTCATAGTGAAAATGCAATTAGTACTGTTAAAAATATCAAAAAAGCATTTCCTGATTGTGAATTAATTGCAGGAAACATTGCAACTGCTCAAGGTGCTGACGATTTGATTAAAGCTGGTGTTGATGCAGTAAAAGTTGGCGTAGGTTCTGGCTCAATTTGTATTACTAGAGTGATTACTGGTTCAGGCGTTCCACAATTAACTGCAGTAATGGACTGTGCAAAAATTGGAAATGATCATGGGATTCCAATAATCTCTGATGGTGGAACTAGAACATCTGGTGATGCAACAAAAGCATTAGCTGCTGGTGCTTCCTCTGTTATGGTTGGAAGTATGCTTGGTGGAACTGATGAATCTCCTGGTACAGTTTTAACTAAAAATGGAAAACGATTCAAAGTTTATCGTGGAATGGCTTCACTTGCAGCTTCTATTGGAAGAAAATCAAAAGAAACAGGCTCAATTTCCCTTGATGATGACCTGAATGACTATGTTGCAGAAGGAGTTGAGGCTATGGTTCCATACAAGGGAACAGTTACTGATATTCTAAAACAACTTGCAGGTGGTGTTCGTTCAGGCTTGAGTTATTGTGGAGCTCATACAATCCCGCAAATGCAAGAAAATGCAGAATTTATTAAAATGTCAAGAGCTGGATTTGCAGAAAGTCAGCCTCATGATGTTTCTTTAATGTAGATACTTAAACTTTAAAATTCAATTATTCAATTTTTTGTAAAATTTACCTATCTAATTTATGTAAATGTATATGATATGAATATCACATGCTAAGATTTAAACATGTTTTAGCGGTTGTTTTTCTCTTCATCAGTATTATCACACTTACAAGTTTCATTCCTGATTCTTTTGCACAATCATATACGGGAGTTTTAACTCTTGATCCAATTTCTTCAAAAGTAAAATCTGGAGACACAATAACATTTTCAGGACAACTCTCAACTACTTCAGGACATGTAGTTACTGAGGCAACAATTTACATCAAAGATAATGTACGATTTGGAACTGATACAATTCTTGGAACCGTTCAAACAGATGAAAATGGTAGATATTCTGCAACTTGGAAAGCACAAGTACGTAGTAGTGGTTCTTGGGATTTTTATGCAGTTTATGAAGGAAGCTCAAATATTTCAAAAGCAAAAAGTGTTCAATACAGTGTTGATGTTTCATCATCCTATTCCAGCTCCTCAAGTTCTAGTTCTTCAAGCTATTCAGGCTCAACATCGACTTACTATCCAACATCAATAACACTAGATAGAATTCCCTCCTCAATTTACGCAGGACAATCAGTAACTTTTACTGGAAAATTAACTTCTAATGGAGAACCTTTGAGAAATACTCTTGTAAAAATTATGGAAGATGATCCATTATCTCCAGATCAAAGATTAGGATACGGGAGAACAGATTCTAGTGGAAAGTTTTCAATTCCATGGAAAGTTTCTGCTGGAGTAGTAGAAACTGACTTTGATGTTTATGCAGTATTTGATGGTGATTCATCCTACAAGAGAGCTAGAAGCTATAACCAAGAGATGAGTGTTCTAAAATATGGGGGTTCTATAACCTTGAATCCATTTCCTAGTAGCGCAACAGTGGGTGATGTAATTACATTTTCAGGAAACTTGGATCTTAACCAAGGAAGTCCATATGGTGCCGTAGTTTACATCAAAGATGAAGATCCATTAAATCCTGATGACTTGCTTGCAACTGCATATGTTGATAGTTTTGGAAAATTCTCAGCTACTTGGTTTGTAACAAATGTTGATGAAGATTCAGTTGCTGATATTTACGCTGTTTTTGAAGGAAATGATGTCTTATATCGATTAACCACATGTGATAAAGGTCCAACACTAGCCTTTGGTGCAAGTTGTCAGTATACTGTTCCACTAAGGACAATAATTTCATCTGCCCCTCCACCTCAACCTCCATCTGGAACAATAACCGATCCTTCATTGTCAGGTAGTGAATATATGAAATTGTATTACTCACTTGACCTTAACAGAAATCCCAAAGTTGCTATCGTTCCATCCCCTGATTCCTATGATGAAGTAAGAAAGCATATCATTCCAATCCAAGAGGGAATTAGGACTTGGGAAACTCTTTTGGAAAGAAAACATGGAGGGACATGGGATATCTCTTTTGAAGTAATACAACCAGGAAAATTATTTTTTAAAAATAAGCCTGATATTGTAATGAATCTTGTAACTCCTGACAAAGACTCAAAATGTTTGTATGAGTATTCGGGCTGGGCAAAAATTTGGAGAGGTACAACAAAACCTGTTCAAACACAAGTCTGCTCTAATAGTCCTGATGTTGGTGCTACTGCAGCTCATGAATTCATTCATGCTATGGGACTAGGTCACACATTTAACATGAAAGGAGATTTGATGTGCAGTGCTGAATATTCTAATGGAAGATGGGTTCCAACGTGCCCAACTTCATTTTTCCGTTCAAGCCAACCCTCTGATTTTAACTTAGCAGCTGTAGCTTATCTTTACAATTCTGATGGATTCAAAAATCCAAATACACGAGTTTCATATGAATCAAAATTTACAGTAAATGATTATCTTGGAAAAAGTTCATCTACAACTATTTCAAAACCAACACCTGCTCCTACTCCAAAAACTACTTTAGATTCTGATGGAGATGGAATACCTAACTCACGTGATTTATGTGATTATGAAAAGGAAACATTCAACTTTTACAAAGATACTGATGGATGTCCTGACACAAAACCAACTACAATTCCAAAAGCAACAACTAACTTAGATTCTGATAAAGACGGAATACCAAATTCTAGAGACAAATGTGATTACCAAAAAGAAACTTTCAATGGATATAGAGATGGAGATGGATGTCCTGACACAAAACCAATTGACTGGAAACAAAAGTCACTAAAATCTCAAAGTTTAGTGAATTCTAAGATTGTATCTCTAAAATCAGGCATATCTGAGGCTGAAAATTCCCTTTCAGGCTTGTATTATGGCAATTCAGATGCACAAAAAGAAGTTGATAAAGCCTGGACTGCGTTGTGGTATGCCAAAAAATCCCTAGGTGATGCTGAATGGACACAAAAAGAAGGTGAGAAATTTATCTCTCAATCAAAATTTAAAGATGCATTTTACAAATATGAATACTCTAATGACAAAGGCAATCTTGTTGAAGTTTATCTTTCTGAAATTACAATGAGATTAGATATTGCTCATAGACTTCAGTAGGGAAATTAAATAATTTGTTCCATACGTAACACTTGATACCAAGTGTTAGCTATGCTTTACAACAATACTTTGTCAAATTTATTTACATTTCTAATTTGTTCGTGAGAAATGTTATCTATGCTTTGTATTAGTAATACTTTTTTTACTCCCAAAAAATATTGTCAACAGATTTGATCTATCCAATTAATTAAGATCAAAAAGATGTTGTTGTTGCACAATGACTCATCTTCCATCATTTCTACTCTCAAAAGAACTTTCTACACAACTACAATTAAAAGAGCAACATTTTCTAGTATTAATTCCAAAAAAACTAGTTTCAAATAATGAATTATCCTTTGAATTCACTCTGAAAAACAATAGACTATCACTTTTGAGTTCTAAGATAGTACCTGAAGTGAATCAATCTGAGGTGATTGATACTTGAGTTATGCTGATGAGTTAGATAAAGACCGATCTTATGCTTCTCAATGTTTTACTAGAGTTCGTTGGTATTGTCCTGTATGTGTAGTACAAAAAAAAATTAAAAAACATTGTAAGATTCACAAAAGTCCTGCAAGCTGGTGGTGGCACATAAAACATGACCATGGAAGTTTTGTAAATAGAAAATTTAGTTTTGATGATCTGCGAATTGTGTCAAATCATATGACAAAGGCATTAGAATGGGGTATCATTTCAGAATCAGGAATTGATGAATTCTTTGATGAACCCACACCAACATCATCTTCTTTGATATATCGTGGAAGACCTGCACGCAATGATGTTCAAAGAAAACTAGTCAAAATAGGCTCAAAATTTAAGGAGCAATCTCAATCATATCCCTATTTTAGCCTCAATCAGATTCATCTAACAATATCACTAACTATTGGACCTATAGATTCTCGAACTTTGGACAGTTATGCTGATTGTGTGATAAGATATTCTTCTGAGGATGCTGAGAATAATGCATTTGATGTTACAGATTTTTGTTCCAGACTCGGTGTTTAACTAACGTAACACAATATGTAACACAATCGTGAATACACGTACTATCACTATTCGATTAACTCCTGAATTTATTCAAAGAATTGATGAAAAATGTAACACAGGTAATCAATGTAGAAGTGACTTTATCAAAAATGCAATTTCAAAGGAATTACAGAAATCTGAGCCTGTTCCAGAGGTTAAAGTGACTGCAGTTAGCTATGATGATGGAAAAACATGGATTGATGTTTAACATAACCTAAAGATTTTATCATAAAGTATGATATTCTTTTTATAGATTATGAAACCTAAACGTTCCAGCTATAGTCAACGTAAAGCAAAGGCCAGAATAACTGACACACCATTTAGGAGAATTAGATACTTTAAGAGAATTGAAATTGATCCTATGCTATCCGAAATAAAGAAAAGAAGAAAAGGTGATCCAATTCGAAAAAGCTTATGCAATTTTATTATTATTAGGACAATTTCAATTTTTGAATTTTATATGTTAAATGAAATTGGTAGGCTTGCTGACAAGGATAAAACAACAGCATCAGAATTTTTTAAAGATGTTAGAATCGATGTTCCAATAAGTCATCAGTTAGCATCAATGTATAACTTTGCTGACATAAAACAAGTAAATGAATTAATGAGTAAATTCATTGGTGAAGATTTTCTTAAAGCAATATTTTCTGAAAGTGTAGATTATGCTCCAGATTATTCTTTAGAAGTTGAGCATGTAAAATATACCACCCCTCTTCATAAGAATTGGACAAATGTTTTAGAAATTTTTGATTATAGAGATGAATTAATTCATCATAACAAAATGTCTGATTTTACATGGACTGAAATTCGAAATATTGTGGGTGGTATTATGCAGTTCATTTTGTGTTCTTTGATGGTTAGTGGAAGATTCTAAATCCAATTTTCACAATAACCCCTCTCTTTTAGCCTCAAAAAGTATAGTTTACTCTTCATGATATGTAACATGCTAGGATGCAATACTGAGGCCTTTGCTAATGTGATGTTTTATCACTTTGAGGAAGGAATGAAAAAGCCATTTTGCAAGCAGATAATGAGATTTTGTACTAATCATGCAATGGAGATATCTAGAGATGATTGCTCTATTAGGATTCAGGTATTAAACTAGGAAAGATAAGACTTGCTACTAAAAATGAAGATCAGATTTAAAAGTAAATTGTATCTGAAAAAAATTACTTGAGAGGTTCATACTTTATTATAATATTTTTAGGATTTGGAGTTTTCTTTAGTGCAGATTATGCTTTTGCTGAATCATATTCAATTAATATCAATCAAGGAGCTTCTAATCCCAATTGTTCAAATTGTTTTGATGTACATAATTTTAACATCAATCAAGGTGATAAAGTAAAATGGATTAATCAAGATTCCACATCTCATACTATTGTTGGAGGTACTACTAGTGATGGACCGAATGGAACTTTTGATTCTGGAATAATAAAACCTGGAAATAGTTGGACACTAACTTTTACTCATGATGGAAAATATCCATTTTTTTGTATGTTGCATCCATGGTTAACTGGAACAGCCTATGCTCAAGAAGCTCCAAAAAATAATACTCAACTAACACTCAACATTTACCCTTATACAGTAAGAGAAGGTGGAACTGTAACAATTTCAGGAAAATTAACTTCAAATGGATATGGAGTTAGAGATGCTACGATTTATCTAAAAGATTTTGATCCTGTAGATTTAGTTCATGACTCTATTGGAACTGTAATTACTGATTCCAATGGAAATTTTAAAGTCACTTGGCAAGTTCGTGATTTAGATTCAGGTGATAGAAGATTTTCAGCCTTGTTTCTTGATTTGATAGGTGGATTGGGAACCGTTTCAGCTGCAAACAGCTTTTTTAATTTGATGGAATCGACCACAGTTGAGGTTTATGCCATATACAATGGAAATTCCTATTATCAAAGTAGCAAATCCTGTTACAATGATTGTAGAAATAATGTAATTACAATAACGGGAAGCTCTACCGAATCTAAATTAATTGGGATGGTTTTAGATTCAGTGATTCCGGGAAGTAGTGATGCACTAAAGATTGCATCAATTCTAGATTCAGGTGAAATTAGCACGTCTGACTATACTTTTGTTGAATCAAAATTACGCTCAGCATTTGTAAAAGAGTTTGGAATTGATGCTAACACTCTTTCAATGGTGGAGATGACATACCTGCTAGAAAATCCTGATGAATTATCAAAATTAAAAAGTTCACAAAAACCTTCCCAATCCATACCAAAACCTACTCCTACACAAAAATATTCTACTTTTACACAATGGAAAACTCAAAGCATGACTGTTTCAAGTAATGATGATGTACTTCTTAGAGGAACTGTTCTAGGAAATACTCAATGGGATGGAAGATGGGAGTTCATCAAATATCAACCAGTTACAATTTACATGAATGATAGAGAACTAGGAACCACTCGTACAAATGGACAAGGAGATTTTGAATTTTCAGTTGCAAGTGGTTCAGGAATCTATAATTTTGCTTTGAAATATGCAGGTTCTAACAAATGGTTTGGCTCAACTACTTCTGGGCCTACGATTGTTTTCCAAGAGTACACATCTAAACATGATGATCAAAAACAACGAGAACAAGAATCGGCAAAAATTCATGAAGAAAATGTTAGAAAATTACAACAAGCACAATTTGAACGAGAACAAAAAGAACGGGAACAAAGAGAATCTGATAGACTAGCACAGGAAATTCTGAAAAAAGAACAAGAACGTCAAAGGAATGAAAGAATAGATAAAATCAAACAGGAACTACCTGAATTACAAAGAAATTCCTATGAAAAATTAAATTCTATTAGAGATGGTCTTGTAATTGCACAAAAATCCCTAGAGCAAACACAATCTAATTCTGATGAATCGCAAGAAAAAATCAACAAGGCTTGGAATATTTTAAAACAAACCCAATCAAATTTGATTAAAATTGAAGAATATTTGCATAATGGAGATACACAGTATGGTAAAGAGCATTATGAAAATGCCAAAGTTTGGTATACGTTAAATGAAAAAGATCCAAATATTTCATCTTGGAATGAAATGGGTAGTAATTTGAATGAAATTTCAAAACTAATCAAGGAATCAAAACCTACATCTTGCTTTTTGGTGTGGTGTTGGTAGATGAAATCTGTACTAATTATTGCATTAGCATTTGTTCTGTTCATTCCTGTTTCAACATTTGGTGCAGAACAACTTTCATTATACAATGAACATGGATTCTCAATAGAATATCCTTCAGAATGGGAAATAGTTGATACTTGGGATTCTACACCAAATAAAGTATTTTTTAAATCTGATTATATGGGAACTTCTGGAATTTCTGTTGTTCTTTCAGACAAATATGAGTTAGCAGATCTTTATGATAGAGAGTTTATTGAAATAAAAGATGTGGATCAAACCTTAGTAGATAAAATAGAAGAAAATCTTGAAACTACTTGTAAAATAAACAGACATGGCCCATGCTGGAGTTTCAAACTATTAGATTCTAAAATAATTACTGTAAATCAGGAAAAATCAATCTCAATAAAATATTCTGCAGTAATGGATGATATTCCAACCACATTTAGAATGCTTTTGATTCCTGATGAAGATGATTATTGGTTTGTTGTTGCAAAAACTATTGGAAACGAGACAAATTTTGAATTATTTGAAGAAAGTATCAATTCATTCAAACTAGATTCTACTCCCACTCCCACAATAATCAAATTACAACCAACTCCCACTCCTATTTTCCAAATTCCTTCTGATTCTGATATTGTAGTAGAAAGACACACGAATGTAAATTTAATTTTAATTGGAGATGAATGGCTCTCTACTGCAAAATCTACCATCTCAAATAATTTACCAAAATATCGAGATCCAATCTATGTCTCATCACAAGAGAAAACAGGAGTTCGACACGTATACAATTACAATTTTGTTTCAGTTTCAGACAAAGAAGTTGAAGAACTATCAACATTTCTGAAAAACTCTTCTTTTCAAAGACCAATAGTTGGTTCAGATTTAGTTGACATTCCTTTCTGGCAAGCAGCTTGGGTAGCTGCAAATCATCCTGAATGGGTAACATTTGATAGATATGGAAATGTCGCAAGTTACAATATTGATTATAGGTTAATTGATGCTCTTGCAACTGAAGAATTCATCTATGAAAAGTTCATTGGCAGCAATACTGAACTGTCTGACCCTGATTCTGTAAATTTGGTATTTATTGCAATGGATTTGGATGATGCTGATTTTCTGAGAAATTATTCTGTTACAAGTAGAGATGATGCATCCGGTAAAGAATTTTCTTCTATGGGATTGATGGGATATGGTGGAAATTACAATATGTTGTTTTTTGATTTGTATGCAGTACCTTGGTTAGATTTAGACATTCAAACATTTGAGTATGCTTTTCCACCTTGGATAGAATCTGCACACGATTGTGATTCTAGTCAATGTGTTGCAGATTTGATTACTTTTCACACTTCTGAGGCATTACAGTATGTTGTTTCTCCACATTTACTGTATCCAATAAAAAATGCAGAGCAGTATGTCGTCAATGTGTTGATATACACAAAACCTGGAGGTCAAAATACAGTTACTCCTCAAACCCTACCCTATTTCGTTGATGAAGAAAAAGTAAAGAAAGAACTTGAATTCTTATATCCATTTTCTGACTGGGAAATAAATTTTGAGTTAGAAAGAAAAGATACTAGGGGGCTGTCTTATGAATTCAAAAAAGTATTAGAGTCTACTTCACATCATACCATTGAAAATATCTACGGGGATGAAAAATCTCTTCAGATTCTAGACGTAAGTAAAATTCAACCTTATTTGATTTCTTGGGCAGAGTCTAAAAAATCAACTAGCACTGAGGATACACAAATTGTTCCTGTGTTAATTGAGATTGATAGTAGTGATAAATTTGATATTTACTTGGATGATTTTGGTGTTTTAGGTATTGCACCTTCATTTCCCAATTCTAACGAATCATGTTGTGCATTAGGAGTAACTAGTCAAAAGAAGGTCTGGGGTGAAGAAATTGGATTTACTGATTTACTAATCCATGAAACAGGACATGCTTTGGGATTGATGCATCCTTTTATGAGCACAAATGATTTTGGAGATATTACTGTAAATGAATATTTTAACTGGTATTCTAGTCCAATGACATATTCTTTTCCTAATGCTGGTTGTGGATTATTGTTTAATTTGATTTTCATAGATCCATGTGGAAATGCATCGTTATCATTTACTAATTTTGAAAGAAACATGATTAGTGATGCACGATTGGCATTTCTTTGGAAAGAAACAAATTCAAACCTAGATGATCTAAGTGGTCAAAATCTTGAAACAGCATCAAAAACACTTCAAGATTCAAAGAATGCATACAAAAATGGAGATATTTACTCTCTTAGTGGTTCTCTCAAATTAGCAACAGAAGCACATCAATCTAGTAAAGTGTCTGAGAAAAATTCACAATTGCTGTCTGCATCAGTAACGTCACCAAAAGTTCCTGATTGGATTAAAAATAATGCAAAGTGGTGGGCAGATGGACAAATTGATGATGATTCTTTTGTTCAGGGAATTCAGCATTTAGTTAAAGAAAAAGTCATTTCTATTCCTGTATCTTCAGAAACTTCAGTTACTGCAAGTGATGGTGTTCCTGATTGGATTAAAAATAATGCAAAGTGGTGGGCTGATGGATTGATTGGTGAAGGTGACTTTCTAAAAGGAATTGAATTTTTAGCAAAATCTGGAATCATCAAAGTGAACTAAATGGATAAAGAGTGGTTAAGAGTAAAAAGTGGAAGAAGTAAAGGTTGCAAGGACTGTCTTAATCACAGATGTGTACCAAGTAGTTGTAGTTGTGAGTGTCATAAATGAAATCTGTAATAATTATTGCACTGGTGTTTGTTTTGTTAATTCCAATTCCAGTATTTGCACAAACTGCTGAAGAAATGTGGAAAGAAGCAAGATATGCACAATTAATGGAAGGAATGGGTCATGAGTTCAATAATGGCCCAGCAGGTGATTATCTTTCAAAAGTAAAAGAATGTCTTAGTTTTGCTTCTGAACAAGATAATTTTGCTTATGGAGGTGCTTTGGCAAACAATGATTATGGTTCAGCATTTCTAATTTTAGAAAGATTATGTCCATATCATGAAGAGGAGTTTAGGCTGTATCTGAATTTAGAAACTGATGTTGAATCTAATTCTTGTAATGATTTCAAATTTGGTCAATATGCATCACTTGATGATTATCCATTAATTTCAAATCTTTTAGAACAAGGATTAAATGAAAAAAATCAAGAAACTGGGAAAATTATTGTAGATAATTACAAAAATACATTACAATATGAGTCCGAATGTAATTCACTTTGGAATGAATTTCAAAAAATTAGAGTGGAATCTCAAAACTGGAATGATAACTGTAGTAATTTTGGTAACTATGTTAACGCAAAACAATTAGAAAATATGTATCACACAATGAATGGTGTTTGTGGGTTTGCAACTCTTGTAGCTGTTGAACAAACTGATGAGTCTGAAATTGCTTGTGGAGTTGGAACAATAGAAAAAGATGGAATTTGTATTGCAGATCCAAACTACAAATCACTAGAATCAAGTTCTAGAGGTGGAGGTTGTCTAATTGCTACTGCAACATATGGAACAGAACTAGCCCCACAAGTGCAACAATTAAGAGAGCTACGAGATAATCAACTATTCAACACAGAGTCAGGCACAAAATTTATGAAAAATTTCAATGATTTCTACTATTCCTTTAGTCCTGTAATTGCAGACTATGAAAGAGAAAATCCTGCATTTCGAGAGATGGTTAAAGTTGCAATTACTCCTATGATTGCCAGTCTATCAATTCTAAATTATGTGGATATGGATTCAGAGGCAGAAGTTTTGGGATATGGAATTAGTTTGATAATGTTGAATGTGATGATGTATGTTGGTATTCCTGTACTTGCTTTAATGAGGTTTAGTAAAAGCCATGGACAAACTTGAAACTCGTAGAAGAGGAAATTCCTATCGAAACACTTCAATTATATTATTTGTAGTTGCAGTAGTTTCCTTTTTTGGTCTTGCAATTCATTTTTTGTTTTTCTTTTTATCCATAGTTTTGTTTATTCTTGGAGCCTACTTTTGGAGTAAACAAACTACATGGAATATTGGTGCTGAAGGTGAAGAGTCTGTTATTCGTGTTTTAGAAAACCTTGATTCTTCTTTTAAGGTTGTAAATGATATAGTTCTTCCAGGTGATAGACAAAATATTGATCATGTGGTAATTGGTTCTACTGGAGTATTTGTAATAGAAACAAAAAACTACAATGGAATCATCAAATGTTATGATGATGATTGGTATAGAGATAAGGTAGGAAGACGAGGCACTGTTTATGATGCAAGTATAGGAAATCCCAGTAAACAAGCAAAACGAAATGCAGTTGTACTAAAGAATTGGTTTGAATCAAAGAATATTGATGTTGGTTACATCATTGCAGTTGTAGTATTTACCAATGATGATTTAGAATTAAAGTTAGTTAGACCTACCGTAAGAGTGGTTCGTCTTGATGATTTACTAGGAGTGTTTAATGGTCAACCAAATACCAAAATGACTAGCGAAAAAATAAATTCAATCTATGAAACACTTAATCAATTAAAGTAGTGTCTATTCTCTTTTCTAAATTCTGCAACTGTCTAGATAGATTATCTACAATTTCTCTCAATTCATGATTTTCCTTCTGAATTTGTGCGTAATTTTGGTCTAATTTCTCAGTTTCAGCAATAGTTAGGGTATGTTCAACATCTTGGTAAATCTGAGCCCTTGCCTTTTCATTTTGGCGGTAATACACTAATTTCAATGACTTGTGACCCATTAATGCTTCTGCAAAGTCTGATTGATGTGCATCAGTTACTTGGGTTTTGAACCAAGCTCGTAATGCGTGAAAGTGAATTGCATTTCTACCATTTTCATTTTTCTTGTTTAGTTCTGGAATGTTATTTCGTACATGACGTAACATTCGCTCAAATGATTGTCTTGTTACTGTGACATTTTTGATATAATCTTCTTCTGACTCATGACTATCTTTGAGAAATAGATGGTTTGTAATCTTATATCTTTTGATATAGTCTTCTAACGCATTAGTGGCCTCTGAACTAATGCATGTAATTCGTGTTTCTCGTGTCTTTGTGGTTTCTGCTCTAACCATGACAGTTGTGGGCTTCTTTGTAAGGTCAATATCTTGTAGTCGAAGTTGTAATAGTTCTGATATTCTCATACCACTGGAGCAAAGCATAAGAATAGATGTTGCCAATTTTGGATTAGAGAATCGAATTAATCTATTGATAGTCTCTTTGGTTAATCCTTCTTCATACACATGTCGTGCTTTAGGTAACCTGAATCGTTGTTTAATGTCTTCAATGTAGATTTTACATCCAAGAAAATTTAGAAAATCTTTTGAAACTGTAAGGTATAGTCTAATTGAATTACTTGCAAGTGGCTTTTTTCCTCCTGCAAGAAATGAGAAAAACTCATCTAAGATTGCAATAGGATCCGTATCGTTATTTTTTAACGACTCTTGGAACTGTCCAAAGTCTTCTTTTCTTTCTGTCTGGATAAAATCCACAAATCTGTGAATGATGAATCGGTAGGATTCACGTGTGGCATGGCTTCTTGAAACCCTGAATTTACGCTCAAGATAGGCGTCAATTTTGCTTTGAAGTATGGCTTGCACTTTAGATTTTTTCTTCTTTGAGTTACTTAAAGACCGAGTTAATGTCACTATAGAGTCGTTTGTAATGTAGATAATTTTTTAAACAGTATTGGGATTGATTGAATCATGTTATCAAAACGAACTATAATTGGATTAGTAGTTGGTAGCATAATTATTGGAATCGGTGGATATTCATTAATCACACATATTGGATTAATCACAATTCATGAAAATTACATTGTTGATATTGGAGATTCAACAGTTTATACAATTCCTGCACCTGATGGTACCAAACAGTATATGGAAATAAGAGGTGATTCTTTTGATTTAGAACTTGAGTCCCCTGGACTTGGGCAGGGAATCAATGAAGGATTACAAATTCCAAAAAGTTCCTTTAAAGACAGACTTGAAGAGCCCTTGGCGATGGAATGGATACACTTGTTAGATGGAAATACCATAATTCGAATTCAAAACACTGGTAATACTGAATTAGAAATTACAGGTACTTTGATTAGAACCTCTGATCCGATTTGGTTTACTTTTGATCTTATGGTTATTATCTCTGGAATGGTGATCATTGGATTTAGCATGGGCTTTACATTAAGAAAGCCTAAAGGCTTTTAGCTTAATTTTGTTGAAGGATACGAACCCAATACTTTCAAAAATAAAGTGTCTTGTTTGATTTTTTCTAACATTTCTGAAATTTTAGAATCTTTTTGATGTCCTTCAAAATCTACATAGAAATTATACTCCCAAGTGTTTGTTCTAGTTGGTCTTGATTCTATCTTTGTTAGATTAACATTGTTTCTATGAAAATTTTCAATTATTCTGAATAATGATCCAGGTTCATGTTTTATTGAAAATATTATTGAAGTTTTATCATTTCTTGAAATTTTAGATTCTTTCTTTGATAATATCAAAAATCGTGTGTAGTTATTCAAGTTATTTGCAATATTTTCTGAAATAATTGGGACGTCGTATATTGTTGATGCCGTTTTACTTGCAATACATGCACAATTCTTCTTGTTTAATTCTTTGATTATTTTTACACTACCTGCAGTATCGTATGTAGGAATTGTTTTCATTTTATGTTCTTCAATAAATTTTCTACATTGACCCAAAGCTTGTGGATGTGAATAAACAGTATCAACTTCATTTTTCTCACCAATTCCAATTAGACAGTGTTCAATTCTGTGATAAATTTCACCTGTTGCATTTAGCGGTGTAGAGTACAACAAATCATAGCTTTCCCCAACACTTCCTTCTAATGAATTTTCTACAGGCAAAATTGAATATTCTGTTTTGTCCTTGGATGTATTTTCTAAAACTTCTGCAAACGTTGCAAATGGAACTGTTTCAATATCTTCAACAAATAATGATCTTGCTGCAGCTTCACTATATGCACCCCGTTCACCTTGGAACGACACACTAATCATTTTTTATTCTCTCAGTTTAACGAAATCGCCTTTGCCAAAGTCTGTAGACAGTTTTCTTTCATCAATCCATGAACATTCTGTGCATTTTATTGCATCTCTCATAGGTACTACTTTTCCACCACACTTGCGACATTTTGTAAATAGTATTCCCAAATTTGGTTCATCAATAGTTGCATGAATTGTACCATTTAGATGATTTAAAATTTTTAATTTTGCTATATCGTTTACTAGTGCAACATTTCTTTTTCTAATGTTTCTTGTTGAACATACACATTCTACTTTAGATGTGGTTGGATTTCCATTAATGTAATCAATTGAGACTGCAATCATAGATGACATTACTGCTGCAATTGTTCCAATAACAATATCGCCTACCTTTGGTATTGATAGAACCTTTGGATGTTTGATATTTGCAGTTCTAGTAGTTTTATCGATGTTCTTTTGTCCAATGGTTGCTGCTCTTACCATGTCTCCGTCATCAAAAGCATTGTGTCCTGCCTCATATTCTTCAATAGATGCTATTTTCTCGCCTGGAAATGTTGCATTTTCTGACATGCTCAAATTCTTGTTTTTATGATTATAATTGTTTGTGGCTTAAATGATCCTGATAAATCATATATTTCGACAAATATGAAAAAAATCATGAAAGCTCTTGTTTATGATGAATATGCTATCGATGATGATTTTTCAAAAATCTTAAAAATTAAAGATATCCCAATTCCTGAACCAAAATCAAATGAAGTAGTTTTCAAAGTAAAGGCAGCAGCTCTAAATTATGATGATATTTGGGGAATGCGAGGAAAACCTCTTGCAATTCCTTTACCTCATATTTCTGGAACTGATGCAGCAGGTGAAGTAACCGCAATAGGTGAAGATGTAAAAAATTTCAAAGTTGGTGATAGAGTGGTTTCTCATGGAAACATGTCTTGTAGAGTTTGTAAGAGATGTACTTCTGGACGAGAATATGATTGTAAAAAACGAACTATTTGGGGATTTGAAACAGGTCCTCTTTGGGGTGGATATTGTGAATACACACATCTTCCAGAAGTAAATGTTGTAAAAATTCCTGAAGGTGTATCATACGAAGAAGCAGCAGCTGCATCCATGACTATGTTAACTTCTTGGCATATGTTAGTTGGTAGAGCAAAAATTCAACCTGGTCAATTGGTTTTGATTATGGGTGGTGGTTCTGGTGTTGGAAATTATGGAATTCAGATTGCAAAACTTTTTGGTTGTACTGTAATTGCAACTGCTAGTCCTGATAAACTAGATCAATTACTTGACCTTGGGGCAGATTATGCAATAGATCATAGAAAAGATGACTGGCATAAAGAAGTGAGAGCAATTGCAAAAAAAATCCCAAAACCCTATGGAGATGTTCCTGGAGTAGATGTGATATTTGAACACATTGGAGGCTCTCACTGGAACAAGGAACTAACCCTTTTGAATTATGGTGGTACTGTAATTACAACTGGTGCAACTACTGGCTATATGGCTAAAACTGATCTTCGACACATTTTCTTTAAAGGACTTAACATTCTAGGTTCAACTCAAGGAACAAGGGCTGAACTTGAACAAGGATTCTATTGGATGTCTCAAGGAAAAATAAAATCTATAATTGATTCAACTTTTCCACTTGAGAAAGCTGTTGAAGCTCATACAAAGATGTTAAAGGGTAAAGGACTTTTTGGAAAAATCATAATGAAACCCAGTTGAATGTTAATGAATGATCCAAAAATAAATTCTATCTTAGATGAAGGAAATAGATTATTCTTAAAAGGAAAGTATGATGAAGCAATTTTATACTATGATAAAATTCTAGATGAGAATCCCTATCATTTGAGTTCTTTAAACAATAAAGGCTATGCACTAAGTAAACTCAAAGATTATGACAATGCTATGAAATGCTATGATCTTGCACTTGAAAAACATCCTGACGATCTTTCTGTATTAGTAAACAAAATCTCTTCCTTTAGAAAACAAGGAAATCTCTTTGAAGGATTATCCTTATGTGACAAAATTTTAGAATCTAACCCAAAATACAATATTGCACTATATCACAAAGAAAGAATACTGTTTTCTATGAACAAATATGATGATTCTATTTCTTGTTGTGATGTTATTTTGAATGATTATCCTGAAAATGGTGATGTCTTATTTGATAAATCTTGTAGTTTAGCAATGCTTTCAAAAATAGATGATTCGTTATTATTACTTGAAAAATCAATTTCACAAGGAAAACAATACAAAATTAAAGCAAAAAAATCAAAATCTTTTGAAAAGTTATTTGATAATCCTAAATTTCAAAAATTAGTGTCATAACCAATGTGGAATTTCTAAATATCCTTCAATACTTTCATTTCTGAGAATTTTTAACAATGCATTAGCCTGAGGTGATGATAAAACAGGCTTGTCAAACTGATTGTCTGTAGAAATTCTAGGGCATGCAACTTGAATAAAGGCATCAATTCCTTTTAGATTTCTTAATCTATCATTTGTAATATCTGTTAATGCAAATAACTGAACTTCTTTTCCTTCTGCTTCTAATTCTTTTTTGATTTTTAATGCAAAAACCTTTGATAACTGGCCTTCTTTCAATCCTACAATGACTCCGAAAGTTTTCGCTTCAGCTGCTTTGTATATTGCTAAAGTTGCCTTCTTTTTTAATTTCTGTGCAAATTCTGTAACTTCTCTTACTTCATTAAAGTAAGGATCTAAAACATATGTTGGTAAGTTAGTGGATAATGCAATTCCAGATGCATGAAAATTACTTTGTCCTAGGAAAACATATGCATCAACTTCTTTTTTCAGATCTGTTGCAGGATAAAACTCACAACCAAAAACTTGTCCGTCATTTAATTGTCCTTTACCTTTTCCAATTTTGACTGTAATTCCGTTCTCTGTTAAAATTTTTTCAACTTTGTCTACTTGATGTAAATGTTGACTATCTGTTACTAGTGAAATTATTTTCCCTTTCAATATTTCTACACATTTTTTTGCCACCCTGTCAAATTCTACATCATCATATGCATCAATTAGAATCAAGTTTTTTTCGTATGTTTCAGTGTTTATTGTATGTCCAATATTGAATTGAATATCTGCACCAAGAACTTTAGAGCCATTTGAGTTAAGATCACAAGTTCCCCATGTAGTATCAGCTAAAACATATGCAGGAATGCCAAATTTTTTTGTTATATTTTTTGCAGCATCTTGCACTTGTGGTAAAATACCATCTGGTCCATTCAATGAGACTGATGCAGGATTTTTTTCTTCTATTTCTTGAAAAATTCTCTTTTCATCTATAACTATCAATTTAGCTTGAAATATTATTTTATTAATTTAAACCAACTGCATCTTACAACAACTAAAAATGTATGAATTAATTAAAGACAATATGGTGAAAAAAACTGTCCTAAATATTGGATTTGATGATACTGATTCTCCAAAAGGAATGTGTACTACTTTTTTGGCATACAAAGTGGTTGATTTACTCAAAAGACAAGAAACAGAATTTCTTGATTTTCCAAGATTGATTCGATTTAATCCAAACATTCCTTGGAAAACACGTGGAAATGGAGCAGTTTCTATTAGAATCAAGACTAGTAATCCATCAAAAATAAAAAATCAAATTAAAAATCTTGTTTCAAAATACTCTGATACAAAAAATGGTGCTAATCCAGGATTAGTTTTTTTTGAAAGTGAATCTATCCCTTCTGAATTCATAGAATTTAGTAATTTAGCTTTATGGCAATTAATTAATAGGAAAAATGCAAAACAATTTGTCAAAAAAAATCATCTTGAATATTTCTACAAAGGAAATGGCCAAGGACTTGTTGGCGCAATTGGTGCAATAGGATATGATTTTCAAGATCATACACTAGAATTATTGAGTTATCGTAAAAAACAAAAATTTGGAAAAGAAAGAAAAATTTCAATAAAAAGTGTTAAGGAAATGCAAGAAAAAACATATCCTGACACTTTCAATAGTTTTGATACAAAAAAAGGACGAGTTTTAATCACTCCGCATGGTCCAGATCCTGTATTTTTTGGAGTTCGTGGTGAAAATGTTGATGCATTGGTTTCTGCTACTAGACTTCTAAAAAGTGACGAAAAATTGGATGGTTATATGATCTTCAAATCTAATCAAGGAACAGGTGATCATTTAAAAAATGAACTTACTTTTGAAACACTAAAACCATATGCTTCTGGGAAATTAATTGGTGTGGTGTCAAACTCCCCCAAAATTGTAAAGGGAGGTCATGTTTTTTTCAAGATTCTTTCAAACAATAATGAATTTTGGTGTGCAGTTTACAAACCAACTGGAATGTCTGCTGTGGCTTCAAATCTAATCAAGGGTGATAAAATATCCGTGGGTGGAGGAGTTAGGAAAGCTTCCAAAAATTTCCCTCGTATAATTAATCTTGAATTTATTAAAGTGATTTCTCTTGAAAAACAAATCAAAACATCAAACCCAATTTGTAAAAAATGCAATAAAAAAATGAAATCTAAGGGTAAAGAACAAGGATTCCAATGTGTTCGTTGTGGAAAAAAATCATCAAAAAAAATGACTGAAATAACTTCTAGAAAAATTAACAAACAATTGTATTTACCAAAAATTTCTGCTCATAGACATCTTACACGTCCTCAACAAAGACATGGTGTTATCAATAAATCAAATGATTTCAAAAATTCATTATCTTGGTTTTGTGTTTATCAAAATAAGTAGCGGGGAGTAGATTTGAACTACTGAACTGCGGGTTATGAGCCCGCCGGGATGACCTGGCTTCCCCACCCCGCTGATTCAGAAATTAACACGAGCCGTATATACGCTTTATTGAATTCTTGAAAGTAATTAATATGATTTCAATAACTTGGTTTTTCATGGATAAAAAAATCTCAATTGCAGTTATTGTTATTGCAGTTGCTTTTTCTGTATACACTTTAACACTTCCATCAGATCCTATCCCATTACCTGAACCTAATTTTAATTCTAAAAGTACTTCAGTAGAAATTTTAGCAGATAATCTTGATAAACCTCGCTCAATTGCAGTATCTGATAATCGAATTTTTGTAACAGAAAAAGATGGTTCTATTATAGTTGTAGAAAATGATGTTCAATTAGAATCTCCACTTGCTACTTTACGTTCTGCTGATGTTTTTGATGGTGGATTGTTAGGAATTGCATTACATCCCAACTTTTCAGAGAATCATTACATCTATGTATTTTTGACTTATGAAGAAGATGACACTTTATGGAATAAAATAATGCGAATTACTGAATCTGAAAACAAATTACAAGATGCAGACACCATTTTTGATAAAATTCCTGGGTCATCTTTTACAAATGGGGGATTCATTAAATTTGGACCTGATGGAAAATTGTATGTAGGTACTGGTACTACATCTGATTCATCTCATTTGCCACAAGATCTTGATTCATTATCTGGCAAAATTTTAAGAATAAATGATGATGGTTCCATTCCTGAAAATAATCCATTTACAAATTCTCCTGTTTACTCTTTAGGACATAGAAATCCACAAGGTATGACTTGGGATGATAATGGAAACCTGTATGTAGCAGAATTTGGACCTGAAAAAAATGACGAAATTAATATCATTTTATCTGGTAAGAATTATGGTTGGCCAGAACAAGAATGCTCTGGAAATAAAAATTTTGAAAATGCTGTTCTCTGTTATGATCCAAGTATAGAACCTGGAGGAATTTTATTCTACACTGGTAACAAATTTGATTTTGATTTTCCATTCATTATGGCCTCAATGAGGGCATCAAATGTGTATCAAGTAGATTTTGATGAGGGATTAAGTTCTCAAAAATCTATCCTTAGTGGAATTGGACGTGTTCGTGATGTGGTTCAGGGACCTGATGGATTTCTATATGTCATAACCTCTAACACTGATGGAAAAGGTTTTCCGGCTGCTAATGATGATAAATTGTTGAGGATATTAAAATAAAATGCCTGATTCATCAATTTCAAAATTTTTTGAGAAATCAAGAACAGAAAGGTTAGATGTTATCAAAAATTTTGCAAATCTTTCAGAAGATGACATAAAATCATTAGAACTACCTGATGGTGGAATTACGTTTGATAAAGCAGACAAAATGGTAGAAAATGCATTTGGAATATTTTCACTTCCATTAGGTGTTGCAACCAACTTCAAAATTAACAATAAAGATTATCTTGTTCCTATGGTAATTGAAGAACCCTCAGTGATTGCAGCAGCATCAAAAGCAGCAAAACTTGCACGACCAAAAGGTGGATTCACAGTAGTAGCTGATGAATCCTACAGTATTGGACAAATTCAAGTTTTAGGTACAGATATTGATGATGCAATTTCTAAAATTAATGAAAACACTCAAGAAATTTTAGATCTTGCAAATTCAAAAAGTAATACTCTTTCTAAAATGGGAAAAGGTGCAAAAGAGATTACCTGCAAAAAACTTGATACAGACTTTGAACCAATGTTGATAGTTGAATTATTAATTGATGTAGGTGACGCAATGGGTGCAAATGTTACAAATACAATGTGTGAAGGTATAGCTCCATTAATTGAAAAATTAACTGGAGGCAAAACACTTCTTAGAATATTATCTAATTATTCTACAAGACGTATGGTGAAAGCAACTGCAATTTTTGATAAAGAATTAGTTGGAGGTGAAGAAGTTGTAGATAACATGATCCATGCCTATCAATTTGCAAAACATGATGTGTATAGAGCAGTTACACACAACAAGGGAATTATGAATGGAATTATTGCTGTAGCTAATGCTACAGGACAAGACAGTCGTGCAATTGAAGCTGCAGCAAATGCTTTTGCATCACGTTCTGGACAATACAGATCATTATCTGAATGGAGTAAAGATTCAGATGGAAATCTTGTTGGAACTTTAGAGATTCCACTATCTGTTGGAATTGTAGGTGGGATAATCAATGTTCATCCAGTTGCTAAGATTTGTACTAAAATTTTAGCAGTAGACTCTGCAAAAGAGATGGCATGTATTATTACTGCAACAGGTTTGGCTCAAAACTTTAGTGCTATGAGAGCACTTGCAACTGATGGAATTCAAAAAGGACACATGAGGCTGCATGCAAGAAATCTGGCATCAGCAGCAGGTGCATCTACTGAGCAAATTGATAAGATAGTTTCTCAGATGATTCAAGAGAATAACATTTCAGTAAATAGAGCAAAAGAACTACTTGAACAAAATTAATGACGTTATTATATAGACAGATTGAAAGGAGATACCATGTCCGAAGTCAGATTTGCAATACCCAAGGGAAGTTTAGAGGATGCTACATTCAAACTCTTAGAGAGATCCTGGACTAAGGTAAATCGTAAGAGTAGAACCTATAGGGTATATCTTGATGATCCGAAAATTATAGTAAAAATGCTTAGACCTCAAGAGATTCCAACTCTTGTTAATGAGGGATTGTATGATGTAGGAATTACTGGTAAGGATTGGGTAGGTGAAACAAAATCTGATGTTGAACCCATATTAGATTTAGAATATGGAAAAATTAGACTCGTCATTGCATTTCCAGATAATTATCGATACAAAAATCTTGATGCAATGATTGCAGATTATGCTAAAAAGAAAAAGACTCTAAGAATTTCTTCGGAATATCTTACAACCGCCTCTCGTTTTATAAAGAACTGCAAGTCCTACAAGAAATATTTTGGAAATAAAGATCCACAAATTGTTACTCCTTGGTTACGTATTGGAACTAACAAGTCAGTTCAGATTCATCTATCATTTGGTGCCACAGAAGCAAAACCCCCAGAAGATGTAGATGCAATTATGGATGTAACTGAGACTGGAACTACACTTAAACAAAACAAACTCAAGATTGTAGATGAGGTTCTTACTTCAACTGCACACTTGATAGTAAACAAAAAATCTCTCAAAGACAAAGCAAAACGAGAAAAGATTTTTGACATTGTTACTTTGATGCGAGGAGCAGTACATGGCAAAAAATATCTACACATTTACCTAAATGTAGAAGATAAAAATTTGCCAAAACTACTAAAACAGATACCTTCATTGAAAAAACCTACAATTAGTCCACTAAGTGAAGATGGTTGGTACGGAGTCAATACTATAATCAAAAAATCAGATTTCCACAAAATAATTCCAAAACTACGAAAGATTGCACAGGGATTAGTAGTGCATGAACCACGACAAATTCTGGAGCTTGAGGAGATTAAACGTGACGAAGAAAATTGATGAAAATCATTTCGATAAATAATACAGAGCAATTTCTAAAGAAATTAGGCACAAAAAACCCTTCAAAAAACCAGAAAATTGTAGAACCTATTCTTAGGGATGTAAAGAAAAATGGTGATGTTGCAGTCAAAAAATATGAAAAAAAATTTGGTGCAAAAATTTCATCACTAAGGGTTTCACAACGTGATATTGCTAGTGCATACTCTAAAGTTTCAAAAGATGAAATCTCTGCAATTAAACTTGCAAAATCAAGATTATCAAAAGCCGAATCAGCAGTAAGACGTCAATTCAAAGATATTACTATCAAATCAAACGGAACAAAAATTGCAAAATCTTTTGTTCCAATAGACAGTGTTGGATGTTATGTTCCTGGTGGTGCAGCAAGATATCCTAGTTCTGCTATAATGTCTGTAACTCCTGCTAAAATTGCAGGTGTAAAACGAATTGTAGTGGTTTCTCCACCTAATTCATCAGGAAATATAGATCCATTAACAATCGTAACTGCTGATATTTGTGGCGCAACTGAAATTTACAAAACTGGCGGTGTACAATCAATTGCAGCGTTAACATATGGTACTCGTTCTATCAAAAAGGTAGACAAGATTGTCGGACCTGGTGGTGCTTTTGTAACTTTGGCAAAATATCTTGTTAGCAATATTGTATCAATAGATATGATGGCAGGACCCACTGAATTAGGAGTTGTAATTGATTCAGAATCTGATACTGAAATTGCTGCATTAGATCTTATTTCTCAAGCAGAACACTCTCTTGATACATTCTGTTATGCATTAACTCCATCAACTTCTATTGCAAAGAAGATTCAATCTAGTGTAAACTCTAAACTCAAAGATATTCAACGAACAAAAATTGTAAAGTCTAGTCTTGAATCAAATGGATTCATTGGTGTTTGCAAGGTATCTGATATCATTGATATTGCTAATAATTTGGCTCCTGAACACTTGGAGATTCTTAGTAAAAATGCAAAAAAATGGAATAAAATCAAGAATCCAGGCTTGATTTTATCTGGAAAATATAGTCCATCTTCAGCTAGTGATTACTTGTTAGGCTCAAATCATATCTTGCCTACAAATGGATTTGGAAAGACTAGGGGCTCTTTATCAGTATTAGACTTTGTCAAGCTTCTAACTAAAGTGGAAACAAACAGAAAAGATTTACAGAAAATATCAAAATCTATGAAGAATTTAACTTTAGCAGAAGGATTACCAAATCATTATGAAGCAGTACGAGGTAGATTGAAATGAAAAATTCTTGGTATGCAAAAAAATTAGATGAATATGCAAAACTAGGTGGCTATAAAAAACCTGAAAAGTTTGACGATGTTTTGAAATTGGATTCTAATGAGAACTTTGTAATAAATAAAAAATTCCAACAAGATGTCATCTCCTATGCTAAATCAAATTCTGATGTTAGGGAATATCCTTTAGGTGGAGTTGAAAAACTAGTTTCAAAACTATCTAAATACCTAAAAGTTCCTGAGAATATGATTGGTGTTGGTAATGGCTCTGATCAAATTTTAGATTTATTTTTAGCAAATTTTGCATCAAAGAAAACTAGAATTTTAACATCAGATCCTACATTTGGATTCTTTGAAGAACGATGTAAGTTGTATGCAATACCTTGTACTAAAATTCCTTTTTCATCTGATATGAAATTAGACATTGAGAAATTCAATACAAACTTAAAAAAATGTCAAATTCTATACTTGGATTCTCCAAATAACCCCACTGGATTTCAATTTTCAAAAATACAACTAGAATCTTTGATTAAAAAATTTGATGGTTTGGTAATTATTGATGAGGCTTATGGTGAATTTGGTGATTCATCAACTGTTACATTAACAAAAAAATATGAAAATCTAATTGTTGTTAAAACATTTTCTAAAGCGTTTGGACTTGCAGGTTTACGTTTGGGATACTTTATTGCAAACAAGAAAGTAGTTGATGTATTCAATCAGGTATTGCAATATCCTTATCCTCTCAACACTCTTGCAATTGAGGCTGGAATTGCTTCTTTAGATAAGGTAGACCAGATGAAAGAAGCATCTGAAATTATCAAGTCTGAACGAAAGAAAATCATTGAAAATTTGAATAAATATGACGCTTTTACAGTCTTTGATTCCAAGGCTAATTTTGTACTATTTGATGCTAAAGGTGCAGACAAACGCGTATTCTCTGCACTAATTGAACAAGGAATCTCTATACGCAAACTTGGTAAGATTGGCTCTCATCCTGGGTGTCTACGTGTTACTGTTGGAACCAAAGAAATGAACTCTAAATTCCTTTTAGCAATACGTGATCTATTAGGATAAAAAATTGAATAATCAAAAATTTGATTCTATAATATTTGACTGTGATGGTGTACTTGTAGACATTACACAATCTTATGACAAAACAATTGATTTAACATGTAAGTATGTACTAAAAGAATTTGCAGGTATTGATTCTATACCTATTGATCACAAGATAATTGATGGATTCAAAGCATCAGGAGGATTTAATGATGAAGTTGATTTGACATATGCTGTAGTATTATCATTGTATGCAGCTACTAAACTAAACAAAGAACCATCAGAGTTTATCTATGATGTAATTTCAAATGCAAATAAAACTGGAATACGTTCTGTTCAATCTTATCTTGAATCTCTTTGTGATATATCTCAATTTTTATCTAAACTAGGTTCATTAGGTGATAGACACAATAATCCTGTTTATTCTATATTTGATCAACTTTTCTTTGGACCAGAGATATATGAAAAATTATTTAAAAAACAATCAAAGTTTTCTGAAGAAGGAATGATTTCAAATGATAAAGTAATTTTATCTATCTCACTATTACAAACATTGCAAAAAGAATTTGGCACAAAACTTGCAATTATTACAGGTAGAGGGATTGAGTCAATTCGTTATTCGCTAAAAGATATGCTCAATTATTTTGATACAAAAAGTTCTGCATTTTTAGAAGATGAACCTAGAGAATTAGCAAAACCAAATCCAACTACATTAATTCGCGCCATACAATCTATGGAATCAAAAAATTGTTTGTATGTAGGTGACTCTGTGGAGGATTATCTGATGGCAAAAGAAGCAACACAAGCAGGAAATCCTACTACCTTTTGTGCAATTGTAGGCACAAGTACAAATCCAGAAGCTAGGCGTAAATTATTTGCAGATTATGGAGTAAAAATGATTTTAGAATCAATAAATGATATTCCGAAGGTATTAAATTTAGTTTTATAAAATATTAGTATTCTCAGGTGATAAGATGAAAAAACGTTCAAGCAAAATTAAACGTGAAACAAAAGAAACTAGTGTTTCAGTTGTAGCCAATATTGATGGTACTGGAAAGACTAGTGTGTCTACTGGTGTAAATTTTGTTGATCACTTGATTACCGCATTTGGAAAACACGCAATGTTAGATTTAACGGTAAAAGCAAAATCCAAAGACAATATTGTACATCATTTAATTGAAGATACTGCAATTACAATTGGAAATGCATTGGATGAAGCATTAGGAAATAGAATAGGTGTTACTAGATTTAGCTATGCATCTGTTCCAATGGATGAATCTTTAGCTGAGGCATCCGTAGATTTGATAAAAAGACCATTTTACAAATTAACTTTGTCTATAAAGAGAACAAAGATTGAAGATGTGTCAAAAGAAGATCTTGAACACTTTTTCCAATCTTTACTACAAAATCTGAACAGCTGTATCCACCTTACTGTAAAGTATGGTGACAATGATCACCACAAAGCAGAGGCTGCAATGAAATCTCTAGCAGTAGCATTTAGAATTGCATGTTCAAAAGATTCAAAACAAAAAGGAATTCCTAGCACAAAAGGCGCAATGTAATGACAAAAATTGCAATATTTGATTATGGAGCTGGAAATATTTTCAGCCTCAAAAATGCATTAGAAAAACAAAATGCAGTAGTGGAAGTACAGACTCAAGTTGACAAATTGAAAGGCTATGATGGAATATTTCTACCTGGAGTGGGTAATTTTGATCCTGCAATACAAAGTATTAACCGTGATTCGATAAACTTTCTTGAAATTGTGAATAACACTCCTGTATTTGGAATATGTTTAGGTATGGAGATGTTCTTTGATAAAAGTCAGGAAGGAAAAGAAAAAGGTCTTGGAATTATTGATGGTGATGTCATTATTTTACCTAATACACTAAAGGTGCCACATATGGGATGGAATGCACTTGAGATAAAGCAAGAAAATAAAATCCTTGAAGGCATAGAAAATGGTTCATGGGTATACTTCGTACACTCGTATAGGGCAAATCCTACAACACAAGATGTTATAGTTGCTGAATCTAATTATGATGTTAAAGTTCCAGCTATAGTTCAAAAGGATAATTATTTTGGAACTCAATTTCATCCAGAAAAATCGGGTGATGTTGGTGCATTAATGTTAAAGAATTTTTTGCGAGAGTGCTCTAAATGAAAATAATTCCTGCAATTGACTTGATGGAAGGAGAAGTAGTTCGACTATACAAAGGGGATCCTAAACAGAAAACTGTATACAGCAATGATCCTGTTTCCGTTGCAAAAAAATGGCAAGAAGCAGGTGCTGATATGTTACACATTGTTGATTTAGATGCAACAATTGGAACTGGTAGTAATCTAGATTTGATCGAACAAATCACTAAAGAATTATCTATTCCTGTAGAAGTAGCAGGTGGTTTACGAAATGAAGAAATCATTGATAGAGCAATTTCTTTTTCAAATAGAGTTGTAATTGGTACTTTGGCATTCAAAGACAAAGAATTGTTACAACGTATTGCCAAAAAATATGGATTTTCAAAGATTGTAATTTCAGTTGATCATGTAGATGGATTTATTGTTACACATGGTTGGCAAGAAAGTACAAAAACACCTTTGCTTGATGCAATTAATGAATTTGTAAGTATGGGATTTACTGAATTTTTACTTACTAATGTAAGTAAAGATGGAACTATGGAAGGACCTGATTTAGAATATTTGGAAAAAGCATGTAGTATACAAAATGCAAATATTATTGCAAGTGGTGGAATTTCAAATATTGATGATGTATCTGATGTAAAAACAAAAAATGCATTTGCAGTAATTTTAGGAAAGGCATTGTATGAAAATAAAATCTCAATTGAGGAGGCAAAACAACTTGTTAACTAAACGAATAATCCCATGTCTTGATGTAGATAACGGTAGAGTTGTAAAAGGACTTAATTTTGAATCGATCAAGGATGCAGGTGATCCTGTAGAACTTGCTGCTAAATATAGCAAAGATGGTGCAGATGAATTAGTTTTTCTTGATATTACTGCGTCTCAAGAGAAAAGAAAAACAATCAAAGAACTAGTATCTAATGTTGCTAAAGTAATTGATATTCCATTTACAGTAGGTGGTGGAGTCAATAGTATGGATGATGCAAGAAATATTTTGCTTAGTGGTGCAGACAAAGTTGGAGTAAATACTGGTGCTGTAAATAATCCCGCATTACTAACCGAACTTATGACCGTATTTGGAAAACAATGTGTTGTAATAGCTATAGATGCAAAACGAAACTATACTGAGGATTATACTAAAACAATGTTTGAAGAAAATGGCAAAAAGTTTTGGTTTGAAGTTTTCATTTATGGTGGAAAACAAGGTACTGGACTTGATGCAATTCAATGGGCAAAAAAAGCAACAGAACTTGGAGCTGGAGAAGTCCTTTTGACTAGTATAGATAAAGATGGAACTAAGGATGGATATGACATTCTGCTTACTAAAAAAATAGTTGATACTGTATCTGTGCCTGTTATTGCTTCGGGTGGTTGTGGAAAACCTGAAGATATGTATGAAATCTTTGAAAAATCTAATGTCGATGCTGCTTTGGCAGCCTCAATTTTTCACTATGAGAATCAATCAGTCAACCAAGTTAAAGAAATTCTTAGAGAAAAAAATATCTCTGTACGATTATAAGGAAATTCTGTAATGATTAGTCATGGATAAAACAATTGATGATATTGATTTTGAAAAAAGTGCGGGCCTTGTGCCTGTAATTGTTCAGGATGCAAATACCAAAGAAGTCCTTACTCTTGCATATTCTAATAAAGAATCCTTGGAACTTACAAAGAAAACTAGAAAATCTTGGTTTTACAGTCGTTCAAGAAATAAACTATGGATGAAAGGAGAAGAATCTGGTAATACTCAGGAGATTAAAGAAATTTTGGTTGATTGTGATTCTGATGCAATAATTTACTTGGTTGAACCATCAGGACCTGCATGCCATACTGGTGAAAGAGTTTGTTTTCATCATTCACTTTAATTTAACATATTGGTTGATAATTCTCTTCATCTCCAGGAAGTATGCTTTCGGTTATTTTAAATTCTAGATTAGGATATTCTGTACCTCTAAATACAACTCTCCAATCCCCAATAAATTCATCGGCATTACAATATCCTTTTGTTTTTGAAAGTTGTGGTTGTAAATAATAATTAAATGCTGCTTTTTCTGCACCATCAAATGGTATAGACCAATAAACTTCGTAGTGTGTATTATTTTTTGGTTTTAGAAATACAGCTTGGCCCTTCTCTTCAAAACCTAATCCACCAATTCTCAAAAAAATCTTTTCACCTAAAACATATTCACTTCTGTCAATTTGAAATGGCCCTGATGTAATCCATTCTCTTTCTTTTGGAGTATATTCATTTTCTAGATTTATTTTTTCAATTTCATCCATTTTTTCTTGAATCTCTGGAGTAATTTCCTCAACTGGTCGTAATTCTTTGTTTAATGTATCTTCAACTTCTATGGTTTCTGATTGTTCAAAAGTTATTGTTGTTATTGCAATAATTCCAATGACTATCACAATAATGGAAATTATAATTTTAGTATTCATAAATCCGATTATGAAAAAATCACTAAAAACCTTACCCTTTATTAAAAATCAATCAAAATTTGATTTTTAATAAAAAATACATTTCATTTGCTTTTAGATGTATATTTTTTATATCTTTTTGATAATTTTTCACTGTATTTTTTATTAATGAAAATTAAGTAATACTTAATCCAATATTAGGATTTTTTATGTATAGTTTAAGATGAAAAATTGATCTTGGTTAGGACATCGCTACAATGTAGAGAGTGTAAAAAAGAATATGAAACTGCATTCAAGTATATCTGTGATGATTGTTTTGGACCTCTAGATGTAAAATATCGTTTTCCACAAATCAATAAAGAAACTTTCTCTAATCGTGAACAAACGTATTGGAGATATTTTGAACTTTTACCAATAGAAGACAAATCCAATATTGTAAGTATTGGAACAGGCATGACTCCTCTAACTAAAGCTGAAAACCTTGGAAAAAAATTAGGACTAAACAACCTTTACATAAAAAATGATTCTGTAAATCCCACATTTTCATTCAAAGATAGACCTGCAGGTGTTGCAATCTCAAAAGCAAAAGAATTTGGATTATCTGCTGTTGGTTGTGCATCTACTGGAAATCTTGCATCAGCTACTGCAGCCCATGCTGCAAAAGGTGGATTTCCATGTCATGTCTTTGCTCCAAGTAATATCGAAATGGCAAAAATCACACAAGCATTGTCTTATGGTGCAAACTATGTTGCAGTTGATGGTACATATGATGATGCAAATAGAATTGCTGCCCAGATTGGTGATAGTAAAGGTATAGGTATAGTGAATATTAACATGCGTTCCCATTATGTGGAAGGTTCTAAAACATTTTCATTTGAAGTTGCTGAACAACTTAATTGGCAAGTACCTGATCAACTAATAGTTCCAGTAGGTAGTGGAGCAATGCTTAATGCAATTTGTAAAGGATTTGAAGAATTACAAAGTGTTTCATTACTTAATGATGTATCTAACATGCATATGATTGCAGCTCAACCACATGGGTGTGCACCTATAGTTGATGCTTTTAAGAAAAATTCCAAAGAAGTAATCCCTGTTGAAAATCCTGACACTGTTGCAAAAAGTTTGGCAATTGGAGATCCTGGTGATGGACGATATGTACTAAAAAGATTACAACAATACAATGGCTTTGCAGAGGAATGTAATAACCAAGAAATTTTAGATGCAATATTGCTCTTGGCAAAAACAGAAGGAATTTTTACAGAACCTGCTGGAGGTGTGTCAGTTTCTGTGTTACAAAAAATGGTTGAACAAGGAAAGATTGACAAAAATGATAAAGTTGTATGTTATGTTACTGGAAATGGTCTCAAAGCAACTGAATCAATTATGGAAGTATTAGAAAAACCAAATGTACTAAAAGCAGACATTTCAGAAGTTTCGGCGGTAGTTAACTAATGGCAAATATTACATTTACAATTCCCTCAGTGTTAAATCAAGGTGGCGGTGAAAAAAAGATAGATCTTTCTGCTGAGTCACTACAAGACTCATTTGCAAAAATATCTGAACAAATGGGTGATGACTTTAAAAGACGTGTATTGGAAAGTGATGGAACACCACGTTCTTTGATTAACATCTACATTAATGGTAAAAATGCAAAATTTTCATCTGGAATGGAAACTCCTCTAAAAGATGGAGATGAGATTTACATTTTACCAGCTGTTGCTGGAGGATCCGAAGAACTTTCTCCAAAAGAACTAGACAAATTTTCAAGACAAGTCATGCTTGAAGAAATTGGATATGGTGGACAATTAAAATTAAAAAATGCCAAAGTATGTGTTGTTGGAACTGGAGGTCTAGGACACCCAATAATTTCCAGATTATCTACAATGGGTGTTGGCAATTTACGAATCATTGATAGAGATGTAATTGAATTATCAAACTTACATAGACAAATGCTGTTTGATGAAGATGATGTTGGTCAAGTCAAAGTAGAAGTTGCTGCAAAAAAACTACAAAAACTAAATCCTGAATGTAAAATTGAAGCTTTAGCTATTTCAATAAATGATTACACTGCATTAGAAGTTGTTGAAGGATGTGATGTTGTAATTGATGCACTAGATAGTGTTAATGCTAGATATGCATTGAACAAAGCATGTGTAAAACATAATATTCCATTTGTTACTGGTGCTGCAGTTGGAACATCTGGACAAGCTTTTACTATATTACCAAAAAAATCTGCATGTTACTTTTGCATGTTTCCTGAATTAAATGAAGATACAATGCCAACATGTAGTATTGAAGGTGTTCATCCTCCTATACTTTCTATCATTGGTGCAATTGAAGTTGCAGAAGCTGTAAAAATAATTCTTGGAAAAAAACCAAATCTCTCTGAAAGAATTTTACATGTTGATTTAGAAAATCTTGATTTCAATAGTACTAGAACATTTAGAGCTGAAGAATGTCCAATTTGTGGAACAGGCAAACTTGAAGTCACACAAAAAGAAGAATTAATTTTAGAAGAGTTGTGTGGAAGAAATAGGGGAAAGAGAACTTATTCCATTACTCCGACTGATACATTTGATCTTGATGTAGAACTAGTAACTAATACTGCAAAAGAAAAAGGATTTACTGTTGAGAATCAAGGAGACTTGGGATTATCAATCCGAACTAATGATTTGTCTGTAAGTTTTATGAAAAAAGGTTCTGCAGTTGTAATTGGACCAAAAGATGAGACTGATGCAATTTCCTTATACAAAAGCCTCTTAGGAAAAGAGATCAAGGCATGAAATAGGCTATAAAAAATTCATAAATGATACAAAAATTTTGTAAAATATAGCGATCATAGCTCTATTTTAGGAATAAAGTATAATTTTTATAATAAGATATTATAGAAATTATGTCAATAATCAAAAATTTATAGAAAAATTTCAATTTTTTGACTAATTGTGGACAATTCGTCCATTACGGTTAAATACTAACTTTGAAGAAAAAATTACAATAACATGAATAACGAAATAGGACGTAAAATAACTAGTCTTACATTAATGACAATTATGGTTGCCGGTGGATTGACATTTGCAGTTCCAGGTGTAATGCCTGCTGCACATGCAGCCAACGCCAACCTATTTGTTTCCGCAGAAAACTCACAATTTGATAACTACATGTCAGGACCCCAAGTAATTGAGGTTGTTGTGATTGATTCAGACATTAATGATACAGATGAGGCAAAAGGTGAACCAGACGTTACAGTAAACGGTAAGATTCTGAGAATGACTCAAGCCGTAGACGGTAACTGGTATGGTTACTTTGCTGATAGAGATCAAGCATCCATTGCAGATTCTACTGCAACCACTAAAGGCATAGGATTAGACTTTGGTACCCTATGTGCAACAGGAAGTACCACAAACACCTTCGTTGGTGTTAGTGTTGCTGATACCGACGGTATCGCTGTTCCACTAGGTGGATTATCAGGTAGTATTGGTGCTAACGGTTCTTCAACCGGTGGCGCACTAACTGTACAATGTGCAGCTACAACTGGTAACACCACAGGTCACCTCAATGTTGTAAGGGAAGCAAAAGATGTTAACACTGCAATAGATACTTCTAGCACTGATCTGATTGGACAAATTGGTATCTCTGATGCCGATGTATGGCCATTCATTCAACTCTATGAGCTAAACCCAACTGGTAACGTCGTCGTACAATATAACAAAGGTGGTGGTGTTCAATCAACAACACTTACTTTTGATACTGTCGAGGGCTATGCCAACATATCATTAGATAGAACTGTATACCCACGAGGTGCACAAGTACACGCTACTATTACTGATTTATGGTTAAACATTGACCCAACAGACGAAGACTCTTGGACATTTGGTACAATTACTAATGGCTCTGCCACTACTAACTACCAAATATTCAATGAAAACGGCGTCTCAGTAGGTAATGTAACTGATAATATTGATAGTACTGTAACTGACCTTTTAGGAAGCTTAATGTGTGAAGATAATTGTATTTTACTATTTGATCCAGACGTTCAAAACACAGGTAACGTCGTTACTATCCAAGATAATGGTGATAGTAATGTTCAACTAGTTAACTCCGAAACTGATACTGATGATCCAACGAAATTCGGTATTCCATTTGGAGCAACTGGTTCAGATGAGATCATGCAAGGTAAAATCCCAATTACAATCACAGAACAGGGACCAAATAGCGGTGTATTCGGTACTTATGATGAGTCTGATAAATCCGTACTCAAAGTAATCAATACTGCAAAGAGGGGAACCTCTGCATCACTTGATTATAATGAGACCCCAACAACAATTCTTGTAGGCTTTGGCTTTGGTTCAGTTGACATTCAACCAGTAGATGATGAATGGACCTCTGGTGAAGAGATTCCAGTAGTAATCGTCGACAGTGATGCCAACAAGAACAGTAGAGCAGATGAAGATTTAGATGCTAACAACGTAAACGTTGACTTAATTCCTTCCTTAAGAACAGGTGATCCATTTACACTAGCTGAAGGTTCAACTAGTGATGATGCAGCAATCAATGCATTTGGTTCATCTGATGATATCACATTCGCTACTCAAACAGGAGCAGAATCAACCATTACTGGTTTGTCTTCTTCTACTAACAGTACAATTGATATCGCTGTAGAAAAATTCAGCAAGAGAGGAATTCTAACGTTTAACGAGACAGATACAACATTAGAAACAATAGTAATTGATACCGGTGTTAATGCAGATGAGCTCAAAGCAACTTTGCTAGATACTAGATCAAGTGCTACTGTTAGATTGTTCGGATTTAACCTCTTAAATCTTGATTTAAGAAGTATTTCTACAACAGCTACTTATGATGTATATCTTCTAAACTCTACAGCAACAATTGTAGATGGTTCTTCAAGTGATCACGTCTTCCAAAAAGGAAAAGAAGTAAATGCATTCATGATTGCAGATGGTGTTGCAGCCCAATCATTAACTTTAATGAATGGAACCTCTGGCACTATCACCTATAGCAATGTGATGGCAGCAGTACATGATATGGATGACACTGATAAAATTGGTTTCGCAATTGATATTCAGTCTCCTGTATCTGTAGCTTCAACAACCAAGGAAGCAGCAATTATTGATATCTTCTCATTCGGTTTTACTGATGATGGTTTACAAACCTCTGAAAGAGTTGCAAACCAACTCATTAGAATTGAAGCAGAAGAAACTGGTGATAACACAAGCACATTCGAGGGTTCCCTTGAATATGTAATGCTTAACCAACTCAATATACTTGATTCAACAACCTATACCAGTCTAACTCCAATCGCAGATGATCCTTCATTTGTTGTAATTGAAGATTTGACCGATGAAGATGCTCCAAGAGTCAATTATCTTGACTTAGGTGCAGACGGTGTTTCAACACAAGTTGCAGATCAAGAAGAAGCCCCAAGTCACAGTGGTGTTGTATCATTTGACAGTGATAGTTACAAAATTGCAGATACAGTTACAGTTACTTTAGAAGACTTAGATCTTAACACAGATTCTGATCTTATTGATATCTATACCGTAGTCACAACTGATGGTGATGCCAACGAAGATGCAGTAGGAAGTGCAACTGTTGCAAACAGTGGTACCTCTGTATTGCTAAAGAATGGCGAACAATTAGGTAGATTACTTGATATCACATTTGATGACGAAAGATGGACTAACAACTCTTGTACCTTTGGTTCAGGTGTTGACAAACAATTAGGAGACACTGGCTTTACTCTAGTTGAAACAGGAACATCAACTGGTGTATTTGTTGGTGACTTCCAAATTCCATCACAATGGTGTTCTTCCAGCAGCACAACTCTCAAAACCACAACTGGTAATGATATTGAAGTCAACTATGTTGACTTCAGAGATGCATCTGGTGAAACCATTGAAGTCGGAGACAGTGCAGGCGTTCGCGCTAACACTGGTTCAATCAGCTTAGACAGAACTGTTTACCCAGTACCATTTGGTGTTCCAAGTGACTTTACTACACAGTCAAGCACTACATCACCAAACGGTAGAGCAATATTCCCAATACATGCAACAGGTATTGGTGGAACTGGAATTACCAGCAACACCAACGCACTTGATGCTGGTGAATTTATTGACTCTGGAGATCTAACTGTCCACATTAGAGTAAATGATCCTGACTTCGACATATCCGCATCCGGTGAGGACGAAATTGCACAAGATACTGCAGCAGCAGCATTAGGACCTGTAAAGATCTCTGTTATCAGAGGTTCTAACACAGTAATCCTAGCATATGCTGGTGGTCCAGCCGCACAAACTGGTACAATTGATACTGATGGTTCCTCTCTAACATCTGTTAGAGAATTAGGTCCAATTGGCGAAATTGCCCCAGATGCAGGAATATTCGAAATTGACTTTACTATAAGATACACTGATGGTCCAGCATCAACCAGCTGTCCAAGTACCACAAATTCATGGACTGCAATCAATGGTGATGCTACTAGCAACGAAGATGATAGATTTGATACCGCCGCATCTACTGGTGATTATTGTATCCTACAAGGAGATATTCTCCAAGTAGAATACACTGACCCAGAAGATGCATCTGGTGATGTCAACACTGTCACTGACTCTGCTACCTTTGACCTAAGAAACGGTGTATTGCAATCCGACAAATCAGTTTACATTATTGGTTCCGACATGATCTTAACACTCATTGAACCAGACTTTGATCTGGACAATGATGCTGCTGAGACTTATGACTTGGACTTAATCGAATGGGACTCTGATGCCGCAACCGTTTCCATGGGAAATGCTGATGGCCAAGGAGGTAAATTCGACCCAGAACCAACAGAATTGAGAGAAACAGGTGACAGCACTGGTATCTTCCAGATTGTTGTCGAAATTCCTGAAGAACTCGATAATGACAAGTTAGAAAGAGGAGAAGAAATTGTCCTCGAGTATACCGACTGGGGTCCATCTGGATCTGATTATGTAGGTGAAGAAGATGAAGATGTCAACTTGACAATCTACACTTCTAACTTCGGAGCAACTGTAGAGCTTGACCAAAAAGTTTACACATGGACTGACAAAGTTTACATCACAATTGTCGCACCAGATCACAACTTCGACAGTGACTTAGTTGACGAAATTGGAAACACTGATGAAGACCCAATTAAGGTCTCCACTAGAGGATTCGATATTGACAACTATAAACTCGTTGAAACTGGTACTGACACAGGCATCTTTACTGGTGAAGTAATCCTCACAGGATTTAGCCATGATGCTGATGGTGATGGTAACAATGACATTACCACTGGTACTGCCACTGGTAATGGTCCAACCGATGGTTTACTTCCAACTGATGATGATGACGGACTTACAGTCTCCTTTGAATTCTCAGAGGATGAAACCGTAGTCGGTTCAGCATTAATTAGATGGAACATTGGTGAAGTTCAGTGGCTTGAAGCAAGCTATCCAGCAAGCGGAACAGGTGTTGTAAGAGTAATTGATCCAGACATGAACTTAGATCCAGAAGCAGTCGACAACTTCGATGTCGATGTGTGGTCTGACTCCGATGCCGGAGGTGTTGACCTAACTGTAACTGAGACTAATGAGGCAACCGGAATCTTTGAGGGAACTGTGTTCTTCACAACCCTTGATGAATCATCTGGTCACAGACTCAGAGTTTCAGAAGGTGATACAGTCACCGCAGAATATGAGGACAACACACTACCTGATCCATACACAACTGCAGATGAACTTGATATTACTGCCACTTCACTAATTGGCACTGTAGTACCACCTCTCGAGAGAGCACCAGCTGCTAACTTGAGAACCGTTGATGCATTCGGTAACAGCTTAGATTCTGTTTCCGTTGACCAACAGGTACAAATCAGCGCTGACTTAGCAAATGGTCAGGATAGAGAGCAATCATTCGCATACTTGGTACAGATTCAGGATGGTAACGGTGTTACAGTCTCACTAGCATGGATTACAGGTTCACTATCTGCTGGTCAATCATTCAGCCCAGCTTTATCATGGATTCCAACTAACGCAGGAACATACACTGCTACTGCATTTGTTTGGGAGTCTGTTGATAATCCTACGGCATTATCACCACCAGTTAGTACAACTGTCAACGTAAGCTAAAACTAGTTCACATTATCCTTTTTTTCTTTTTTTGAATCCTTCTTAACGTAAGTTATAGACAATTTTTCCAGAAGTAATATCTAGGAGTAGATCTGCAATTAGTTAAAATGAAATTTAATATTTTGTTTCTGATTTTTTCCATATTGCTTATAATTCAAATTCCAAATTCTTATGCAGAACTTGATTTGTTTACTAACAGTAAAGTCTATGCACCATCTCATAATCTTCAAGTTTATGGAACTGGTTTGCCTGAAGAAAATTTAATTTTAAGACTATTTGCACCTGATGAAACTATTGCAAAGTTTGATCAACTTACCACAAACAAAGATGGTTCATTTAATTATTCTTTATTGACGTGGCCACAACCCTCAACAAACTTTCCTTATGGTACGTATACTGTTGAAGTAATTAGTACTGAACAAAATGGAATATCTAAAAAAATAGATGTAAAATTTTCAGAAACCACTGATTTACTTGACGTTCCAGTTGAAAGAATTGTTAATACACTAGTCTTTGCACCCGAAACTGCAGCAATTAATCAACCAATTAGAGTATTTGTACAAACAACAAGTGATGGATTACTTATAGGAAATGACCCAAAAAAATTACTTGGAACTACACATGTTCATCTTCCCTCAGGAATTTCTGTAACTTTAACTAATTCTTTCAAAACACTCCATCAAGGATTATACTATGTTGATTATACTCCAATTGAAGAAGGCACTCATGTATTTCATGTTGTAGCATTTAGTCAAGGAACAACATCTCACGGTTCTGCTGCAACTAATGTTTTAAGCCAAGACTTGGGTGGAATATCCCAACAAATAATTCGTTTAAACACAATTTTAGATGACACGTCTAAAGAGTTAGATGTTTTAAAATCTGAAATTGAAGGATTTGATAATACATTAGAAACTGCAAGTAATAAAATCGATGAAAGTACGGGAACCATTTCTACTTCTGTAGAATTTATTAGTGAAGCATCTTCTCAACTAAACTCATTATTATTTCCAATTATTGCATCCATTGGAATTATTGTTGCTTTACAAATTGCTATTCTAGCTCGAAGAAGATAGTTATAATAATACAAAAAACAAAAACTCTTTGATGCCCAAAGCGGCTATTTTCTTTTCAATTCTTCTTTTATCAAGTTTTTTGACAAATTCATATGCATTTACTGGTGATGATGTATCTTTACAGGATAATATCCTTGAAATTGAATTTAATTCTCAAATCATAGATGTTGATTCAAAATTTTTTACTGAAAACAATTTTAAACGTTATTTGATTTTTGGAACAAACACTCAAAATTCTGATTACATAAAAAATAATTCAATCTATGGAGTACAATCTGATCATGGATTTTTTTATGTTTCACTTTTATCTGAAAAAATTGCTTCATTGTTATCAACACAAGGCATTCATGTGATTGAAGATTCCAAACTTGAATTCCACTCATCAAATAATCTCATATTAGATGCATCAAGAATTGGTGAGATTACTGGCTCAAGTAATGCAAAACAAAATTACAATGCATCAGGAAATGGTACTGTTATTGCAATTGTAGATACTGGTGTTGATTTTTCAAATCCTGACATCCGACATTCTCTTGCAAGAGATGAACTTAACCATCCAATTATGCTTGATCCTGATGGACAAGGAATTGTTTTAACAAATTCAACTTTTTTTGCATATATTGATAAAAATAATATTATTCGAAACTACAGCAAACCTATTCCAGAACACATGACCTCTTCTGCATATGTAACCAAAGAAGGAGTGTTTCTTGATCTTGCTCAAGGGGGAAAAGGAAGTGATATTCAAATTTACAATTCATTTTTTCCACAAATTGGTTCATCTCCAATTTTTAAAGGAACATTAGATAAAGATATGAAAATAGGACAAGATAATAGAAATTACATAAAATCAAAAAGTGGTGAATATCGTCTTGGTGTAATATATCAGGGTGGACTAAGTGGACCTCTGGCAAAAATTCAAGTAGTACCTGTTCTTGTAGTTGATTCCTTTATCCCTGGTGTGTATGATACAATAATTCCTGACATGAGTACTTCATGGGAAGATTATACTCGATTTAGTTTGCCTCCAGGTCAAAAACCAAATTATGATTTTGATTTCACTGATGAAAAACCAATTGTTTTGGGAAGTGGTAATGAGTTTCTTGTTTATGATTCAAATGATGATGGAAAAATTGATTATAGTGCAGGAACAATAGGTGCACAAGTTTTAGATGTTTATGGTGTTATTCGAAATAACTCTACTGCAATTGATGATACATTAAATGCAATTAATGGTACTCTTTTACCTTCATTTGATCCTGATGGCCAATTTTTTGGCATCATGACTGATTTTATGGGTCATGGTACTGCCAGTGCTGCATCTATAACTTCTCGTGGACAAGAAACATACGATATTTACAATGATACTAAAAAATATTCAATAACAGGTGTTGCACCTGATGCAAAAATTTTACCTGTAAAAGCATTATGGTTTGGTGATACAGTTTATGCATGGTTATGGTCTGCAGGATTTGAAAATGAAAATAATAATTGGAAGTTTTCAGGTAAACCTAAGGCTGATATAATTTCTAATAGTTGGGGAGTTTCAAATTTTCCATCATTTAAATCTGCACCTGGAATGGATGTGTTATCTTTAATTCAAAGTATACTTGCAACTCCTCATTCACTAGATGATAATTATCCTGGAGTTGTAATGGTATCTAGTGCTGGAAATTCTGGTCATGGTTACGGAACAATTGGATTACCAAATGCATCACCATTTGGAATAGCGGTTGGGGCTACTACGAACAATGTCTTTGTTGGATATGGTCCATTCAAAGATCAACCTAGATTTGGTAATTCAACTAATCATTATAATCACGTAGTTGATTTTTCAAGTAGAGGCCCAACACCGATTGGTGATCCAAAACCTGATGTGATGAGTATTGGTGCTCATGGATTTGTTCCGTCAAATATGATAAAAACCAAAAAAGATTCTCGAGATGAATCTTTTTCATTGTTTGGAGGAACAAGTATGGCTGCCCCGTTAGTTTCTGGGAGTGCTGCAATATTGATTGAAGAGATGAAAAAACAATCTCAAAACTATGATCCCTTTATGATAAAAAATATCTTAATGTCTACTGCAACTGATATGAATAACGATCCTTTTACTCAAGGTTCCGGTTTAACAAACATTAATTCTGCTTTAGATTATGTTCATGGAGAAAATGGCGTGTTTGTAGTAACTAACGAAAACTCTTATGATAATATTAAAAAAATTCTTGAACCTTCAATTGAAAACTTTAATCATACCGCCATAGGCTTTGAGAAATTCAAACTTCCATCACATTCACTTCCTATGACTAGTTGGTTTGGAGGACAATTAATTGCAGGAGATAGAACTACTGCAACTTTTACCATCACTAATCCTACTGATAATGAAATGTCAATTGAAATAAAATCAAAAACATTGTCTCTGATTAAACATACTCAATTTAATGGGACAACACTTCCTCGTCAACAAGATTCTATCATGAACAAAACTGATGCATTTATTCCAAATTATGTGAAATTATCTGATGTAAGACCTCATGAAGAATTAGGAGATTTTTTTAATGAAGAAAATCCTATACCTGATGACTCTTCTTTAATGATTCTAAATGTGAATTTCCCTTTTGAACAATTTATGAATAATACTTCTGATGTTTATGCTGATGACATCAAAATTTCTTCATTATACTTGTATGATTGGCTTGATAACAATAATGATACAAAAATTACTAGTGATGAACTCTCTCTGGTTAACAGAGGAGGTTCTTGGGGAACTGTTCAAGAAATAAGAATTTCAGAACCAAACGAAAAGTTTGATGGTGTTCCATTAGTTGGTGTTTATCCTGTTCCAACACGATATTCTTACTGGTTAGGAAATACAAATCAAAATTCAACTTCAATGGATTATACCATTTCTGCAAGTTATTATCAAAATGATAAATGGTCAATGTTATGGCCTGAGTCTGAAACGATAACTGTTCCACCTAATGATGTTTCAACAGTGGATGTAACTTTGGTTACTCCAAGTGAATTAGAAACTGGAGTGTATCAAGGGTTTTTGAATTTTCAAAGTGATATGCATGAAGTAAATGCACCAGTATCATTTGTAATTAAAGAACCTGTGACAGAAATTGATTCTACAATTGTAATCAAAGGAAAACAAAGTGATAACATCATTTACGGAAATGGCTATACAAAAGGTGCATTTGATATGGTTAATCGTTACATGGCAGGTGATTGGCGACAGTATTACTTTGATGTGCAAAATGAATTTGTCAACACTGCAGCTATTGAACTTTCCTGGACTAATGATGATACAAATCTAGCTGTATTTGTTATGGATCCATTAGGACGAATTATTCAAACTAATGTTCCATCTGGTGTCTTTGGACATTTCCTTGGATGGCCATCACTTGATTGGTTAGGAAATACTCCATTTAGTCAAGGTGGTGGATTTTTCCCAGTGAAGAATAAAGATGATACATCAACTGTATTGTATGTCCCAATTAATCAAACTGGTACTTACACATTATTGACACATTCTACATTATTTGGAGGAAATTCTACAACTGAACCAATTACACTTGCAGCCAAATTTACAAATATTTCCTCTGAAGTAATATCTCAAAATATAGAAATCATAACTGAAGATGAAATATCTTCAGACTTTGAAAAATTTACTGAAAATCAAACTATTCCAACTGAAGAAAAATCTAGTTCCAAAGAAATCACTGTTACATCTGATGACTCTGATTCTTTACTTTTTACAGGAATTGGAATAGGTGTTGCTATTGGGATTGCGATCGGAATTGTTTCCATTATTATAATTCGACAAAAACCTGCAAAGTAACTGAACAAGGTTTATAAGCAATTTGGCGAGTACGTCAGCTTGAATGTCAGAGGTGGGGACAAAAAAGTCTGCCGGATTATCCCGAAGAGACTTTCTAAAGTTGATGGGTGCCGCAGGAACTGGTTTAGCTTTTGCTCCATTTGTCCCATTTGGTAATTTCATGCCAAACCCCAATCAGGCTTCCCTTGAAAAAGTACCTGTAATTCTACCTGATGGCACTCAAGCAAACATTAACACTTATCCAATTAATCATGCTGAAGTCATTACTTATCCTGCAACAGGTGATGCAGCACTTGATGCTGAAGCATTTCGTAAATGGCAATTCATTAGACTACCTGAAGAATTAGGCGGTGGAAAAAATGATGTTTCTGCATTTAGAGCTTTTAGTATGATTTGTCTTCATCTTTGGTGTCTGTGGAAATACTGGCCTGATGATGGAAGAAAAAGAGGTGAATGTCCTTGTCATGGAAGTATGTATGATCCAGTTTCTGGAACTGCATTTGTTGGTCCTGCATCTGTACAAGCTGCACCATCAAACACTTTACCTAAACTAACTTTGGAAGCTGATGCTGATGGATTGGTGTATATCTTGCCACCAAAGTTTAACGCAAATGAAAATGGAGTAATTGGATATGGCCGTTTCGCTTGAGCCAAGAAGAAATGGTGTAGTAGAGTTTCTCTATTGGCTATGGGAAGGTGTAGATAGAACTATTTTTACTGCAATCAAGTTTTCATTCCCTGCAAGATTTGTAAGTCCTTTTGGATTTTTGGGAATGCTTACATTCATTGTATTCATTATTTTGGGAATTTCAGGAGCACTGCTCATGTTTTACTATCAACCGATATTGGACAGAGCATGGGATAGTGTTCAATTCATCAATGATGAAGTTCCATTTGGATTCCACATTAGAAACATACACTATCATGGTTCTAATGCAATGGTACTCTTAGCTGTTCTTCACATGTATTATCAATACTTTAGTGGAAGATACAAAATTAGAAATGAAGTCTTGTGGATGACTGGCGTTATTTTAGGTGTTGTTACTATCTTAGAAGCATTTACTGGATATGATGTTATCTTTTCTGAAAGAGCAGAACTTGCAATTAGTATTGCAGCGTCATTAACTACATCAATTCCTATAGCGGGTCCTGTTATACGCGATGCGGCGTTGGGTAGTGGTTTCTCGGACTTTGTATTAAGATTCTATGCACAACATGTGTTCTTGTTACCAATTGTAATGCTTGGATTGATGGCCGTTCACTTTCCAAGATTCTTGGTATTTGATGTACCAATGGTAATGGCAATTGGTGGTGCAATTTTGATTACTGGCGGTGTCTTCCCTATTGATTTGGGATTCAAGTTTGAGCCTACCGTACCGCCTGGTGTTACTGTACCTGAATGGTATCTGACTGGAATTTACGCTTTCATGAGAACGCAATATGACAAGTTTGTAACTGGATTACTGTGGCCTTTGATATTCATCATATCGTTTGTATTGATTCCATTTATTGATAGATACAAGAAATTCTCTTGGAGAGAAAGACCAATCATTACTGCATTTGGAATTACTAGTCTTGCACAAATTATGGTAACCACATACTGGGGATTCTACATCTCACCGGACATCTCAATACCATTAGTTGAACGTTTGGTAATAGATCCAGTATTCTTCTACAGTGTAATGATATTGTTAGTTCCTATGAGCTTTGGATTTACATACATGATGATTAAACTTGCAAATGAAGCAGAAAGAAAATCAAAATTAGCAAAGAGTACTGGTCCAAAGAAAGTTGCAACCTTAAACTTGTCTGAAAAATGGATTAATTGGTTACTTGTAGCATTACTAGCATTCCAAGTATTCCTTAACATTGCAGCATACAATGCCGCCATAACTGGAATGAATAACATATCATTATTCTTCATTGGACTAATATTGATGGTGTTTGCAGGATTCTTCCATATCTACCGATATGGAATGAGCGAACAAAAGAATGCACCTCCGGCTCCTCCAGTTCAAGTATCTGATGAGAAGCCAAAACTAGTCGAACCTGAAGAATCTTCTCAACCTGAAGAACATGCAAAACTTCCAGAAGGTCAAACTGCTGCAGATAAACCTGAAGAGAAACCTATTGCTCCAGAAGTTTCTACACCAAAAACTCAAGCTGACTTGGGAGTTGGTGCAGACAATAATCTAAATCTTGGTACTGGTGATCTCAACAAACCATGATCTCAAAAATTTCAAACAAGCTTTATAAGAACTTGGGAGACGAAAAAAATTATGAGTAGTCCTACATCTAGTCATGCATATGGAATTGGACTTATTGCATTATTAGTTGGATTATCTGCATCTGTAGTCTTTTACACTTCATTTTATCTTCCTGAATCTTTAGCAAAACCATCTGTATCTGATCACATTTTACATCCTGAAGAAGAATTTTTCTTAATTGAGATTGTTCCAGGTGCAGTTATAGAAGGAAACGACAATTATGTTCCAAACAAACCGACGGTTTTGCTGACATTTACAAACAATGTTAAATGGATAAACAATGATGATACTGCTCACACTGTAACTCCTGATCATAGGTATGCAGATGGTTTTAGTGGTGACTTTGGTTCTCCTGGAGTAATCAAACCTGGAGATTCATATGAATTCTTATTTACAGAACCAACTGTACTTCATTACTTCTGTCAGCCTCATCCATGGATGAAAGGTGAAATCTCAATAGAGAAGAGCAGATTCTAGATAGAATATTTTGCAAAAATTATCTGACTTTCAATTTCTTTATGTTGCTCAATAATTGATGCTCTAAATTTCACTTCATATTCTTGAGTTGGCTCAAATTTTATTACTGCAGTAAATTCTGCTTTATCTTCTGACATGACATCTTTGTTGATAAATAATCTTGCAACATTGTTAGAAATGGTTTTTCCATTGTATGATTTGTAGGTGATGTGCTCATTTGAATCCAAAATTTGTGTATTGATAACTACTCCGTCATATCTTCCTGGATATGACACAGAAATTGTCCCTATTATTTCAGAATTTGGATGAATTTCAGTTGAATTTAACTTGAATTCTATGTCTTTCACAAAAACACGTCTTCTGATTAGAATAAATAATTTTGTTAAGCGGGCCCAAAGGGCTTCGATCCCTTGACCATTGGATTAGAAGTCCAACACTCTATCCATGCTGAGCTATGGGCCCAAAAACCTAGCAATTAATTACCATTTTAAGGGTTTACAGCCACTTTTTTTGGTAATTTTCTCTTTCCATTTTAAAGAGAAATTGTTGTGCATATCCTGCATATGGGCCAAAATAATCTACAATCTTTTCATGCAGAATATCATATTGTTTTTCTGTAATTGTTTTAGTTTCGATGTGGAATTTTTTTGTATAGTATTTTTCTAAAATTCTAATCATCCATCTATCCAAAGGAAATGATTCTAATTTATCAAGAGAAAATAACAAGATACAATCTGCAACTTTGTTTCCTATTCCTGGAATGATTCTAATTTTCTCTTTTGCATCAAAATAACTTCTTGATTTCAAATCCTCAATTGTAATTTTTTCAGAAGCAATAATCTTTGCAGCTTCTTTTATGAACTTTGCACGATATCCCACCCCACAATTTTTAATTTTATTAATTGATGCTTTAGAAAGGGTTTCTGCGTCAGGAAATAGGAAAAATTCTTGATTTTTGTATACAACTCTTTCCCCAAATTCTTGTGATATATTTTCTAGATTAGTTTTAATTTTTTGAATATTGGAATTTGATGATACAATAAATGAAATTAAACATTGGAAAGGATCTTGTTTTATGATTCTTAATCCTGGATATTTTTTTACAGCATTTTTTACTATTTTGTCCTTGGAAATTGATCTAATTATCTCACCAAAATTATCATTATTTCTAAAAAAATCTGTTTTGTAATTTTTCAAAGACTTTATTTTTCCATTTTTGTCTACTTGAAGAACATCTTGTCCGTTAACTCCGTACCAAAATTCTTTATTTTTTCTCCAAAGAAAAACTTGACCACTATTAATTGAATTTTCAACATCTATTGATTGATTAATTTGCAATTCAGACAGTAATCTCTTCATTGACTGCAGGAGAATGTGCTTCTAATCCAAATTTTTCATGAATTTCTCGTGCAAATAAATCGCAAGATTCAGAATCCCCGTGCACGGTTAACACTTTAGGATTCCCTTTAATTTTTTTAATCATATCAAATAATTCATTCCTGTCAGCATGACCTGAAAATTCAAACTGTTTGACTTGTGCAGTAACATTGATGTCTTTTCCTCTAGATGATACCGTTCCTGTTTCTAGTAATTTTTTACCTGGAGTACCTTCCCCTTGGTAGGAAACAAGTGCAATTCCATTTTTGTCATCAAACGCTAGATGTTGTAGATAGAAAACAGCATTTCCTCCAACCAACATACCTGCAGGTGAAATTACAACACATGGTTCGTCCATCATACGTTTTCTTTCACCATGATCCGTAATTGCAGTTGCTCTTTTGATTGCATCAGAAAATACTTTGGGATCTCGTAGATATTCTGGATGTCTAAACATTATCTCATTTACCTTTAATGCCATTCCATCCATGATGATTCTGTGTTTGAAGTTTGCATTTCTTAAAATACATGCAATCTCTTGAGAACGTTCAACTGAAAATGATGGAATGAATAAAATTCCTTTTCTATCCATTACTTCATTTGCAAATTCAATTAATTCTGTCTCTGACTCTTTTCTTGGTTTTTGTTCTGTCATGGCATATGTGCTTTCAGTTATTAACATGTCAATTTCTCCAATATCTAAGTCCATTTCACGAAGCATTCTTGAACCATTTGTTTTGATATCTCCTGTATAGAACAGCCGTTTACCTTCAGATTCCACTAATACAGTAGCACCACCAATTACATGTCCTGATTCTCGTAACTCAAATGTCGCATTACCTTTGGTAATTTTTTGTTTGAATCCAATCTCTTTTGCATTTTTCATCATATTGTTTAATTCAGGTATGTCAAATGGATGTGAATTTTTTTCAATTTTTAGCATATCTTCAATTAGTAATTTTGATAAATCAAATGTTGGTGGTGTTGCATAAACATCCGTATTACCACTTACAAAAAGTGATGGAACATTTCCAGAATGATCCAAGTGAGCATGAGTGATAATTATTGCATCCAAATCCTTTGGCTTTACATGAATGGGATATTGTGGAGGTGTTCCTCTTCTGCCAAATAATACTCCGTAATCAAGTAAGAGATTTGTTCCATTACAATTTACTAAAAAGCCTGATCTGCCTACCTCATTGGCAGCTCCTAAAACTTTAACGTTCAAGAATTAGAATGATTTTTCATCTACGTTAAAACCTTCTTGAAAATTAGCCGATCATTATGCATAACATAGAATCTTCAAAAGCTTTAATTAGTGCAAGCTAAGATCCGATCCTCATGGGAAGAAGCTTCCAAGAATGGTTAGGACAACAAGATCAAGCCGTCGTCGCTAAAACACGTGCTGGTGACGAAGCAAACAAACCGCTCCTAAACCAAATTAACTGGATTTGGGTTAACAATCTGATGAATCAGAAAGCAGACCTTAATCCATCTTCTGCAGAATTACTTGACTGGGTTACTTCTGGTCAAATAGACGCAATGAGAAAATAAACGTGATAATCACGTTATCTTTTTGTTTTTTAAATTTTTGAATCTGGATTCTGCACATACTTTTTGTCGATCAAATTTCATAACAGGGTTATGAATATCAATCATGGTTTAAATAGTAACCAAGCATTCTTAGTTTTGTAATGCCAATAGCAATACTTCCAGACATTGATGAACAAAGATGTATCGGATGTGCACTATGTGTAGAAATCTGTACAACTCTTGGTCCTGATGTCCTTAGAGTAAAACCAGTTGAAGGCTGGAAGAGAGGTAAAGCATTTGTCTTTTACCCAGAAAGATGTATTTCTGATGGTGCATGCATCGGTGTATGCCCAACAAAATCAATCTTTTGGATGAGACCAATGAATTACACTGCTGGACAACCAGTACCTCTTCACAAAAACGGTGTCTTCATCAACGGTTGGGCAGAAGACGCAGCACTATAAGGCTGAATCTTTTAGCACATTCTTTTTTCTTATTTTTAATTACGAAAAAGATTTTTTCTTGATATTTTTTGGTAATATTTTTACAAAATGTTTTAGGAATTCATCTTCTTTGTTGTATCGAATTTCTGAAAATTGATTGTTATTAAAAAATGTCTTCCATGTTTTTTCAAATTCTGTAAATTCTTTAGGATCAAAATTCATTCGTGATGTTTCATGATGTGCGGCAGGGAAAATATCTGAAATCTCAATTGGGATTAATCCAAGTTGGGGATTGTATTGACAAATCTGAGTTTCTTCAAAATCTTTGAGTTTCTTTGATAGATTTACAAATTGATGTGATAGGTAGCCTGGCTTGGTAGATGATTCTTTTATGATTAAGAGTTTCTTTTTATTTGATTTGAATTTCCTTACTATTTCATGAAATGATTGTACTTCTGGTCTGAATTGATCTTCTTTATCAAATAGAAAAATTGCTCTTTCTTTGAATTTTGGTGTTCCAATTCTTAAAAATTCAGCATTTTCTGTCATAACTTCTATCATCTCAAATAATTTTGGATGTGCCCTTGCTTTCTTGATAACATATTCCCATAATCTGCCTTCGTGTATTGCTTGTTTGACCTTGTCTACTTCTAATTTTATTGCATGAAGATTATGAATAGCAAGTTGATTGATTTTTTCAGTAGATTCTAACTGTCGCAATTCATCTGGAGTATACTTTGTACATATCTCACAATTACATGGAAAAACTACAATATCTGATAAATTTCGAGTTCCATCTTCCGTTATGTACCTATTTTGTTTGGCATATAGCATGTATGATGCAGAATCAAATGTATCACAACCTAATGCTACTGCAAATGGAATAGTTAGTGGATGTCCTGCACCAAATAGATGTAATGGTATGTTGTGTGGAATCTGTTTTTTTGCTGCAACAATCATTTGAGCTAATAATCTGTACTCATATGACTCCATAAATTCAACTGGACTACCTAATGCTAACATTCTGTATCCCATTTTGAGTAAACCTTTTGTTGATTTTGCAACAAGATCAAAATGTTCTCCACCTTGAATTGGACCAATCCAAATCTGTCCGTTGTCTTTACTGTCTTCAATAGTTTGTTTACACACTTTGAGAGTATGTTTAACATATGCTTCTGCTTTTTTTATTGGAAGTCCAAATCCTGTTGGTTTGTCTAATGGTATTGCAAAATCTGTCATGATACCTTGTTCAAAATTTGCCATCTCTGTTGGAGTTACTGGAACATCGCCGTACTCTAAAACTTGATACCCTCCAGAATCTGTCATTACTCCTCTATCGTAATCAATAATTTTGTGAATTCCTTTTTCTACTGCTTTTTCTCCATAATTATTTCTAGTAATGTATGCATTTGTAATTACTAAATCAAAACCAATCTCTTTGATCTTTTTTGAAGGAATTGTTTGTTTTACTGGATGAATCACTGGAACATATGCTGGAGTTTCAATTTTTCCATGATTTGTTTCTATTTTACCTATACGGCCTGCCAAATCTGTTTTTGATATTTCAAACAAGTATCTTTTCAAATTAAAAGGCGTTATTTAATCAATCAACAAAAAATTTTTTCAAATCATTATTTTTGGTAACTAATTCTAGCCAATCCACTTCTTCTGAATTGTCTGAAATTATTGATTCTATTTTTTCTATAACTTCCTGAATACTTTTTTCAGTTACATTAATTTGGATAACTTTGTCTTGAAATTGGTTTTTGGCATCATATGTGATGACTCCCAAAATCTCACTACTGGCATTTTCTTTACTTTTTTTATCTGAATACCCTCTTTCGTTATAGACTTTGATCAAATCATATGGATTGCGTCTCAAAACAATAACCTTGTTAATTTTTTCTTTTTCTAAAACATAAGGTGCCAAATGTCCTATTATGATACATTTGTTTGAAATTTTTTCTTTAAGAATTTCTTGGAGTTTTTTAGTGTCTACGTCATTTGATTCATCATTTTTTTCAAATAACCCAGAATTTTTTGCAACCTCGTTAATGTCTATTACATCTAGTTTTGATTTTTTAGCAAGTTCTTTTCCAATAGTATGTTTACCTACACCTGGAGTACCAGTAATGACTATTGACATATGCTAAATTAGAAAGGTGGTGATTAAACGATTTCTGCAATACTAATAAGTAGAATTAAATTTTTGAGATCATTGCAAATTGGTCTTTTAGGTAAAGCAAATGTAGGCAAATCCACTTTTTTCTCTGCTGCAACTGAAACTCCTGTAGCTTCGGGAAATTTTCCATTTACAACAATTGAACCCAATATTGGAGTTGCATATGTTAAAGCTGATTGTGCTTGTAAGCATTTCAAAATTGAACATCAAAATGATCTTTGTGTTAACGGAACTCGATTTATTCCTGTAAAACTAATTGATATTGCTGGATTAGTTCCAGGAGCTCATGAAGGAAAAGGTTTAGGAAATCAATTCCTTGATGATGCAAGACAAGCTGAAGTTTTGATTCATGTTGTTGATATTGCTGGTACCACTGATATTCAAGGACAACCTGTTCCACCTGGAACTCATAACCCTCTTGAAGACGTAGAGTTTGTTCAAGATGAATTTGATTTGTGGTTTGCTGATATTTTAAAACGTGAATGGGATAAAATTACAAGAGAGATTCATCAGAAAAGAGCAAAACTTACAGATGGAATTGCAAAACGATTTACAGGTTTAGGTATCAAAGACTTTCAAGTACAAGATGTATTGCAAAAACTAGGTTTTATCTCACGAGATCCAAAAGAATGGACTGAAGATGATATTGTTGAATTTGCGCGAGAACTACGAAAAAATACAAAACCTATGGTCATTGCTGCAAACAAAGCTGATTTGTGCCCTGATCTTGAAATTATCAAGAAAATCAATAATGATGTAATTCCTTGTAGTGCAGAAACTGAATTATTGTTAAGAAAAGCATCAAAGGCTGGTCTAGTGAATTATTCATCTGGTGATGAAGGATTTACAATTGCAGAAGGAAAAGAGATTGCACCTCCACAACAAAAGGCACTTGACTTGGTCAAATCTGTGTTTGAAAAAATCCCCTCCACTGGAATTCAAAAAATTCTCAATACTGCAGTTTTTGATTCATTGAATTTCATAGTTGTCTATCCTGTTGAAGATGAAACTAAACTTACTAACAAAGATGGTGTAGTTCTTCCTGATACAAAACTACTTCCTCAAGATTCTACTGCAAAAGATTTGGCTGGATTGATTCATGCTGATATTGCAAAGGGGTTCTTACATGCAATTGACTGTAAAACCAAACAGAGAATCAGCGGTGATCAGAAACTAAAAAATGGTGATGTGATTAAAATTGTATCAACACTAAGTAGGGGATAATATGCTAGGATTAGGAATTGAAAGTACTGCTCATACATTTTCTTGTGCAGTTATAGAAAAAAAAGGCAAAAAAGGAAAAATTTTATCTGATGTTAGAAAAATTTATCGTCCTGCTGATGGAGAAGGCATTCATCCACGAGAGGCCTCAAGACATCATATTGAAAACAGTTCTTTGGTTTTATCTGAATGCCTTGATGAGGCAAATATCAAAGTTAATGATTTAGATATTGTATCTTATGCTGCTGGTCCTGGTTTGGGACCGTGCTTGCGTGTTGGTGCTGTAGTTGCAAGATCATTGGCATCATTTTACAAAATTCCAATCTATCCTGTCAATCATGCATTAGGTCACATTGAATTAGGAAAACTACTAACTGGTGCAAATAATCCTCTAGTTCTTTTAGTGTCTGGAGGTCACACAATGCTTTTAGCATTTCTCAACAAACAGTGGAGAGTATTTGGTGAAACTCTGGATATAACTTTGGGGCAACTATTAGATCAATTTGGCAGATCAATTGGTTTTGCTTCACCTTGTGGAAAAAATATTGAAGAATTGGCAACAACATCTTCAAACTATGTTCCACTACCATACTCTGTTAAAGGGAATGATGTTTCGTTTTCTGGATTATTGTCTGCAACAAAATCTATAGCAAAAAAAAGTAAAGTTGATGCATGTTATTCTATCCAAGAAACTGCGTTTGCAATGATTGCAGAAGCAGTAGAGCGTGCACTATCTTTTACAAGAAAGAAAGAACTGATGATTGTAGGTGGTGTAGCAGCTAACAAAAGACTATCTGAAATGTTGCAAGATGTGTGTAAACGACATGGTGCAAAATTCTATGTTGTTCCTTTGAAATATGCTGGAGATTGTGGTAGTCAAATATGCTGGACAGGACTTTTGGAATCTCAAATCAAAAAAGGTGTTTCCCTAAAAGATACTTTTGTTACACAGTCTTGGAGATTAGATACTGTTAAAGTAAATTACTAGTTTTTGTAATTTTTAACTGCCTCATCAATACTTTTGAGCCAATTTTTTGTATTAAACACACCAAACTTGTAGGTCTTTTCACCTTCATCTGTTTTTACAATAAAACATACTTTTTTCATAAGTAATCCTTCTTTCCATGTTTTAGTTACATTGTCTAATGTGACATCTAAGATGGTATCCCCCATGTGTTTTGAAAAATCCATCATTCTTGCTCTAGTTTTATCAAATGCTAATCTCTTGTTAGTTAATGTAAGAATTCCTGAACCTAAAACATCTTCACTACAATCTTCTTGTTTTAGTCTTTTTTCACCATCTTCCATGATTAATTTTTATTGAATTCATTTGAATATAACGTTAATGAAATTAATCAAAAAAGGCGCAGAAGCTGATATCTATCAAACTGTATGGCAAAACTCTAACGCTATTTTGAAAATCAGAAAGATCAAAAACTATCGAAATTCTTCACTTGATTTTAAAATACGTAAACAACGAACAATCAAAGAATCTCAAATAATTTCACAAGTTAAATCATTTGGTATTCCTGCACCTCTTGTCTATTTTGTAAATTTGAAAAATACATCAATCATTATGCAAGAAATTCCTGGAAAACCTGTTCATGATTTGTCTGAATCAAAGATAATCCAATTATCAAAAACAATTGGAAAACTAGTTGGTATGCTTCACAAAAATGGTATTATGCATGGAGATTTAACCACTTCAAATTTCATCTTCTTCAAAAATAATGTCTATGTAATTGATTTTGGTTTATCTCAAAATACTATCAAACCTGAAGATTATGCAGTTGATCTAAGACTAATCAAGGAAATACTAAACAGTGCTCACGCAAAAATTATGATTCCTGCTTGGAAAAATTTTCTACTTGGATACAAATCTATAGTTGGTAATGCCAATTATGTGAAAATTACTAAATTAGTATCAGATATAGAAAGTCGTGGTAGGTATGCACAAGTTGTTTGATCTATATTTTGTATCCTCAAATCCTCACAAATACAAAGAAGCCAAAACTATTCTAGATTCATTTGGGATAAAATTAGGTTTTTTTAAATTAGATTTGGAAGAAATTCAATCTAGTTCTCTAAAAGAGATTGCAGAAAAAAAAGCAAAAGATGCTTTTTCAAAATGTAAAAAACCAATACTTATTGAAGATGATGGCTTGTTCATAGATTCTTTGAATGGTTTTCCAGGTCCTTACTCTTCATATGTGTTCAAAACAATTGGCAACAAAGGAATTCTAAAACTTGTTTCATCAAAAAGAAAAGCAAAATTTGTTTCAATCATTACTTATTGTGATAAAAAAATTCTTGAATCATTTAATGCAAAACTAGATGGTACTATCTCAAAATCTCAAAAAGGTAAAGGTTGGGGATATGATCCGATATTTGTTCCAAAAAATTCTATGAAAACTTTTGCAGAAACTGATCACAAAAATGAATTATCTCACAGATTCAAAGCGCTAAAAAAATTTTCTAACTGGTATTTGCATAAGCTGGAATCCAGCGGTCGATAAATCTTTCATTATTTTGTAAGATTGAGATTCTTGAAACAATACTTTCATCCATAACTGAAAATATTTCACTTTGTTTTGCAACTTGTTCGCTAAATCTTTTTACTTCTTCCATCTCTAACATGTTTGAATGCTCTAGTCTATTTGTGGAACGTCCAATATGCATGTAAGATTTTATTTCAATAAAGTGTGGACTTGATTCTTTGAACATTTTAGCAAATGCTGGAATCATATCTATTCTATCATTATAGCCTCTAATCAGAGTTATACGTAAAACAGTTCTTGTATTGAGATGTTTTAACATACCAAGTGTTCTATTCCATCTTTCCCATGAATCGTCATACTTTGGTTTGTTAATTTTTAAAAATGATTCATAGTCTGCAGCATTAGTTGATAAATACAACTGTGTTGGAAGTGCATCTTCATCTTGTAGTCTTTGAATCATGTCTGGTTCTTGACCATTTGTAACAAGAAAAATTGATTTTGTTGCTTCAAGTGATTTTAGATATTTTATCAACTCTGGTAACTTTGGATACATTGTCGGTTCTCCTGAGAGTGAAATTGCATAGTGGCTAGGAAGTAATGATTCATCTAATCTCTGTTTGTCGTTTCTTGAATCTCCATAATATCCATTGATCAGTTTTTTTCTTTCAGCCATTAGTTTAGTTAAGATATCTTTAGGTTCTGCAACTTGTTCTGGTTTCATTTCTAGTGAATCATAAAACTCCATTGGTCTCCAACAATACACACAACGATTTTCACAATGCATTCCAGCTGGAGAAAATTCCATACATCTATGAGTTGAAATTCCATAAAACTTGTGTTTGTAGCAACTGCCTTCATGTTTGAATGATTTTTTTGTCCAATGACATAACTCTACAGTAGAGTGATCAGAAACTCCATACTTTGCTTTTTTTAATTGCGCAGTAATTGCAGGTTTGATCTGAATTAGTTGTTCTTCTCCCTCAACTACTTCACCTGAACAACTCATAAGTCCAGATCCTGTTTTGGTTTACTTAAATTGATCGAGTTTTCTACCGCATATTGAAAATTTTCCCAAAACCTTTGGTATTTTTAGTCAGATTTAGAGTGAGGTTTAATAACTGGATCCTCAGGAATATTTTAGGCATTGAAGAAAATACATACTTTACCATTCCTATTGTTACTAATAACGACTTTAACCAGCATGCCTGTCAATCCTGCTTTTGCAGCAAGTGATTTGGATAAGGATGGAGTTGATGATTCTGTTGATTTATGTCCTAACCTAAAGGAAGATTATTTGGAAAATATTGATGGTTGTCCATCAAACTTTGTTCCATGGTATGATGAAGACTATGATGGAATAGAAGATCACATTGATCAGTGTCCTAGCCAAAGAGAACGATACAATGGATTCCAAGATGAAGACGGTTGTCCTGATATTTCTCCTCAAGGCGGACCAGGTGGCTTGCCTGATTCTGATGGTGATGGATTCGTTGATACAAAAGATTTGTGTCCAAATCAACCTGAAACTTTTAACGGAATTTTAGATACAGATGGCTGTCCTGATGACTTTGGCTCTGGTGACAGAGATAGAGACGGTGTACCTGATGCAGTTGATCAATGTCCTCTAAATCCTGAAACTTACAACAGATTCCAAGACTTGGACGGTTGTCCTGATTCTGTTAATGATCTTGCTTTTAGAGATATTGATAATGATGGAATAAAAGATTCACTAGATTTGTGTCCTACTGAACCTGAAGTGTTTAACAATTACCGAGACAATGACGGTTGTCCTGATGTTGCACTTGATACTACATTTAATGATAAAGATGGTGATGGAATAGCAGACAAATTTGATATTTGTCCTAATGAACCAGAAACTTTCAATAGGTTTGCTGATTATGACGGCTGTCCTGATTCACTTCCTTCATTTGTTGGTTCACTGAACGATGCAGACGGTGATAGAATAAAGGATATCGATGATGCGTGTCCGTTAGAACCTGAAAGATATAATGGATTCCAAGATGAAGACGGCTGTCCTGACATTCCTCCATATTCTAGTGATAAAGATTCTGATCTTGATGGTATCCCAAACAGTATTGATCAATGTCCTACTGTAAAAGAAACTTACAATAAATTCCAAGATGAAGACGGCTGTCCTGATTTTGTTGCAGACAATAAAGGATTAACTGATACTGATGGTGATGGTATTATTGATAACAGGGATTTATGTCCAAACCAACCTGAAATTTTTAATGGATTCCAAGATAGAGACGGTTGTCCTGATTCTTATGGTACTGGTGATCGTGATTTAGATGGAATCATTGATGCACTTGATGAATGTCCACTTTCAAAAGAAACTTACAATAAATTCCAAGATTCTGACGGTTGTCCTGATGCCACTACTAATCAATTGTCATTTGATTCTGATGGTGATGGCATATCTGATTTGAATGATAAATGTCCTCTACAACCTGAAACAGTAAATGGGTATAAAGATCTAGACGGTTGTCCAGATCTTGCAGTTGCAGATTCTGATGGTGATGGTATTAGAGATACTTTAGACCAATGTCCATCTGAACCAGAAACTTGGAATAGACACAATGATCATGACGGTTGTCCTGATGTTTCCTCTGAATCTGATTCAGATTATGATGGTATTTTAGATTCTGTGGATGAATGTCCATTAGAGCGGGAGCGCTATAATGGATTCCAAGATGAAGACGGCTGCCCAGACTATCCTGATTTTGTTACAAGTTTAGATTCTGACTTTGATGGCATACCAGATAAGATTGATCAATGCCCATTAGTTCCAGAGACTTACAATAAATTCCAAGACTTGGACGGTTGTCCTGATTCTGTATCTGACAACAAGGGTGCCCCTGATACTGACGGTGATGGTATAAATGACTATAATGATCATTGCCCAAATCAACCTGAAACTTATAATGGAATTCTAGACCGAGACGGCTGTCCTGATGATTACATTCCACGTAGTGATAGGGACCAAGACGGTATTCCTGATTTTATAGATGCATGTCCATCTGCAAAAGAAACTTGGAATAAATTCCAAGATGATGACGGTTGTCCTGATACTATAACTAAATCATTTGTAGTAGATTCTGACAATGATGGCATACCAGATAAGATTGATCAATGTCCACTAGTTGCTGAAAATTATAATGGATTCCAAGATGATGATGGATGTCCAGACGTTGATGACACCCAACCTGATTCAGACGGTGATGGAGTTCCAGATGTAATGGATATGTGTCCAACTCAACAAGAAACTTGGAATAGATATGTCGATTATGACGGTTGTCCTGATGTACTTCCACTTGGAAACATGACTGTTGATTCAGACGGTGACGGAATAAATGATGATGTTGATATGTGTCCTAATCTAAAAGAAACCTGGAACAAGTATCTTGATAAAGACGGCTGCCCAGATATCGTACCTGAACAATCAAGATACAAACACGATTCTGATTTAGATGATATCCTAAATGAGCATGACTTGTGTCCTCTTGAACCTGAAGACTATGATGGTGATAAAGACGATGATGGATGTCCAGATCCTTAGGTGTGTTTTAGGATGAAACAAAATTATCTTTTAGGATTTTTAATTCTACTTACGCTAACAATTGGAATGTTTCCAAGCAGTGTATTTGCAAATGTAGCACTTGATTCAGACGGTGACGGTGTTCCAAATTCTGAGGATCAATGTCCT
>NZ_JBTNRI010000008.1:0-68629 GCF_054515815.1 Nitrosopumilus sp. S6
AAGAAGCACCAAAGAAAGAAGAAAAATAATAATCTCTTTCAAAAAATTATAATTTTAAAAAATTATTTTATTCTAATTGATACAAGTCTAATTTACAATCAATACTACAATCTGGTGTAGACCAATCAAGTGTATCTTCTTGTGGAATCATTCCAAGTGGATCATAGTTATCAAATTTAGTCATTCCTTGAATGGATGATAGCATTACTACTTTGGATTCTTCAGATTCTGAAGTCATGTCAATTTGTGAATTGCTTTCATTGAGAATTCCGCTTGTGAGATTAGTTATTGAGTTTATTACTCCTACTGGAATGTTACTTCCTCCTACGACATATAGCATTGAGCGTTTTACAGCATTAGGTGGAGCATTTTCGTATAGCATTTTGAGTGAATCTCTAAGTGAATCTTCAATATCTTGTCCTTCTTTGCTTGTAGTGAGAATGTTTGTCTCAGGAGATATTTCTGATGTTCCAAGTGATTCTACAACATGCATAATTGCAGAGTTTGCAATGTCATAGCATGCTTTAGGAGTCAAGTCTGGGTTGCTCTCTAATAATGAATCATTATCAAGCACTACTGTGCATTCAGAGTTTTCTCTAACTCTCTTTAATGATACGCCTGAATTGAAAATTCTGTCTTTTTCATATTTGAAAGGCATAATTGCAAATGAAATTAATCCTGTGTCTGCCTCTTTGCACATCTCTGATACTACTGGTGCCATGGCTGAGCCTGCTTTTCCTGCTAAATTGCTCATCATAATAATAGTGGAATAACCTGAAATCTTTGATTTGATTTCTTCTGAAACGTTGTAAGTTGAGCCTCTGATTAATTGCATTGATGGATTTACTACTGAATCAGTTGAAACATGTACAGATGGTACTTCTTCTATGAAGTCTTTTGAATCATTACTAATTAAGAGACAATCTGAATTTAGTGAATCTTTGGCTTTGAGTGCTAATTTTGAGCCTGCGCCGCCCAAACCTATTACTAAAACTGGTTCTTTTACTTGAAAACTCATTTCAGATCTTATTCTCTGAATTCCATAAAAAACCTTCTTACGTTTTTTTAATCAAATTTTAGATCTAAAAAATTTAGCTTGCGATCTTTCCAAGAAGGCTATTTTGTGTTGCATCAATAATCTCAACTGCTTGCAATTGTCCAATATCTACTTGTTCAGGGACAAAGACTGGCTTGTAAGCAAAGTTCCTACCTTTGATTCCCTCGTCTGTCTTTTCATCAAAGAGAACATCACCTTTCCAGCCGATCCACTTTTTGTTGTTCTCTAATGATATTTTGTTGATCTGTTCAAAAATTTTCTTACTTCTTGATTTTACTTCTGCAACATCAATTTGCTCCCACTCAGCAGCTTCAGTTCCTGGTCTGGCACTGTATTTTGAAAGATTTACCACATCTGGTCTTGTCTCATCAAGCAATTCTACTGTTTTCTCAAAGTCTTCTTTGGTCTCTGATGGAAATCCTACTATGATATCTGTTGAAATGGTAAAGTTTGGGAATTTTTCTCTTGCCTTTTTTACTATCTCTTTGAATGTTCCAGCAGTATGACCTCTTTTCATATCGTGCAGAACTTTGTCACTTCCACTTTGTACGGGTATATGGAGAAACTTGAAGACTTTGTCATTATCATATGATTCAATTAATTTTTCCTTGATTCGTGGCATGTACATTGGGTTCATCATTCCTACTCTGATCATAAACTCTTCTGGAATTTCTGAAACTGCATTAACTAAAGAAGGCAAATCAGTTCCAATATCAAATCCATAACATCCATTATCTGTTGATGTTAACCAAATTTCTTTACATCCTTCATTGATCTCTGTTTTTACTTGTCTTACAATATCTCCTAATCTGTAACTTTGAAGATCACCTTTTGAAATTTTTGTTTGACAAAATGTACATTCACTCATACATCCGCTTGCAATCTCGACTATTCCTACTGCTGGATTTAATCTGACTTTTGGTAACCCTACTTTTGATAAATCAGAGTCTTCTAGTGCAATCTCTTTTCTTCCTTTGAGCGTAGAATCAATAACTTGGAGAGTCTTTCCTAAGGAATTAGGGCCAAGTAGACTGGCACCTTCAGAAAACTTTTCCACAGTTTCTTTTTCAGCTTTTGGTAGACAACCAGCTACGACTAGGGGCTTTGTCTTTAATGATTTTATTCTGTGAATCATCTTGTTTGCTGTTGCATCTTTTACAGAACACGTTACAACAATATTGAGATCAGACTCTGAAGAATCTTCAACTAGAGTGTGACCTCCATTTAGAATTAATCCTGAAATCATTTCAGAGTCTGCAAAACTCGCAGAACATCCGTAAGATTCTACAAATATTTTTGCCATACTTTATCCAAACAGAGAATCAATCTCTTTGTTAGTCATTAATTTCTTTGAAACGACTAGTTCTCTGATAGTTTTTCCAGTCTTTAATGACTCTTTGAAAAGCTCTGCAGATTTTAGATAACCAATTTTTGGAGTTAACAATGTTACAATTACTGGACTGTTTTCAATATCTGCCCGTAATTTGTCCTTGTTTGCAGTAAGTCCATCAATCAGATTTGCAGCAAATATTGGCAAGAAGTTCTTTAGCATGTCTGTTGACTCTAGCATACACTTTAGCATTCCAGGTAACATGACATTAAGCTCAAACTGACCACTTTGTGCTGCATATGATACTGCGGTGTCATTTCCAATTACATTAAAGCAAATCATATTCATGCATTCTGCAAGTGATGGGTTTACTTTACCTGGCATAATTGATGAGCCTGCATGAACTGCAGGAATTCCGAGCTCTGCCAAACCTGCAATTGGACCTGATGCCATCAATCTGATATCATTTGCTAGTTTTCCAATTTCTAATGCTAGATTACGTAATGCACTTGAGCAATTTGCAACAGCATATTTGCTTTGTAATGCATGCTGCATGTCTTTTTCTGGTCTAAGTTTTAGCTTGGAAATCTTTGCAAGTTCTGAAATTGCAATTTTTCTATATCCTTTTGGTGTATTAGCACCAGAACCAACAGCTGTTCCGCCAAGTGCAACATTTTGTAGTTCTTTTTGTGATGCAACAATTTCATTTCTTGCTTTAGTAATGGATGTAACATATGCTGCAAATTCACTGCCTAATGTTACTGGTAATGCATCCATGAGGTGAGTTCTTCCAATTTTCTTAAATGAAGAAAATTGTTTTGCCTTTTTAGATAATGATTTTATTAAAACATCAATAGCTGGAATTGTTTCTTTGAGATTCATCAAAATTGCAACATGCATTGCAGTTGGGTATGTATCGTTACTTGACTGTGACATGTTGACATGATCATTTGGATGTAGGAATTCATATTGTCCTTTCTTTTTGTGCAGTACTTCTAATGCCACATTTGAGATAACTTCATTTGAATTCATGTTAAATGCAGTTCCTGCACCAGAGTTTATCATGTCTACAACAAATTGGTCAACATGCTTTCCTGCCAAAATTTTGTCACAAGCAGCAACAATTGCCTTTCCTCGTTTAGTATCAATTGCCTTTGTTTTCATATTTGCCACAGCAGCTGATCGTTTAATCATGACAAACGCCTTTATCAAATTCTCATGAGATTTGTTTCCAGTAACATGATATTGTTTGATTGCTCTTCCCGTAAATGCTCCGTAATATGCGTCAGATGGAATTTTGACTTTGCCTAATGAATCTTGATCTAATCGAAATTTCATTCTAAACTCGATTATTTTGACCCATTATTCATTCTTTTTCAGATATTTTCATACCTTCACATATCAATAATGGGAATTATTATATAGGAATTAGGAACCACGGCACTTAATGAATAAGCGTGTTAGTATGCTCTTTACAATTGCAGCAGTAGCTGTAATGGGCGCAACCTTATTCGGAAGCACATACACACAAACCCAAATTACTGGTCAATCCCTTGACATGGACCAAATGGATATCGATGTCATGGATAAGATCAGAAATATGGGCGGTTTACAGCTTGTAATGCCTAAAGCATTCGCAGAAACTGACTGTGGTGTTCTAGAAAGCTCTGGACGTACTGTCGTTGAGTTTAATTTGACAGGTGAAAGTGTCGAACTTCCAATCATGGGAGGAAAAACTTTCAACGCCATGACCTTTAGTGGAATGGTCCCAGGACCAACACTAAGAGTTACACAAGGTGATGTTGTCAAAATGACATTAACAATTCCAGACGATGAAGTTACTGGACACGGTAACGACATGCACGCATCACAAATGTCAGCAGGAAACTTTGAATCAGTTAATCCTGGTGAAACAAGTCAGTACTGTTACATCGCTGAATCTGCTGGTATTTTCAAATACCATTGTTCTGGTGTTAAACTAATTGGTATGGACCAACACGTACTTTCCGGCATGTACGGAATTACAATTGTTGATCCTGCAAAAGGTTACAAGAAACTAATGGTAGAGAAAACAAGTGGAAGTGGTGAACTTGACAGAAAATTCTATGATGCAGATGCATTAGAGTTCCAACTCCAATACAACCAAATGTACCTTACACCTGAAGGCAATTATGATGCAGGAGCAATGTTCCAACATCATAACACTGCAACAGTTGTTAACGGAATGCAATTTGGTTATGTACCAAACATGGCTCATAACTTACTCGTCAATGGCGATGTAAAGAAGAACATCTTTGTTGCACAACCATGGAACGGACTTGAACACAAGCAATACCAATCACAACTCTTATTTGTTGAAAATGATCAACACGTAAGATTATTCGTTGAAAACCAAGGTAACGAACCAGTCTTCTTCCACATTGTAGGAGAAATCTTGGACAGAGTTACACAAGGTAACAGAGTACAATCCGCAGCAACTGAAACATGGTTACTCGGTGGCTCACAAGGAATGATTGTTGACTTGGTATTTGATGAACCAGGTGCATACGCAGCAGTTAACCATGACTATGCAGCAATTTACACTGGCGCAGCTACAGTCTTTGTAGCAGGTGACCCATTCGGCTTGAACCCAGTTCTAGTTGAAAAAGGAGTTATCCCAGCACCAGTAGCATCTTATGCATATGCTTTGGGTAACCCAAGTGATGCTGTCCCACCAATGGGAAAGAACAGTATTGCTCACCCAGCAATTAACATTCATGGTTTGTACACTGATGAAGTAGCTTCTGAAATGCAAGCAAGTGGCGATTATGTCGCATTATGGGAAGTAATTCCTGTAGTAGCAGAAATCCTAACTTCTTGATCACTTAACATCTTTTTCTTTTTATTATTTTGAATGAATTATATTCCGTAGCTCTATTTTCTATTTCATGGGATTTGATGATTCTGTACTGATCTGTGATGAAGTAGATCCAATTTTGAATAAAATTTTACAAGATAATGGCTTGAAAGTATCTTATGAACCAGAAATTACTCCTGAGCAAATTGTAGAAAAAATTGCTGATTACAATATTGTAATTGTTCGAAGTAGAACTACCATCACAAAAGAGATGATCGATAAAGCAGACAACTGTAAAATTATTGCACGTGTTGGAGTTGGACTTGATAATGTTGATCAAGAAGCTGCCAAAGCAAAGAACATTCGAGTAATTAATGCTGTAGAAGGTGCAATGAATGCAGTTGCTGAATTAGTATTAGGTTTGATGTTGGCTCTTGCAAGACAAACTGCAAGAGGTGATAGAGGAATTAGAAATCAACAATGGCTCAAAAAAGAATTGAAGGGAACTGAACTTAGAGGAAAATACCTCGGAATTATTGGATTGGGAAATATTGGAAAAAGATTGGGAAGACTTGCACATGCACTTAACATGAATATCATTGGATATGATGTTGTTCCAATTGATGAAGAATTCTCAAAAGAAGTTGGTTTAATGAAAGCTGATTTGAATACTTTGTTACAAAGTTCTGATTACATATCTATTCACGTTCCACTGTTGGACTCTACTTATCATTTGTTGGATGCACAGAAAATGTCTACTATGAAAAAGACTGCAAAAATTATCAACACTTCTAGAGGTGGAGTTGTTGATGAAGATGCACTTTATGATGCACTCAAAAATGGAACTTTGGGTGGTGCTGCTTTGGATGTATTTGAAAAAGAACCTGCTATTGGAACAAAATTAGCAGAACTTGACAATGTCATTTTAACCCCACATATTGGCGCTCAAACAAAAGAAGCACAATCCTTGGCTGCAAATGTAATTGCTGAGAAAATTGTGCAGATTTTGCGAGGCGTTATCTAATCATTCCTGCGTGATTCTTAAAAAGTACGCAAAAAAGTTGACTTTTACGTGATTAATTATCGTCTCTTTGTTTTTAACACCGATTTGGAGGAAGTCAATCGTTGAACAATCATAGTATGAGCCAACTACAATCTGAAAGATTAAGAAACTTGGCTAATGGTAATACTTTGCTAAAAATCTCTTTAGGATTAATCTTCTTTACAATTATCTCTTCAGCATTTGTGTATGCAGAAACAGTATCTGTTGATGTAGATGGAACTAGTTATGATGTTGATTATACTGTAACTGGAATGTCAGTATCTAACATTGAATCTGATCCTGATTTTATTTCACTGATAATTTCAGTTGACGTTACAGGCTCTCAAGGAGTATTAGATATTACATTTGATAGAACCTTTTTTGATTCTATTTTTGAAGGTGTAGATGATGATTTTATCGTTTTAGCTGATGGTGATGAACCAAACTTTACAGAAACTAAAACTACCTCTCAAAGTAGGACTCTGAGCATTGAATTACCTAACGGAACTGAGGAGATAGAAATCATTGGTTCTGTATTTGGTAGAACTATAGAAGAATCACCTTCTGAATCTGAGGAAACTTCTGAAGACTCTTCTGAAGAACCTGTTTCTGAGAAACAAATTCCCGCAGCATTTGTAGACCCTTCAAAAGATCCCAAAGTTTACGTTGAACGCTATGTAACTGAATCCTCTTACAAGGCTTGGTTTGAAGAAAATTATTCTGATTATACATTTTATGAGGCATTAGATATATCAAAATCTGAATTAGACAAACTAATTGCAGACATTGAAAAAGAAAACTCTGAATCTGCACCTGTAGAAACTCCAAAAGAAACCTCTAAAACAACAGAATGTGGTCCTGGAACAATTCTCAAAAATGGAGCATGTGTTTTAGATGAAAGATGTGGTCCTGGAACAATCCTCAAAGATGGAATGTGTGTTGCTGAACCTCAAAAATCTGCACCAACAAATACCAAAGGACTTGGTAAAGAATTGGGTTATGGATTAGTTGCAGCATTTATTATAACTGGTGCTATTGCAATCATCTTGGCATTAATGTCAAAGGCTAGTAAAAGCGGAAACTAATCACAAGTCAAATCTTCTGCATTCATCATTTCATCAAACTCAAATGCTGAAATATGTGTAGTTGATGAATATGGAATTATGCCTAGAATAGGCGTGTCTGTCTGAACTCTTACAACAAACTTGTTGGCATCCATTCTCATCTCCCCTGAATCAAATGAAAAATCAAAATTCATGAAGATATGTTGTGCCTCTTCAATATCTTGAGATGAAAATATTCCTTCTTGAACTCCAGATGATAATGGATCAAGTGTCAATGGTTTGACCACATATGATCCAAGATATCTTTCCATGTGAAATACTGAAACTTCAAACTTTTCAAACGTCATCCAAAATGGCAGTGTATTGCAAAACTCTGTTTCCCCATGATTTAACATTGTAAAAAATGAAAAGATTCCTGGAGAATGCCATCTGTATTCTAATTGTTGACTGCCAACAATATTCATTGCAGCAAATACAAATGGAGTAACTATTACTATAATTGCAACTGCAGTTATCACAGAATATTTGTTCATATCTCATTTCCTGTTTCATGTTCAAGTGATATTATGTCTCTTTCAATGAGATTGTTTATTGCATTAGCTAATTCATCATCACTAATTACACCTTCAAGCCACCAATATCCTACGTTTTTTACCCACTCGGGAATTCTCACATCATAAACAGTTGTTTCATTCACATCAAATGGAATTTTGAAAATATCTAGTTCTTCTGTAAATTTCTGGAATGCATCAATCAAGAATCCATCTGATATGTTTCCTGAAAGCCAATTTGCCATAATTGGTTTTACTACTTCTGGAATGCATACTTTGTCTGTATCAACTAGTGTAAATTCTGCTGTTGTTTGTACTCCATTATATTCAACATCAACGAAATATTTGCCTAATGGAAAAATCTCCTTTTCAAAAGCAACCCTTGATGGTACTGGATTTTCTAATTCAGTTATTGGAAATGGAATTGCACTACTTCCTTTTCCTGTTTCATCTCTGATGTGAATTATTGCTGGATTTCCTGTAACTTCTGAAACCTTGATTGTATAGAATAATTTCTCACAGTAACTGTATGTTGTTTTTTCCATGATGATCTCTACAGTAGATTCTGCATATGCCGATGGCAAAATGGTCAAACTAAGTGCCAAAACTGTGGCTATGACTACAGTTATGACTTTCATCTTTTTTCTTGCTCTAGTTGTTCAATAAAAATCTCAAATCAATCCTCAGGAATCCTTTTTAACAACTTTGGCGTGGTTAAATTATCGAGTTTTCTGCGGAAGCAACTCTTCGAGTGTGTGGGATGTAATGCCCCGCTCAAGAGAATTTTGATTGCTTAGCGTTGCTCAGGTTCGTTCGATTTACAGTTATTAAAGGGAGTTTTACTATGCCCGATATGCCTAGTCGTCAAGACCAAGTATGGATCAGCCTCTGGAAAGAAAATGCTCCAGAACTACGTGAACGTATAGTTGGCTGGCGTAAACAAAATGCAATTACCCGTATTGACAAGCCTAGCAGAATTCAGCGAGCTAGAAGATTGGGATACAAAGCAAAACAAGGCATTATTGTTGTTAGAATGAGAGTTGGTACTGGTGGTATGAGAAAACAAAGACCAACTGGTGGTAGAAGGCCAAAACATCTTGGTGTTACCCGAATCAAGGCAGATGACAATATGAAAACTGTTGCTGAACGAAGGGTTAGCGAAAGATATCCAAACATGAAACTTTTGGGTTCTTACTTTATCTATAAAGACGGCAAACATTATTGGTTTGAAGTAATCTTAGCAGACCCAGTTCATCCAAGAATTGCACAAGATAAAGAATTAACTAAACGTATTTCTCAAACAGCATAAATTGAAAATAATATTCTTCATTCCGCTACTTTTACTTTTGATAGTATCTCCTGTGTTTGGCCAACTATCAGATAAAACGGGATTATTAACTCGCCTTGATGTTGATACAAGTGGACATACATTTGAAGTTGTTACTGTTTCAAATTTTGATATTTTAGAACATGAGTTTGATAAAAATGAAAAACGTCTGACCATCTTCATTAACAGCGGACTGGAAAATAATCTAGGTGAGGTAAGAATTCCAATTAATTTGCTTGGTGGCAATTTCACTTTTTACATTAATGATGTTGAATCTGCTCAAGAATTCAAATCAAATAAAAGAATTTCATTTATCACCCTAAATTTTACTGGAATTGGAAATAACAAAATCGATATTATTGGAACAAATGCCCTTGTTGGCATAAAAGAAATTGTAGAACCCATTCCTGATAATAAAGACACTTCTAAAGAGCCTGGAGGCGGTTGTCTGATTGCAACTGCAACATTTGGTTCTGAACTTGCACCTCAAGTCCAACAGTTAAGAGAATTAAGAGATAACAAATTGCTGCAAACAGAATCTGGAAAGTCATTTATGAACTCATTTAACACATTTTACTATTCATTTAGTCCCCAAGTAGCAGATTATCAAAGAGAAAATCCAGTATTCAATGAAATAATCAAGGCTGGAATTACCCCTATGATTACAACATTATCTTTGATGGATTATGCTCAAACAGAATCTGAAGTCTTATCCATTGGAGTGTCATTAATTATTCTAAACATCGGAATGTATGTTGGATTGCCTGCAATTGTAATTTTGGGAATTAAAAGAATCTAAAATCTATTTTTTAAACATAATCCATATTCTTGTTCCTACCAAAATTCCAACTGCTGCTACAATTAACAATGGAACAATAATTTGTCCTTCTTCCATGTTCTATGTTGTTTTGATTTGAATTAATGTTTTTTACAAATCCTTAAAATTTAGAATTCAAAATCAAACCTTGTGGATAACTCAAAAATTGCTATTATTGGAGGGTTTATCACAGCTGTATTGTTGTCTATTATTGCTGTCTTAATCGTATAATCTAGTCTTCGTTGAGTAGTTTTTGAATCATTGACTCTGTTTGCCCAACTTGACCAAATGACACGTCTCTTAGGATTCCTTTTCTGTCTACTAGAATAGTTGATGGGGTTCCTTGTAGTGCAAACTTTTCAAATGTCTCAGCAGAATATTCCTTTGATTTCATGTAATCTTTGACCCTTTGTATGATTTGATTTTTGTATTCTTCAGGCTGTGAGTCAAATTCTGGAATTTGTGGATAGATAAACTGCATGATCTTTTCTTGGCTAATTTCGCCTGTTGTCTTTACCAAATTATCCATTGCTAAGGGAAATGGAATTTTGTATGGTAGTTTGTTACCTTCTTGTAATTGCCCGCTCATTTGAAATGCACTTTTAGTTTCTCCAATTACCTCTCCTGTCTCTGCCAGCATTTTCAAATTATCTAATGTGTTTTTATCAAAATCCTCAAAAGCAGTCGCAATTCCAATTACTCTTACCCCCTCATCTTTGTATTTGTTGTAAATCTCAATTGCTTCAGGCAATGCATGCATAAAACATCCTGGGCAGTTTACTTGGAATACCTCAACTAGAACAATGTGGTCTTTTTCTTGGTCAAAATTTGTTGGTGCACCTTGAACCCATTCTGAGACCCCAAAGTTTGGTGCTTTTTGGCCAATTACTGCGCTCATGAGACACCATCGTACTTTTTCCATTAAATACATACCTCTAAAATTTTGAAATTTCTTCTGATTAACTAAATATAGGACGCAAAAATCTCAAAAAACGTTGCAAGTAGTTACTGATGATCGATTGACACTTTTTGCTGAAATGGAAAAAAAATATGAGCAAAAAGACACTGAATACTTTGTAAAACTTTTAGATCATCCTGATTATGTTGTTAGAACAAGAGCCACTTGTATTTTAGTTGATTTTGGTGGAGAAGACAAGGTTCCTTACATTGCTAAAGTTTTGAAAAATGATGATAATGAATTGGTAAGACATGAAGCTGCCTTTTCTTTAGGTCAAATGTGTTATTCTAGCTCAGTTCCTCCACTAACTGATGCGACTCTAAATGATCCGAGCATGTTTGTAAGACATGAAGCTGCAATTGCATTAGGTGTTGTTGGAAATAAAGATGCAAAAGATGCCTTGGAAAAGGCATTAAACGATCCTGATAAGCCAGTTGTAGAATCTGCTGTTGTAGCACTATCTAATATCGAATTTATGGAAAAGTTAAGTAAGAACGAGAAGTTTGCAAAGTTAACAGGTGGATGAGATGAATTTTTCTTATGGAATTATAGGTGTAGTTGGAGTTTTGGTAGCAATATCTCTTGGATTTATTGCAATGTCTCCTGATGAGATTATTGAACCTAGAGTCGTTGAAGAAAGACCAACTGCTTGTACAATGCAGTGGGATCCTATGTGTGGTGTTGATGGTGAAACTTATGGAAATTCCTGTATGTTAGATGCTGCTAATGTTAAACTTGATTATGTTGGCGAATGCATTGTAGCAGAACCAAAACCTGAACCAAAACCTGAACCAAAGCCTGAACCAAAGCCTGAACCAAAGCCTGAACCAAAACCAGTAGAGACTATTCCAGTTGCAACTGGAATTCATCAAGTAGATGTTGCAGTAGGTTCTGGAGGACCAGGATGTGAGGAAACCAATGAGTGCTACTTGCCTTACTCTATCACAGTTTCAGTGGGTGATACTGTACAATGGAACAATATTGATACTGCATCTCACACTGTAACAAGTGGCTCAATGCAAGATGGCCCAACTGGAGTCTTTGATTCTAGTTTGTTTATGGCCAGTGAAACTTTTGAATTTACATTTGAAGAAGCAGGAACTTTTGATTACTTTTGTATGGTTCATCCTTGGATGACTGGTGTCATTGTTGTAACTGATGATTCAGAAACGACTGTAATTGAAGAACCTGTGCCAGAACCTGAACCACAATCTGATTTACCAATGTCATTAACTATTTCTTCACCTGAAGGTTCTGGTGTCCCTGGATGTGAAGACACTAATGAGTGCTACTTGCCTTATGATGCAACTGTAGCAGTTGGCGCCACAGTTACTTGGAGCAATGATGATACTGCAGCTCACACTGTAACAAGTGGAAATGTTAATGCTGGTCCAACTGGAGTCTTTGATTCAGGACTATTCATGTCTGGTGCAACTTTTGAATTTACATTTGAAGAAGCAGGAACTTTTGATTACTTTTGTATGGTTCATCCTTGGATGACTGGAATTATTCACGTAGAATAATTACAAAAATTTCCTTAGTTTAGTAATACGACTTTACTACCTTGTTCAGATGATTCAAATTTGTAAATCTGCTCTACTGTTGAATCTTCAAAAATTTCTGCATCATGTGTAATTATGATAAACTGCATTGGTGTTTCAGAATTTGAAATGTTTGATAATTGGGATAATACACCTACCAATGACTTTTTTCTTTCTGCATCAAGGTGAGTTGTTGGCTCATCTAGGATCATCAAGTTGAGATTTGAGGCCCCTAGAAGACTTGCCATTCCTAGCCTCAAGGATAATGCCACACTGACCTTTTCTCCACCACTAAGTGATTCTAAATCTAGTTCTTCACTCTTTGAATTACAAATTATTGAAATATCTCTGGCTTTTTCAGTGAGTTGGATTCTCTGAATTTTGGTATTGAGCAACGCAAGATACTCTGATGCCTTTGCTGAAATTGCATTTAATGCCCATGATCTTAAACTTGTGGCAACCGGACCATCTCTACTAAACACATTATTTTGAATATCATCAAGATTTGTAACATACTCTTTTACAATACTTAGTTCTGAAATTGCATTTTCAAAAATTTTAATTTGTTCAACCCCTTTTGAGATTTTTTCTAAAATTGCTCCTATCTGTTGATCAATTCTTGATAATTCCATCTGTTTTTCATTGACGTTCTTTTTTAAATTCAAAAATTCTTGTTCATTAAATCCACTTGTTTCTGATTCTAGTTTTGAAATACTTTCAAAAATTGTTCTTGCATGTGAATCAATTTGCGATATCTCAACTAGATTAGTACTTGAGGGAATTCTTTGTATGTTATCTTTTTTTGTTTGTACCTCTTCTTGAATTTTGTCTAATTGTTCTTTTGAAGAAATTGAATGTGCTCTGAGCGTTGCTTCTGCATCTCTTGCAAATTGCAGTTTTTCTGAGAACTCTTTTCTTTTTTGGTTGTACATTTCATGTTCTTTTTCTTTTAAAATTATTTGTTCTTGTAGTGACTTTAGTTCTTGTTTTAGATGTTCTTCTTGGAATAATGGATTTAATTTTTCTACATCTGAATCACAAACAGGGCATTTGTTATCTTTTAGTTGAAGTTTTTCTGCAAGCAGTTGTTTTTCTCTAAGAGATGCTATCTGACTTTTCATCTCTTGTATCTTCTTTAATGTGTCTTCTACTGCCTGCTCTACTTTTTGAATTTTAGATTCTAAATCATCTTTCAGACTTGCATGCTCAAAACATCCCTCACAATCCCGTATTTTACGCTCATTTTCACTTATTTCTTGCTGAATTTCATGAATTGCCTCTTTTGCATATGCTACTAGTTCTTTTTTCCTGGATTCCAATTGACTGAGTTTGTCAATTTTTGGTGCATCTGTTTCTACTTTTTTCCTTAACTCATCAACTTCATTTTGTAGTTGCCTTTGTTTAGTTTCTAATTGTATTTTTTGAGGTTCTGATTCTTTGATTTCACTTTGGTATCTTTCTAATTCTCTTGATAAAATTTCAATATGTGTATCATCATATCCTACTTTATTTCTGATATTTTCACGAAATTCTTTGTTAACTATTTTCATTGATTCAGAAGCTACATCCAACTTGTCAATTCCTATAATTGCATTTAGTAATTCTTTGAATTCTTTTGGCTTTGCATTAATTATTGCATTTAACTCTCCTTGTTGTACAATTGATGCCACTTTTAGTTTTTCAAAGTCAAGACCAATTGCTTTTTCAACTTCATGTGTCATTGATTCTCCGAATTGCTTTCGTTCACCTGCAGCGATTTCTATTTTTTCATCTCCAATGATTTCAGTAAACTTTGCTGAGAGGGTTCCTTTACTATCAATTTTCCTTACAGCCTCAAAGGACTTTCCATTTACAGAAAAATTGACTTTGGAATATCCCTGGTTTGAGCCTCGTTTGATAAGACCTTTGTTAGACTTTCTTGTATGCTGTCCAAACAATGCAAATGTAATTGCATCAATAATGCTTGATTTTCCTGCACCGTTGTGTCCTACAAAAACAGTTACACCATTATCAAACTCTAATCTTGTATCTGAATGCGCTAAAAAATCACCTATCTCAATTGTACTGATCATTGTTTTTTCTCCTTTTTGAATTTCTCAAAATTTTCAATGATTATCTGTGATGCTTCTTGAATCTGCCCTGATGCTAAAACTGGAAGAAGTTCTTTGACTGCAAGATTAGCAGCTTGTTCTGAGCCTAGTGCGTCAACTGATAGTCTATACATTTCATCATCAATGATATTTGGTCTGTCAAGAAATACTGAAGAATCAGAAATTTGCTTTGTACTGATTCTCCAAAAACATCTCAAGACCATTGAATTTAGCCTTGCAATTTGTGCCTGAATGTGGTCTGTCTCTATGTTTTCTCCTTGAATATTAACTTCAACTATGGGTTTTTTTGAAAAACCTGTAATTTTCTCAGAAATCTCATCAATGGTATTTGATAATTTCAGATAATCTGTTTTAAATGAGAATTGTGGTCTTGTATCAAGCTCAATCCAGTTTGGTTTTGCTTCTTGTCCTGAAATGTCTACTTGGAAAAATCCTTTCTTTGTTTCTTTAATTCCTTCACTTGTTGTTAATTCAATTGAACCCGGATATACGATTGGTCCGTTTAGATGATTGAATTTTTTGATATCTGTGTCGTGAAGATGCCCCATTGCATAGTATGTAAAATTTTTTGGAAGATCAGTTGACTGTAACTCTCCTGCAAATTTGTTAAATTCTGTTACTCCTTGATGTAAAACTAAAATCCTGTGTCCTGAAAAATTTTGTGCAACTTTGTCTACCTCTGCAAATTTTTCTTCATATTGTGGAATCTCTGTTTTTCTTATCTTGTCAAATCCTGCAAGAAGAACTCCTTTGTATTCAATTGGTTTTCCTTGACCAATATATTTTGAGAATTCTAAATTATGATACACATAAGGAATTGGAGTTGTTCTAATCCTACTAATATCGTGTTCTCCTAAAATAAAAAATGAATCTATGTTATTTTGTTTTAATCTTTTTAATCCATTTGCCATTTGTACAATTGCAGTACCGTTTGGATTAGGAACATGAAAAATATCTCCTGCAAAAATTACAAAATCAACATGATCTTTAATTGATGTGTCAATTGATTGATTAAACACATCATAAACATCTTGTTCACGTTCTTCTGAACCATATTGTACTAGTCCTAAATGAGTATCTGAAATATGTGAAAACTGCATTAGTCTAACAACAAATCTTTTTGAACTAGTCCTTGCGTTGATTCAACTGCCACTTCTTTCATTTTTTCTGCATTAGCCCATGCATTAACTGCACTTTGGTCTGCTCCCATAATCTTCTCTTTTACCTCTTCTACATGAACTAATGATGGCAAGTTTGTCCATTGTCCAACCAGTACTGCATCACCTACATTCAGTGAGGTCAATTGAGCAATCAATTCACGGCTAGTTGACTCTGTTGCTGAGGCTATTTGGCGTTGATCATCTTCTTGAATTATTTTCATAATTGCAAATGAACCCATTTGGCTGAGAACATTTAGGTCCACACTTCGAGGTCGCTGAGATACTACTCCTAAACCCAATCCAAACTTTCTTCCTTCTCTGGCAATTTTTGCTGCCCAATATTTTGCACTTGTATCATGATCTTTTGGAATGAATACGTGTGCTTCTTCAATAATTACAAAAATTGGGGAATTGAATCTATAATTTCTTTCTCTTTTACTTTTACCATGTCTTGCAATACTTGCATCTTTTCTATCTTTGAGAAGTTGTTGCAAGTAAAATGCCACTGCAACATTTGCTTGTTTTTCAGATAGCTCTGAAATATTGAGGATATTAGTACGCCCCTCTTTGATAAAACTAATTGGGTCTCCCATGTCAGGATCCAAAATATCTTCAAATCTTCTTTGGGCTTCATCTATGATGTCTTGAACTCTGTATGCTGATGTCCTGATTTCTTTTAGTTTTTTATCCTCTGAATTTACAATAAACTCTACCTCATTTTCTAACTTACTCCAAAATTCTTTTGATTCTTTGACATGTTTTGTAAATGCCATTCTCAAAACTCTTTGCTGAACATTTGCACCGTCTCTAATCTCTAAAACTTCTGAAAGTTGATCTGCATCTAATAGTCTTGGATTAATTTTTGCATCAATTACATTAATTCTTGGAATGTTTAGTGTAGTGTAGTCATTGTGATAATCAAAAATTATTACTGTTCCTTTTAGTTTTGAAATTTGTTTTGTAACTAGTGATACAAGATTACTTTTCCCCATACCTGTCATTGCTAAAATTCCTAAATGTCTTGAGACAATTTTATCTAAATTTACTTTGACATCGATTGTCTTGTTTCTCAAAAGGTTTCCGATTTTTACCCATCCTTCATTTTTAGGACTGAATATATCTTCAAGGTCTTGTTTACTTGGTTGAGTGATTTCTGTGCCTGGAATTGGTGGAATTGCAGGAATGATTGACTGTCCCTTTCTCAGATTATCTAAAAATCCCAAAATTCCAATATGTGCAATAAACGTCTTGTCTCTTTTGTTTAATTCTGCAATCTCTGTACTTTCAGCGGCTTCATCAAAGTTTCTAACATCTGCAAATGCTGCACTTGTCACTGATGATTTTTCTACCAGTCCTAAAATTTTGCCTTCATCAGAACCAATTTTGATATATTCTCCAACAGATAATGCTCTTGATGTGATTGCAGTTACAAATGTTGGTTTTGATTCACCAATTACAAATCCTAAACTCAACCTAATACCTCGCGTGAACCAATCTCATTACTCAGACCTAACAAACTAACCATTTTTGCAAGTTCTTTATCAGATATTTTACAGTTATTGTGTGCAAGCTTTAGTGCATATGGGTATCCTCCGATACTTGTTTTGTATAATTTATTCAAAACTGATTTTATATCATTTTCATCATGTTGTTCTCCTAGAAATTCCAATTTTATTATGGGTGTAGAGTCACTAAGTCTAGCAAATGTAGATGATATTACTTTGTCTGAACCATATTTTTTCTCTACAAACAATTTACTGAATCCTGGATTATTTGTAACGTGATTATAGTAAAAAATATCTCCTGCAAGAGAGCCTAGTTTTTCAAATTGTTTTTTTGTGTTAGATGTTTTTGCAATGAAGATTACATTGTCTCTTTTTTTCATTGCTCTTACTACTTGTGCATCCAGAGTTGATTGTCTTGTCATAAATTGAGAATGCAAGGAACCGTCCATTAATACCAGATCTACTTGATCCACTGTTTTCTCACAAGCATCAATCTCCATCTTACTTGCAATTCGTGAAAGATCAGTATCTGAGCCTAATCCTGAATCATGTAAATCAACTAGTACTTCTCCATCTGCTTTGATGGATACTGCCGTAGTTGCCCAAAGTTCAATTCCCTGGAATTTTGTATTGTTGAAACTTGAATCAATACCTGCAGTAACAACTTCCTCTTTTACAGGCGTAAATTCCACCCAATTTTCCCTTGCCTTTTGTATTATTTGTTCAAATTTTGGGCCCTTTAGAATTGATAACATCTTGTCTCTATTGATGATGGCATCCTTGTATACAGTATTGAGCACAACAATAGTTCGTTGGTTTGAATAAAATCTTTAGGTTATACTGAACCTTGACAAAACTGATCCATTTATCCAATTCTTCCTTTGAAAATTACTTTTTCTTCAGTTCCTGAAGGTGTACTTTTGTCAATGTATCTAATTTCATACTTGTCTCCAATGTGAATTGTTTGACCATCTAATTCTCTTGGAATTTTGATCTTTACTTCAAATGTACTTGTATTTGGCCCAGTTTCAATTAATGCCCAAGAGTTTGCATCAAATCTTGGATTGGCCAAAGTGGTTCTAATTCCTCCATCCCCTCTATATTCAAATGAACTAAGCGGAATCTTGTCTTCATCTTTTGAATCTTTGTTTGCATCTGGTTCATAGACTCTCAATGTAAACTCATGACCTATTCTAGAACCGCCTCCGTATGTCTCAACTTTAGCAAACGTTTTGGTTAATGTAATTGATTTTGTTAAAACTCTTTTTTCTCCAGCAGAATCTGTTTGATCTAGATATCTAATCAACACAATATCGTCTTGCTGGGTTGTATCTGGTAAATCTAATTTTAGATAAAATTTCCCTGTGTCTGGCCCTGTTTCAATCATTGTTTTTGGTCCTTGAATTGGTACTCCGTTAACTGTGAACTCAAAAAGACCTTCTGTACTAATTACGTCAATACCACTATGACTAGTATTCAAATCGTCATCTGAAATGTAAAAATTCACTATTGAATTTTGGGATGCAGGTACAGTCTCAATCTCTTTTTCAGCTTTCTCAAATTTATGAATAATTTGTTTCCATCCCCTTTCTTCTAATCTTTCAGCAGTTGTTGGCTTTACACAAGCAGGCATACCTGATATCTTTAACATTAAAACTAGTCCCTCATCACAAGTAATTTTTTCAGGTGTTGTTCCTAACTTGATTTGTTTTCTTGGTGATTCTAAATCCCCAAATGCTGGCTGAATAATAACTACAAGAAATATTGTAAAAATTATTAAAATTTGAAATTTTTTCATATTTTTTTTTGAGTTTATTTGCATAAATAATTTGATGATAAATCATTCTCTTTAATTTCAATATTGAAAATCAATGACAAAAATACAACTCCTGATTATATCTGAGAATTTTTTTAAATTAAGCCTGCACGGTAGATGTTTTTGCTATGTTCTAATAATAATGTGACAAATAATGCCTCATTATTTTAGATTAATTAAGTGATGTTTTCTAGATATTCTGTTTGAAACGAATAGCACTTCTTGGATGTGGTTCAATTGGAACACAAATCGCATTAGCAATAGACTCTGAAAATTTTCCAGCAACTCTAACTCATGTATATGATGAATCAAAAGACGCTTCTTCTACTCTTGTTCAAAAATTACAAAATAAACCTGAGATTGTTGAAAATTCACATCTTCTATCTTCTCAACCAATAGATATTGTTGTGGAGGCTGCATCTCAAGATGCAGTAAAAGATGTTGCACTAAGTGTCTTACAAAATAAAAAAGACTTGATGATCATGAGTGTTGGTGCATTACTTGATGAGTCAATTTACGATATTTTATCTGATGCATGTAAAGACTTTAAAAAAACAATTTATCTGCCATCAGGAGCTATTGCAGGACTAGATGGACTAAAATCAATCAAAGATGAATTAGAATCTATATCTATTACAACAACAAAACACCCACGTTCACTAAAGGGTGCAAAGTTTTTTGAAACTTCAGAAATTAATTTAGATGAAATTACTTCCTCTACTGTAATTTATGATGGAATTGCAAGAGAAGCTGTCACACTGTTTCCTGCAAACATCAATGTTGCAGCTCTTTTATCGTTGGCTGGAATTGGTAGTGAAAAAACTGGTGTCAAAATTATTGCTGATCCTGACACTGACAAGAACACCCATCATATTGTAGCTGCAGGCAAGTTCGGAAAGATGACGTTTACAATAGAAAATATCCCTGATGCAAATAATCCCAAGACAAGTAGATTGGCAATTTTATCTGCAATTGAAACTCTGAAAAAATATTGTTCAGATGATATTCAAATTGGCACATAACATGGCAATAATTGCCAATATTATCCACATATGTGAAAATTCTAGGCGAGATCCCATTCTTTAAATCCCTACCACTCAAATTTTCTGTGGTTTATGCTCGTACAACAAACCCCTAACCTCAAAGAAGAGATTGCACGTCTCAAAAAAGAAAAAGACGTAGTCATTCTTGCTCACAATTATCAAATTCCCGATGTTCAAGACGTTGCAGATTTTACAGGTGACTCTTTAGGATTATCAAGGCAAGCAGCCAAAGTTCCTCAAAAGACAATTCTTTTCTGCGGTGTGAACTTTATGGCTGAAACTGCAGCAATTATCAGTCCCCACAAAAAGGTACTTTTGCCTGATTTGGAAGCAGGATGTTCACTATCTGATTCAATCACTGTTGATGAATTACGAAATTGGAAGAAACAACACCCAGATGCAATTGCAGTTGGATATGTTAACACAACTGCAGAAATCAAAGCAGAACTTGATTATTGTTGTACATCATCAAATGCTGTAAATGTTGTTAAAGCAATTCCGGAAGATAAAGAAATTTTGTTTTTGCCAGACATGTTCTTAGGATCTTATGTTGCAAAAATGACTGGTAGAAAAAACATGCACATATGGGCAGGTGAATGTCATGTCCATGCAGGAATCACTCCTGAAGATGTTACACAAAAACTAGATTCGATGAAAGATGCAGAATTTGTTATTCATCCCGAATGTAGCTGTACTACTCCAATGATGTATGATGTTGCTGATGGAAGCTTTGATAATCAAAAGGTCTCAATTCTTTCAACTGAAGGAATGCTAAATCATGTAAAAGAGTCAAAAGCTAAAAACTTTGTTGTTGCAACTGAGACTGGAATTTTATACAGAATGAGACAACAAAATCCTGATAAAAAATTCATTCCTGCTTCAGAAAAAGCTGAATGTCAATACATGAAGATGATCACCCTTGAAAAAGTCTATGATGCACTTGTAAATGAGAAAAACATTGTAACTGTTCCAAAAGAAATTGCAGACAAGGCACGTTTGGCAATTGATAGAATGCTTGCAATAAGCTAATTGTGTGACTGTTTTGGTTGGATTATTCAGTAGGTCTCCTAAGGATCCTAATCTAAAAGAGAATCAAAAAAAATTCAAGGAATTTAAAAAATTACTCAAAGACAAAAAATATGCAGAAGCCCTCAAGGTAGGCTTGAATCTGCTTAGAAAGCTTCCAAACCATCAAGATACTCTGTTTATGGTAGGGAGTATTTACTATGTGCAAAACATGTACAAGACTGCAATCTCCTATCTTGATAAATCCCTTGAAATTGGAGAGTATGATGTTGATGCATTGTTACTAAAAGCATATGCTCATCAAAAATTAGGTGAGAACAAACGTGCCATTCAATGCTGTATTAAAATAAAAGAAGTTGATCCAAAAAATAAATCAGTAAAACAACTCTTAGAAGAATTAGAATCCTAAACCTCTAAACTCATGTCAATTCCTTTGACAGAATTTGTAATACTTCCAACTGATATGATATCTACTCCTGTTTGTCCGTATTTGGAAATGTTTTTGGAATTGATTCCCCCTGATGCTTCAAGTAAAACTTTGTTTCGTAATTTTTGATTTTTTAGAACTGTAATTGTTTTTTTAATCTGATTTGGAGTAAAGTTATCTAGCATGATTATTGTTGCACCTTCTTTTGCAGCAAGAACGGCATCTGCAGTATTTTCAACTTCAACTTCAAATTTTTTGTGTTTCTTTTTTGCTTTTTTTATTAATGATTCTAGTGAACTTTCTACTGCAATGTGATTGTCTTTAATCATAACCATTTCGTCTAGTCGTAATCTGTGTTTTTTGCCTCCTCCGATTTCAACTGCTTCTTTGTCAAAGTATCGTAATCCCGGTGCAGTTTTTCTTGTAGCGTAGAGTTTTGTATTTTTTGGAATTTTCTTTACAAGTTTGTTTGTTTGAGTTGCAATACCGCTCATTCTTGTTAAAAGATTCAGTGCTGTTCTCTCACATGTTAGAATCTTTCTTGCATCACCTGATATGCTCATCACTACTTGATTTGGCCTCACTTTTGAGCCATCTTTTCTCAAAATTTTTGCATTACATCCTTTAATTTTGAAAATTTGTTTTGCATATTCAACTCCTCCCACGATTGCTGGTTCTCTTGAAATTATTCTAACTGTGATTCTTTTTTTTGGTAGTAAAGCACTTGTAATGTCTCCTTTACCGATATCTTCAGCTAGGAATTGTAATAACTGCTTTTTAGAATTAAATGCCAACATTATGATAAAACGTGAGTTTGATTTTAAAGATTTAGAAATTTTATGTTACTTTGATTGCATACTTGCCTTTTTGAGTAATGCCAAGTGTTTTTGAAATCTCAGAGTTTGTTGGATCTACTACTAGAACTACTCCACTCCAATCTGGTGTTAAATCTGATGATTTGCATACTGGACAAACTTTTCCAACTGTTACATACTTGCATTTTCTGCATGCCATTTCTCGTGCCATCTTAACTTGCCTCTACTTTAGCTTCTTTTGCTGGTTCTTCTGCACCACCAGAAGATTTCTTAATTTCTTCTGCAATCCATTCATCTGCACCAAGGAATGGTTGTCTGCATGTGATTCCAATTTTTCCCATTGCAGCTGCTTTACCTAATGATACTGCGGTAATTCTTGCACGAAGTGTAGAACCAACTTTTAGTGTTCTTCCACTTTGATTAGCTAAAATCATTCCAGATTTTACATCACTCTTTAGGTAATCATCCATTACTTGTGACAAGTGAAGTAATGCATCAGTAGGACCAATTCTTACAAATGCACCAAAGTCTGTAATGTCTACAATTTCACCTTGTACAATTTCTTGTAATTTTGGATAAAATGTTAATGCTTCAAATTGAACTCTATGGAATGTTCCGCCATCTCCGGCAATCATCTTTCCCATCTCGTCTACTTTGGCATCTAAAATCATAATGATATAACCTAAATCTGCATTAATCATACTCTCGTACTTTTCTTTGAGGATGTTTACTGCTGCCTTTTTGAGTGTGGTTCCAAACAAGCTTGGAGGAATCCTGACAACATCAACTAGGGTAGATATAGAAAACAACTGTGCTGTTTTTCTTGAATTTCAATTTATGAATCTTTGGGTAATTTGAGCACATTTTTCCAAAGATTTTGCTAATTTTCCAAAATAATGATAATTTCTTTTTGCCTCCGACTTATGTTTAAATAATGTAGACGGGTTTTTTGACGCAATGGTTGGCATAGATCAAGTTCTTGAAAAACTTAGTACTGTAATTGATCCTGACTTGAAAAAAGACATTGTATCAATGGGAATGATCAAAGACTTGGAACTTAATGATGGCAATTTGAAATTTACCTTAGAATTAACTACTCCTGCATGTCCTTTCAACGTCGAAATTGAAGATGATGTAAGAAAAGCAATCGGTGAACTCACTGAATTGAAAAACTTTGACATGAATGTAACTGCAAAAGTTATGGAAGGACGTTCACTTGATGCAGACACTGGAATGGCTACCGTCAAAAACATTATTGGTGTTGCAAGTGGAAAAGGTGGTGTAGGAAAATCAACCGTATCTCTGAATTTAGCTTTAGCACTACAACAAACAGGTGCAAAAGTTGGATTACTGGATGCTGATATCTACGGACCAAGTATTCCTTTGATGCTTGGAATGAAAGATGGATTTATGGAAGTTGAAGACAACAAACTTCAACCAGCAGAATCAAACGGTCTCAAAGTTGTTTCATTTGGTTTCTTTGCTGAACAAGCACATCAAGCAGCAATTTACCGTGGCCCAATCATATCTGGTATTCTTAAACAGTTTCTAGTTGATACAAACTGGTCTGACTTGGATTATCTTATTGTAGATCTTCCTCCGGGAACTGGTGATATCCCATTAACTCTTGCACAAACAATTCCAATTACTGGAATTCTAGTTGTTACAACTCCTCAAGATGTTGCAAGTAATGTTGCAGTAAAAGCAATTGGAATGTTTGAAAAACTAAATGTTCCAATTATTGGTGTTGTTGAAAACATGAGTCACTTTATTTGTCCTAATTGTGATGAAAAACATTACATCTTTGGTGATGGTGGTGCAAAGAAAATTAGTGAACAGTTTAACATGCCTTTCTTAGGTGAAATTCCATTAAACTCTGGAATCATGTCTGGCTCTGATTTAGGAAAACCAATCATGATTACAAATCCTGATTCTCCAAGTGCAGATGCAATTAGAATTGCTGCTAAAAATATTGCAGCACAATGTAGTATTCTTGCAGCAAAACTTCAAGAAGAGATGGAGTCTGAAGGCTCTAATGAAGAATCTGCTCCAGAGGCAAGTACCAACTAGAATCGATTTTTGTGAAGTTACCTAATTCTCTAAGAGAGCAAATGAAAATTCCTTTAGGTGTTCTTTTACCTGAAAGTCAGACTGATAAGGAAACTATTCTCAAACACATTGAACAAAATTCCTACATAATTACAGTTGGTGATAGAACCACTGAAAAGATGATTAGTTTTGATTTAATTCCGTCATTGCAAATTGTAGATGGTATAGAAAAAAGAGAAAAAAGAGAACCGCCAAAACTTGCAAATGCCACTGAGATAACTGTTGATAATCCTCCTGCCGAAATCACCTCTCAAAGTATTGATTTAATCAAAAAGGCATTTTTGATGGAATCTCCAATACGGATTCTTGTAACTGGCGAAGAAGACCTTTTGGTATTGCCCGTTTGTATTCATGCACCTGAAAATTCTGTTGTATTGTATGGTCAACCAAATGAAGGACTAGTGATAGTCAAAATTACTTCCGAAATTAGAAATAAAGCACAAAGTCTACTTGATTTAATGGAATAACGGGGTATGATGAGACGGTGGCTGTATGACTCGTGATTACACTACTAAAACCTCTGACCCTATTAATTCATAATTTTGAAGAATGAAAATCAACCAAATTTCTTACAACAATTGACATTCCAAGATAAACACAGATTACATGATTGGATAATGTGAAACTTGATCCTGAACTCAAATTACAAATTTTAGAAAAAGTTGGAATTTACTCTAACAGATTCTCCATTTCTGAACCCACAATTCTATTAACTACAAAAGAAGTTCTAGATGCTCCAAAGGAGATGACTGAAGGAAGACGTACATCTGCTTACAAGTATTATGGGGTGTCCTATCTTCAACACAATCTAGTTTTCATAAATGTAAGAAAAATCCCTGATGAAAAGACTCTTGAAAATACAATTGTTCATGAATTGATCCATATGCGATTTCCATATCTTGCACATGGAAAAAGATTCAACAATCTAGTGAGACAGGGCTTGCGTGGCAAATCCTTTTTGCCATATAGGAAAAGAAGCAAAGTTTCCGCTATTTGATTTATATTTCCCAGAAATAGGCAAGCGAGTATAACATGGAAATCGCTGAGATTCTGCCATTTATCGCAGGAATTGCATCATTTTTAGTTGCCGGCGGATTAGTTGCTTGGATTTCAAAGCAACCTTCTGGAACACAAGAGATGATGGATATCTCAAATGCAGTCAAAGTTGGCGCTGCAGCATTTCTAAAAAGAGAGATGAAAATTATCATTCCTGTTGCAATTGCATTAACTGTGATTATTGGAGCATTTCTTACTCCATCAAATGGTCTTGCATTTGCAGTTGGTGCAGCATTATCAGCTGTTGCAGGAATTATTTCATTAAAAATTACAGTAAAAGCAGCAGTAAGAGCTGCACATCTTAGCAGCGATGGACTTGGAAAGACATTTGCTATGGCCTTTAGAGGCGGAGCAACTGTTGGTCTTGCAGTACCTGCAATGGCATTAATGGCAATCGCTGGTCTGTATGTTATATTTCCTGACCCAATCACAATTGCTGGTGTGGGAATTGGTGCAAGTCTAATTGCATTATTCATCAGAATTGGTGGCGGTATATTCACAAAGGCTGCAGACATGGGTGCAGACTTGGTAGGAAAAGTTGAAGCAAACATCCCTGAAGATGATCCTAGAAACCCTGCAACTATTGCAGACAACGTAGGAGATAACGTTGGAGATGCAGCAGGAATGGGTTCTGATGTTTATGAATCTTATATTGTTACAATTTTAGCAGCATTACTAATTGCAGCATTAATTGGCGCACCAAACTATTTCCTTTATCCAATCCTTATTGGTTCCTCTGGAATGATTGCATCAATTATTGGTGTTGTCATTGTTGGCTCTAAAGGTGTGACTGATGTAATGAAACCCCTTAATCGTTCGTTTTATGTTTCAGCTGGAATTGCAATTGCATTAAACTATGTATTTATCACACAATTCATTGAACAGTCTTCTGCAGGAATTGCTTTGTTTGGAACAACAGTAATTGGTGTTATTTTAGTACCTGTGATTCAAAAAATCACAGACCAATACACTAGCTACAAACATGGACCAGTAAACGAAATTGCAGATTCTGCAAAGTGGGGATATGCATCATTAACATTAATGGGAATTATCAAAGGAATGCAATCAACAGGACCATTCATGATTGCACTAGTTGTTGCAATTATCATCTCATACAGTATTGCTGCTGCTGCAGCTCCTGAAGGTGCAGACCCAGTATTGTATGGAATATTTGGAACTGCCTTAACTGCAATGGCAATGCTAAGTCTTGCAGGAATTGTTCTAAGTATTGATGCATTTGGTCCAATTGCCGATAATGCCGGTGGTATTGTTGAGATGACTGGAATGGGTGAAGAAAATCGTAAAGTTACAGATGAGATTGATGCAGTTGGTAATACTACTAAAGCAGTTACAAAGGGATTTGCAATTGCAAGTGCTGCACTAGCTGCATTGGCTATGATTCAAGCATTCCAATTTGAGGCTGCTCATGTCTTTGAGGGTGTTTTAGATTTAGATTATAGTTTAACAAATCCTGCAATTATTGTTGGTCTTTTGATTGGTGGATTGATTCCATTTATCATTACTGGCCAACTAATTAACGGTGTATCTCGTGCTGCTGGAAAGATGGTAGACGAGGTAAGAAGACAATTCAAATCAGATCCAGGAATTCTTACTGGTGAATCAAAACCTGATTATGCTAAATGTGTAGATATTGCAACTGTTGCTTCTATCCGAGAACTTTGGAAACCTGCAATCGTTGCAATCATTTCTCCAATAATTTTGGGTGTTTTACTAGGTCCAACTGCAGTAGCTGGATTACTTATGGGTTCTGTAGTTACTGGAATCCTACTTGCATACCACTTGGCAAACACTGGTGGTGCATGGGATAATGCAAAGAAATTAGTTGAAATGAAAGGTGAAAAAGGCTCTGAAGTTCACAAAGTAGCAGTTGTTGGTGACATCATTGGTGATCCTTACAAAGATACAGCAGGTCCTGCACTTAACACTGTAATCAAACTCTTAAACACAATTGCAATTGTATTCGTGTCTGCATTTGTTGCAATTATTGCACTTTAATTTTCATCAACAATCAAAGTCATATCTAATTCATCAATCTGAGCTTGAATTGCTTTTTTCAAAGTTTTATTGTGTGCATCACAGAATTTGAAGTAATTATCTGCAGTTTGAAAACAACCACAAATCCATCTTGTTTTCTTATCTCCTTCTACTGTCCACTTTGAATATTTTTGTTCATCCATACAAGCAAGTATGTTGTTAATCTAAAAAATGTGTCTTATAGAAAAAGGAAAAAATGTTTAAGGACAGCCTTCCATTTTTTGGATAAAGTAGCCGTTTTCCTTAATTGCCTGTTCAACAGGCTCTGGTGCTCCTTGGGAGTGGCAAAACTGACATTCATTTTGAGTCATTGTTGCATTTTCTTCTCCAATGGATTTTAACCACTCTTTACCATATGCAATGGCTTTATCGTGATCTTTTTCACCAGTAATTACATCAAAGTGCATGGTATGACCATCTGCTGCTTTGACATAAGTGTCGTATACGTGAATTTCCATAATTTTAATCAAAAAAAGGCATATTTAATTCAAAATGATATTCTAGAGCATGAAATATGAAATCCATGTTGATGTTGATTCTAAAAAAATAATATTAGAATTAGATGACTCTCATTCTCCAAAAACTGTAAATGAGTTTATTGAAAAACTACCCTTTACTGTGGATCTTAATGTTTGGGGTGATGAAATCTATTCTTCAAAGTCTCCAATCAATCAACCTGAAGAAAATGCAAAATCTCCTGTAGAACTAAATGATGTTGCTTACTGGCCAACAGGTAAAGCTATCTGTTTATTTTATGGGTCTACTCCAATTGGCAAACCCGGGGAAATAACACCTGCCTCTCCTGTAAACATTCTTGGTAAAGTGATATCTCCAGACAAGTCAATTCTTGAAATGGCTGATGGAACACAGGCCACATTTCGGAAGGCTTAATTTTCTTCAATTATAATTTCTTTAATTTCTGATTCTAGTATGTATGCTTTAAAATCCTTGTTTACTCCTGAGTAAATTATCCATACAACAGGATTACTTTGCATGAATTTTTTATCTGTATTTGATGGATATGCCTCAGAATTTGGATGTGAGTGAAAAATACCTATGACATCTACTCCTTTCTCTTCTGCAATCTTGTATCCTTCAATAAGTTGGTCATTTGAAATGGTAAAGTTTACTGGTGATTCTTCAATATTTTTTGTCAAAAATACTTCTGAAACAACACCTGCTTTACCAAATAATATTGCACATGATTCATTTGGTCTTTCACTTTCAGCATGCTCTGTTAGAATTTTTTTATCTGAACTTGTTAAGATAATTTTCTGCAAATCTATTCTACGTTAACAGTTCCGACCATCCATGGATGGAATGTACAGTAATAATCAAAAGTTCCTGCTTCTGTAAATGTAAATTCAAAACTATCTCCTGCCATCATCATCTCAGAATCAAATACTCCTGTTGCATCTGCAGGTGGTATACCTGATGTTACAGTGTGTACTGTGTTATCTGCATTATCCCATAGAATGGTATCTCCTACAGATACTGTGATTACTTCAGGATCATAATAAATTTGACCTTCTTCTGGAAGTGCTGCTCCTTCTGGCATTACTACTTTGATTGGCTCTTTTGCACCCTCAATTGTTAATGTTGCAACCATCCAAGGATGTACAATACAAAAGTATTCGTATTCACCAATTTCCAAATTAGTTGTATCAAGTGTAAATGATTCTCCTGCTCCTAATAGTCCTGTGTCAAATGTTTCTCCAAAGTCTGCAGAACTAGTTGCAGTGTGTGCAACAGAATCTACATTTATCCATTCTACAACATGCCCTTGTTGAACAACTGCTGCATCTGGTCCATAATCTGGATTTCCTTCTTCAGCTGAGCCCTCAAGAATTTCAATTGTAAATACTGGTCCTGTTGGTGCAATCTCTTCAACACTTGGTTCTTCTACTTCTACTTGTGGAATCATATATTGGTCTGGACTAACAAATCCAAATGCAACCCATGCAATAATTCCTGCAGCTGATGCCATTCCAACTATGGAACCTACTGGTTTCAAATATTGTGGGTGCTTCATTGCAAGATATGCTATGATGATTGCAGGAAACGCTATTGCCAACAAGATTCCAGCTATTGTAACAGTATAAGCCGAAGTATTCATCGTAAATGCATACATTCCAAATCCTAAGGAAATGGAGGCAATTACCAAAACTGTTGCCTTTGCTCTATTGCTAGTTGAAACCCCTCCATCTAAGATGCCTGTTGCTAAGAAAATTAGTCCTATGAACATAGTAAGACCAGTCAATGCATGCATTCCATCAATGAATGTGTGTGCTATCTCAGCATATGATATGACAACTCCTGCCAATCCTATGGCTGTGAGTCCCATTCCTGGCATCATGAGGTCCCAATTACTCATTTAACGTAGCTGGTAGGACTGAGATACTTATTCCTTTTGAAATGGTACGGATCAGTGGACGAAGAAATTAAATGGCTTTGGACTAGGATAGAGTGAGATTGGGATTTAATGAAATAATGGAGATATCCAAACCGCGGATAGTTGTTCTTCTGGTAATTACAGCAGTTACATCTATGTATGCTGCAAGTAAACTAGTTCCAGGTACTCCTGAACTAGATTATTGGTCATATCTCCACATCATTATTGCAGGTGCATTGGCATCAGCTGGATCTAGTGCTCTGAATCACTACTATGACAGAGACATTGATCCAAAAATGGAGCGAACAAGCAAGAGGCCTATTCCCTCAGGACGAATGGCAGCATCTAATGTTTTGATTTATGGTCTAGCTGTTAGTTGTGTCTCTGTAATTTACGGATTTTTTGCATTAAATGCAGTTTCTGCATTCTTTATTGCAGTAGGAATTTTCTCTTATGTTATAATTTACACTGCTTGGCTCAAACGCCTAAACACCTCAAATATTGTAATTGGCGGTATTGCAGGTAGTGCAGCTGCATGGGCTGGTTGGTCTGCAGCTACAGGAAGCATGGATCTCTTAGGATTCTTAGTTGGATTCCTTGTTTTTGTCTGGACACCTTCGCACTTTTGGTGTCTTGCAATGAAAATTAAAGATGAATATGCACAAGCTGAAGTTCCAATGTTGCCTGTTGTTATTGGAATGCAAAAAACTTCAAAGTATATTTTAGGAAATACAATAATTTTAATTCCTTACTCTTTGATACTTTCCTTTATTCCAGATGGAATGGGAGTTGTATATACTGTAATTGCAGCTGTATCTGGTGGATTAATGTTGGCATATCACTACAAACTTACAAAGACTCCAACGTCTGAATTTGCTTGGAAAGCATACAAAGTTACTGCTCCTTATCTTACAATAATTTTTGTAGCTGTTGCATTAGATGCAGCATTCCACATTCCTTTGTTTTAGGAATTACTTTTCAAAACCTGGGAAACTTGCTTCATAGTCTTTTTCCATCATTTCCTTGTTTTGCTCATCGATTTCATCGACTTCTTCTTTAACTATGAAAACCTCAATTCTGCGCTCATCTTTTGTAATCCAAGATACTTTGATGAGTCCAAGAATTTCTAAATCTAATAAAATTTTGTTAAATTTGGCTTCTTCTATGGCAAATCCATCTTTTGTTAAAATTTTGTAAAGCTCAACATCTGTTAGTGAACCTGCATCTTTAATTTTGTCAAATACTGTATTTCTGATTGGAATTGCCATTTTTATCCGTAGAATGTTTTATCTCCTGTCTTTGGTACCACGTTAGATATACTTTCCTTCACTGAACTGTACCATTGATCAACTTCTTTTGTAATTGAAGGTCTGATCTGTTTCAAACTGTTTGCAAAGTCTTGACTGGATATTTTTGTTACATTATTTTGCATGGCTTGAACTGCAGCTTCTCTACATAATGCAGCTAAATCTGCACCTGTATAGTTTTGAGTTGCAACTGCAATTTCTTGTAATTTCACATCACTAGTTAATGGCATCTTCTTTGTTAAAATTTTGATAATTTCTAAACGTCCTTTCTCATCAGGAGGTCCTGCATACAAAACTAAATCTAATCTGCCTGTTCTTAACAATGCATTATCTAGCACATCTGGCCTATTTGTTATTCCTATAACTACAACGCGTGAAGAAATTCCTTCTTCAATCTCTGTTAGTAATTGACTGAGAATATTTTCTCCTGCTCCACCTTCGCCTGATTTACTACGTGCTAGTGAATCCAATTCATCAAAAATTACCACACATGGGGATGATGCTTTTGCTTTTCTGAAAATTTCTCTAACAGCTTTTTCTGATTCTCCGAGCCATTTTGAAAGAATTTCAGGACCTCTAACTAAAATCATATTTGCACCTGTTTCTGTTGCAAGTGCTCTTCCAAGCAAAGTCTTTCCACATCCTGGTGGTCCATAAATTAATGCACCTTTTGGTGGTCTTATTCCCATCTTTGTAAATTTACTTGGTTCATTCATTGCCAAAATTAGATTATCTGTTAGTGCTTTTTTGATTTCATCTAATCCTCCTACATCTTGCCACCAAACTTTAGGGCGTTCAACATAAAACTCTCTCATTGCAGTAGGTACAACCTCATGCATTGCATCGTAAAAATCGATTAACTTGATCTTCATTGATTGTAATACTTCAGAAGGAATCTTTTCTGTTTCAAGATCTATTTCTGGTAGATATCTTCTGATTGATTTCATTGCAGCTTCTCTGCATAGTGATTTTATGTCTGCCCCAGTGTATCCGTGTAATTCTGATGCTAAATCTTTTAGATCAATATCATCATCAATTGGCATTCCTCTTGTATGAATTTGGAGAATCTCTATTCTTCCATCTTCGTTTGGAACTGAAATCTCAAATTCTCTGTCAAATCTACCTGGTCTTCTAAGTGCTGGATCTACACTGTCTGGTCTATTTGTTGCTCCAAGAACAATTACGTTGCCTCTATCATTTAGACCATCCATTAAAGCCAAAAGTTGTGCGACTACTCTTTTTTCAACATCTCCGTATGCCTCTTCTCTTTTTGGCGCAATAGCATCAATTTCATCGATGAAAATTATGCTTGGAGAATTGTCTTTTGCTTCTTTGAAAATATCTCTTAGTTTTGCTTCTGTTTCTCCGTAATACTTGTTCATAATTTCTGGACCATTAATTGGGAACATGTTAGCTTCTGATTCACTTGCCATAACTTTTGCAAGCAAAGTCTTTCCACATCCTGGTGGACCGTAAAGTAAAATTCCACTATGAGGCTCGATTCCTAATCTGGAAAATAATTCTGGGTGTCTTAGTGGAAGTTCTACTATCTCTCTCATTGCTTTTACTTTTTCACCTAATCCTCCAACTTCTTCATATGTCACTCTGACTTTTCTATCAACTGCAGTCTCTGTTGAAATGTTTAGTGTGGTAGAACGGTCAATCTTTACTACTCCCTTTGGTGTAGTTTTTGTAATTTTAAAGTCCATTGAATTTCCTAAAATCATTACTGAAATTTCATCCCCATGTGTAATTGGCAATCCTTTTAATCGATTTTTTACAAAATCTGTAAATTCTTTGTCTACTGTAACTGAATCATTAACTGGGGTTAAAGAAACAGATTTTGCAATCTTTGATGTTACTTTTCTAATCTTTACAATATCATTTAGTGATGCTCCCACATTTTTTCTTGTTTGTCCATCAACTCTGATAATGTCTGGGAATTTTTCATCCTCATCTACTGGCCAAATTACTGCACAACTTGTTCTTGAACCCATAACCTCAACAATGTCTCCTGGAGTTACTTTGAGAAAATCCATAGCTTCAGGACCAATTCTAGCTCGTTTCTTGCCTACGTCTCGTTGTTTTGCTTCTCCGATTCGCATCTGCAAAGGTTCTTCTTTGCGTACCAAAAAATCACCTATTTCATGTCAACTGACATGCGGCTCATGTTGAGGACTTCAAATTCACTTACACCCTCTGTACCTTTAACAGCATTTTCTAATGCGTCACTCTGACCTTCTTTGTCTTCTAAAACAAATTCTGCTTTCAAAAATTCTAAACCAAACGCTAATGGTTCTTTTGCATGTCTCTTCATTGCAATTCCTTCTGGTAATGTGTTTTTTAGATTCTCTGCTAATTTATCAAGATCTACATCGGTTCCTTCTGGAAGAATTTTTGTGATGAATAATAATTGTGCCATTTTCTAAGGTCCCTGCGTATTACATGATGAACAAGTGTAATTTCTTGCTGATTCTCTGCAACTTTGACATCTCCAAATTAAATCTGCACCGCAATCTGGACAATTGAATTTTACACATTTATCATTAGGCATAATATGTCTGTGACAACAACTACATGTTGGTAATGATATTGTTGATGATGACATACCACGATTTTCTGCAAACATCATTTATACCTTCCTTAGAATTTGGGCGTGTTTTTACCGAAGTAATTTTTTAAATTCTCCGCCAATTAGAGTCTGAGCTGTTTTAATTGATCCTTTCAATCCTAATAATTTTACAATAGAACTTGTATGAAAATCAAAATCATCTTTTTCTGATATGTCTTTAAGAATTTCTGGTGTAATTGATTCAAATAATTTATTGATTGTATTGTTGTCAAGTCTCTCTAAAATTTTTCTTGCAAAAATTTGTTTTTCAAATTCTTTTCCAAATCTATCTGTCCACTTGATTTGATACTCTTCTAGTTTTGACTTATCATTTGTTTTTAGAAATTCTGCTATTGCTTGTCCTGCATAGACTCCTCCCATACCACTAGTGAAAATTCCTCCTGCTGTAGTTGGCTTTGCTTGTCCTGCTGCATCGCCTACTATTACGGTATTTCCTTCTACAAATTTTTCAACTGGACCTTTTATCCAAATTGGTGCAAAAATCTTTCTTATTGTGGAATATTTTCCCTTTTCTTCAAGAATATTTTCTATTGTTTCTGCAACATTGATTCCTCTTCCTGCAACTCCAACTTTTCCTTTTCCTTCATTAGATGGAATTATCCATGCAAAGAATCCTGGATATTTTTCTTGATCAAAAATTACTTCGACCTTTCCTTTTTTTATCCAGTCTGCATAGATTTCATATTGTGCAGATGATAAAATACCTGTTCTATCTTTGTGGATTAAAGATGACACTCCTCTTGCATCAACAAAAATCTTGCAATCAGCACTTTCTTCATTTGTTCTAATTCCAGTTTCAGTCATTTCCTGAAAACTAGTTCTAACTTTGATTATGGCTCCATTCTTTTGGGCTTGAAAAGCAATTTGTTTATCTAATTCTCTTCTGCTAATTTCTACGACTTTTTGCTTTTTTGAGTTTAGCAAAAAACTTTTTCCGTCGGGAGCAGTAATCTCAGCTGATTCTATCATATGATCAAATGTTTTTCTAAATGGAATTATTCCTAGTTCTTCTAATCCTGAAATACTGACTAGTCCTCCACAATGTTCTGGTGTGCCTATTTCATAATCTTCTTCAATTACTAATACGGAGAAACCTTTTACAGCAATCTCTCTTGCACAAAGTAATCCTGCGACACTGCCACCTGCAACCACTACATCAAAGTACACAGTTTTTGTTTCTTTGTCAATTATTTAATTCAAAAGTTTTTCATTATGCCTGTATTTGATAATGGTATGGGCGATATCAAACAGGTTATTGTTGTTAGAACTGACCTTGAAATGGGAAAAGGAAAAATCGCTGCACAGGTAGGACATGCTTGTGTTCTTGGTGCAGAACATGTACGAAAATCACATCCTGAATGGTATGAACAATGGTGGAGTGGACAAGAAAAAGTGGTAGTCAAAGTTTCTGGTATCAAGGATTTACAGGAAGTAAAGAAACACGCAATTGATTTGAATTTACCTTGGTCTGAAGTTACTGACGCTGGTCATACTCAAATTGCTCCTGGAACCACTACGTGCATTTCAATTGGCCCTGCACCTGAAAATCTTATTGACAAAGTGACTGGAGATTTAAAGTTACTATAGATATTTGGAATAAGATATAACAAGGAAAGTTTGCTTTTTTATTTGTGAAAAAACAGACCAAAGGAATTTTGGCTTTTGCATTTTTAGGTGGAATTATGGTAACTTCTGGAGTTGTTATTGCAATTCCTGGACTTGCACCTGATGAAGAAACTCCTGAAATCACTATTACTGGAACTCCTGCAGATAATTTCCCTGATGAGGATCGTCCTAGGTTTTGTGGTTCTGGAAATGCAAAGTCTACTGACTTTGTAACAGAGTATTCGATTCCAACTGATTGTACAAATCCTTTGGCAATTGTTACTGATTATGATGGTAATGTTTGGTTTGCCCAAACAAACACTGGAAAACTAGCAAAATTTGATCCTACTACTGAAACATTTACTGAATATGATAATCCAACATGGCCAAAAAATGGCCGCTCTATGATGTGGGGAATAGACTATGCTCCTGATGGTTCTGTATGGTTTACTGATGAAACCTTTGATTCTGTTTGGAAATTCTCAACACTAGATGAAAAATATGATAGGCTTGGATATCCATCTGAAACTGATTCTTTACCTCAAAGACTTCACATTGATGGGTCTCAAATAATTATTAATGATTTTACTGGAAACAAACTCACATTCTTTGATATAGGTCAATCCACAGGTGATGTTGAATACATCAGTCTTCCTTCACCTGTTGATAACTCTGTAACTGCTGACTTTACATTGGATAGCGATGGTAATGTTTGGTATACTAATTGGCTCTTCCAACAAGGTGGTGTTTTGATAAAATTTGATCAAAATGGATATAGAAATGCAGTTCAAGAATCTGGACAAGAATTCTTTGCAGGAGAAATGTTTACTGAAATTTACCAATTACCTGTGGAATTACTTACTCCAAATGGAGCTGTTATCTCTAATGATGGAAAAATTTGGTTAGCTGATACTACATCATCTTCCTTCTTTAGTTTTGATCCAATAACTGAAGAGTTTACTCAATATGTGACAGCTGATCCATTACTTAGCACATATGGAAATCAAACTGGTGTAATCAAAACTCCTATTTCCAGACCTTATTGGATTGATTCAGATGATCAAGGTAGAATCATTTTCAATGAACAAAATGCTAATAACATATCTATATTTGATCCAAAATCTAACTCTCTAGTTGAATATCACGTACCTTCTAAGAATCCCTATTGGGGTGACTGTGATCCTGGAACTGGTTTGATGGTTGCAGATTGTGGATTAGCACAAATTTTTGATTTTGCAGTAGATGGAGAAAAAATCTGGTTTACTGAATGGGTTGAAAACAATATTGGCGTAGTTGACACTTCTGTTCCACTACCTCTTGAAATACAATTAGGTTCTGATACATTATTCCTTTCTAGTGGAGACATGGACCACGTACCTGTTTTAGTCTATCCTAAAACGAGTAATTCAATTGGTGCATCTGTAATTTTATCCTCCACCCATGATTTCTTGAAGACAAAATTAACTCATAATAGTAGTGAAACTTTCCAATTAGACTCCAATGAACCTCAAACAATTCATGTTGATATTATGGCTACTGACGATGCAGTTTCAGGAACATATAAGATTCTAGTTGGTGTACAAACATCTGATGTTGCCATTGGAAAATTCATTACAGTGACAATAGAGTGATTCCCAATTTAGATTCCCAAATTGGAATTTCTGTTTATAGTACAAAATTTGCTGGCATTGGTGGAAAAATTCGTGTAACTCCAGAAGATTTTGAGGTTTCTGAAAAAATTTTAGAAAAAACATACAATTCAATTAATCAAGAAGAAGGATATGCTGTTTACAAATTAAAAAAGAAAAAAATTGATACTAATCATGCCTTATTTGATATTTTTAGAAAAAAAGGAATTAGATTAAAGTCTCTGGGATTAAAGGATGCATCTGCAATTACTGAGCAGTTTGTTTGTGCTGGAAATAAAGGTAAAGCAGTTGAAGATTACTCTACAGAAAAATATTCTCTTAAAAAAATTGGTTTTGTAAAAAAACCCCTTTCAAAGAAAGACATGGTTGGCAATCACTTTAAAATTAAAATTTCTGAATGTTCTGATGGATTGTCTTCTTTTACAGAATTTGAAAATATTTTAAATTTTTATGGTTATCAGCGATTTGGCTCAAAAAGACCCGTAACTCATCTAATAGGTAAAGCAATCCTTCAAAGAAACTTTGATGATGCAGTTGAACTAATTTTGTCTTTTACTTCTGAATATGATTCAAAAGAAAATAATGAAATTCGACAAAAACTTACTGACAAACAGAATTACAAACAATATTTTGAAAAAATCCCAAAACAAATGGATGTTGAAAGAATTGTCATAAAAGAAATGATTGAGAATAGTGATTCATTTCGTGCAGTACGTGCAATACCTCTATCTTTGAGGAGATTTTATGTTCAGGCATATCAATCATTTATCTTCAATCAATCACTAAGTGCTGCATTTACTGATGGCGAAAATCTGTTTGAATCTGAATCAGATGACATTTGTTTTGATCATAAGGGAATCATTGGAAAATTCATCAAGGGATTAGATCAAAAATTGGCATTACCTTTTGTTGGCTATTCTTATTACAAAAAAACAAGATTTGATCATCAAATCTCCAAAATACTCAAACAAGAAGAAATAACTCCAAAAGATTTCTTTATCAAAGAGATGCAGGAAGTTAGTGGTGAGGGTGGATTTAGACAGGCTGTAATAGACTGTTCTGATTATTCTTCTCATGATGATGTTGTGGAATTTACTTTATCTAGAGGTTCATTTGCAACAATTATTTTCAGAGAAATAATGAAGCCCTCTGATCCTATTTTTGCTGGTTTTTGAGATCTATTTTAAAAAATATTTTCTTAGATGTCTTTAAGTTGATGTCTTTTTAAAATATTTTTGATATGGAGAAATCTTACATGTTAATTAGTTGTGAAATTGGTGAAGAACAATTTCTTTACTCTCAACTTAAAGAGATCCCTGAGGTGAAAAACTGCTTGGTAACATTTGGCAGTTATGATGTAGTGGCTGAATTTGAAACTGACACTCAATCCCAAATGAATGAAGTAATCACAACGAAAATTAGAAAATTAAAGAAAATTCGTAGTACTATAACACTTCGTGCAATGAACTAATTGCGTTTCACTACTCTCAAAATCACTCCTGATATTATGCTGATGATTCCTATGATCATAATTTGTAATCCATATGTTATCCACTTAGGATTGGAATACATGAATGATGATTCCGGACCTATGATTGACTGCCCTTGAAAATGAAATATTGTTCCTAGTATCGTAATAATTCCTCCAATTATTACTAATAATGTGCCTAATTTCATAACCTGACTAGTTAATCTCTCCTAAAAAGGGTAAAGAGAATTGATAATTTGACCAAATGATTTTTGGATTTGGTCTTTAATGATTTTGGTTTGATTATGTAGAGTGTATAACTGGACTAACTCTTACGAGTCAAATGAACACAAGTACTTGGGTTTGATACTTTTTGGTGTATCTGCATCACTTGCAGTAATTCTATTTCTAATCTTTCATCCTCAAATTGAAGAAATTAACAAACAATCTCCAATTCTTATCAATATCATGTTTCTTCCAGCTATGGCAGTTGGTTTTCTATATGGTGTGAGGATCACTGAAAAAGCCGTTAAACCCTCTGAAATTAGAAGTCCTCTAAAGCGCTCAATTGTGAAAATTTTCTTGTTCTTCTTTGTTATTGGTGGTATGTTTAGTTCTGTTAACTTTGCAATAAATGGCGGCAGTATCATGCCTGAAGTTTCAATCTTTGAAGATGGATTGTTAACATGGCTTAACAGTTTCATTGTTGCAAATGGTGGTGCCACATTTCTAATTATTACAAGTATTGCATTGATGGCCGCAGCTACTAAAAGAATCGTGGGGATGAATTCTGGATTTCTAAATAGAATGGTGACTTCGGTTGGAACTTTTGTATTTGTTACAATGCTGGTCCTTAGTTTTACAAAATCTGATCCTACTTCCTCAGGTGTCTTTTTGTATACCTTTTATCAAGCAGGAATTGTGGGTGGGGCCTTTTTTGCAATGAATAGACTAACAAAGAATCAAAATATGTTAGAAGACTTTTCAAACGGATTTTAGAAATTATTCATCTAAATCTACGTAAATTCCTGAGATTTGATTATTGATTCTATCCCAGTATTTTTCACAACCATCTGTCTTGAAATCATTTGCTTTACATTCGTTAAAGTGCATTGTGTTCTCTCTTTGTAAATTATCTGCATATAACACATCATCTGCCATAAACAACCCCATTATCCCAATAACTGCTAGTGATGCAGCTACTGCAATCATTGCATATCCAACTTTTGCATGATTGTGAGGCTCTTTCATTTAAAAAAAATCAATCACTCTTGAATTTAATCTTTTCAAGTTCATTTTTTGCGATCAATTTTGTGGTACTAGGTAATTTTCTTGGAAAAGAAGAAAAGTTAGTTGTTCAAAATATTCCTATTGAGTATTCAAATTCTACAATATGAGTTCTTGGGACCTATCCCTCTTGATGAATGGGGTCCACCAATGGAAAAACTCGTATTTCTAATCATGTCTAGGGATAAGGATCGATTCAACATTGTTTATGCTGGTGATTGTGACAAAACAGATGATAAATCATTTTTTGTTCAACATTCGGGTTTCAAATGTTGGGTTGAAAAATCAGGATCTGAAAAATCACTATATCTTGCAATATTGCCTCTTTTTGATGCAAGCAAAGAACATCGGGAAAACGTTCTAAACAAAATCAAAGTAGGTTATAAGCCCCCATGTAATTCAGGTGAGATTGTTGAACCAAAACCTGATTATGTTGTTCGAAAATCTCCTGATCCTGAAAAATTTTTGTGTCCTTGCTGCGGTTCTGAAATGAAGGCAGAACAATTTCTAGAAAAATCTACACTCTATAGATGTAGCAGCTGTGGAATTAGTGACACTAAACTTAATTCTTGACTTTATTTTGAACATCAAAGAGCTGTAGTGTTAGCAAATCAATTGCTTTTTTCAAATGACCAAATTCATTTATTGAATGAATCTGTCCTTCTACTAGTGCTCTCATAATTTTAATTGAATTTTTTTGATAGTCGTCTGATGCAACAATTTCCATGGCATTAATTTTTGACAGTAAATTGTCTAATTCCTTTATCATCTCATCTGATGGTTTGTGTTTTTCCATGAGTATTCAAAATGATTTTGATATATGAATTGTTACAACAGGTCTTCATCAATTTCTTGTATAGGATCCAAGTATTGCTGGCATGTACATGTTGGAATCTGACAATTACCCATTTTCATTAATGAATTGCTTTGCTCATTTGGAACATGTGCTTCATCAGTATGATGACATCTCTTACAATTCATACTGGAAAACATTCACTCCGATATTTAACTAGTCATGGGATTAAAACTGCTCTAGCTTCAATCTCTGAATCTTTTAATTTTTTAAGAACTTTGTTTGCATCCTCTAATGGAAATACTTCAGACACTACTTCGATATTTTTTTCATCACATGTCTTGATTACTTCTTCCATGTCTTTAGTTGAACCAATCAAAGTTCCTCTGATTGTCTTTTCTTCAAATGCTACAAAAGATGGATTCTCCCCAATTGTTGCAATCACCACCATTCCACCTTTCTTTATGGCTTTGATTGCAGTATCAGTTACAATGTCTGCAGGTGCAAAAACAATTGCAGCATCAAGTAATCCATGTTTTTCTTTTAACTTTTCTAAAAATTCTTCTTGATTTTCAGAAAACTGCATAGCATCAATTGCGCCTAATCTCTTTGCAACCTCTAGGTGACTTTGAGACCTTGAAAATGCAATAACATCACATTCTTGCACCTTTGCAAATTGTACTGCCATGTGTCCAACCCCTCCAATTCCAAAAATTCCAATCTTTTTGTGAGTTTGTGGTTCTGCAGCTTTAACTGCTTTGTATGCTGTAATTCCTGCACAAAACAGTGGAGCTGCATACTCTGGTCTCATAGAGTCTGGCACCTTAGTTGCAAAGTCTTCAGTTACTGTAACGTATTCTGTATATCCTCCTTTGAGAGTTTCACCAAGAATAATTGAAGATTCACACAAGTACTCTTTTCCTTCTTTACAATATTGACACTCTTTGCATGCTTCTAGTAATGGTGTTATTCCTGCCCTGTCGCCAACTTTGAATTTTGTAACTCCACTTCCAACTTCGACTACTTTTCCTACAACCTCGTGTCCTGGAACTGTTGGTAGTTGTGGTGGAATTCCAAGATCTTTCCAATCTCCTTCTATTCCGTGTAGTTGTGAATGGCAAACTCCACATGCTTCGATTTTCAGTAAAATTTCATTTGGTCTTTCAATTTTATGTCTGTCAATCTCTGTTAGCTTTAATGGATTTGTTTCAATTGCAGCACATTCAGATAGTACCATTGCACGCATCTTGTCCATAAACTACAACTTTTTTCAAATAATTTTAAGATTCGCTCTGACCCATTAGAAAAATAAAGGACACAAATTATCCTATTTTGTGCCTGAAATTACTGATGAAGATAAAGAAAGAGTAGAATTACTACGCCTTGTATCTAGTTCAAAAAATGAATTCAAAAATCTTACTCTTGAACAACTAAGGAGACTGCAAGAATTAGTTGAGAAGAAAGATTACAGTCATGACAAAAAGGCCCATAAATCCAAAGTAAAACTACTTGGAAAAATCAATGTTAGAATTTATGAAATAACTGAAGGAAGAGGAATTTGGGGTTAACCAATTAAGTACAAATATCAAAACAAATCTGAAAAAATGTGGCAGAAAATAATCTCATTCATGAAACCAGTCCTTATCTTCTTCAACACGCGAACAATCCTGTTGATTGGTATGGTTGGAATGATGAATCATTAAAAAAAGCAAAAGATGAAAATAAACCCATCTTCCTTAGTATTGGTTATAGTTCTTGTCATTGGTGCCATGTGATGGCACATGAATCATTTGAAAATGAAGATGTTGCAAAATTCATGAATGAAAATTTTGTAAACATCAAGGTTGACAGAGAAGAACGACCTGACATTGATGATATTTACCAAAAAGTTTGTCAGATAGCTACTGGCCAAGGGGGATGGCCATTAAGCATTTTCTTAACACCTGACCAAAAACCGTTCTATGTGGGAACCTATTTTCCAGTATTGGATTCTTATGGACGTCCCGGATTTGGAAGTATTTGCAGACAACTCTCTCAGGCTTGGAAAGAAAAACCTAATGACATTGAAAAATCTGCAGAAAATTTCCTTGATGCTCTAAATAAAACTGAAAAAGTTTCTGTTCCTTCAAAATTAGAAAGATCAATTCTTGATGAGGCGGCAATGAATCTCTTCCAATTAGGTGATTCTACATATGGTGGATTTGGTTCTGCTCCAAAATTTCCTAATGCTGCAAATGTCTCATTTTTATTTCGTTATGCAAAATTGTCTGGACTCTCAAAATTCACAGAATTTGGGCTTAAAACTCTCAAAAAAATGGCAAATGGGGGAATATTTGATCAAATTGGAGGTGGATTCCATCGTTATTCTACAGATGCAAAATGGCTTGTTCCTCACTTTGAAAAAATGCTTTATGATAATGCACTAATTCCTGTAAATTATGCTGAGGCATTTCAAATAACAAAGGATCCTTTCTATCTTGATGTCCTGAAGAAAACACTAGATTTTGTTTTACGTGAAATGACTTCTCCTGATGGCGGATTTTACTCTGCATATGATGCAGACTCTGAAGGTGTAGAGGGAAAATTCTATGTTTGGAAAAAAAGTGAAATTAAAGAAATCCTAGGTGATGATGCCGATATTTTTTGTCTCTTTTATGATGTCACTGATGGTGGGAATTGGGAGGGAAATAACATTCTGTGTAACAATCTGAATATCTCTACAGTTGCATTTAATTTTGGAATTACAGAAGATAAAGTTAGAGAAATCCTTCAATCATGTTCTCAAAAACTACTTGATGCTCGTTCCAAACGAATTGCTCCTGGATTGGATGATAAAATTCTAGTTTCCTGGAATTCATTAATGATTACAGCATTTGCTAAAGGATACCGTGTAACAAATGATTCGCGATATCTTGATGCTGCAAAAAACTGCATTTCGTTTATTGAAAATAATTTATTTTCAGAAGGCAAATTATTGAGAACTTATAAAAATAAAACTGCAAAAATTGATGGTTATCTGGAAGATTATTCTTATTTTGTCAATTGTCTATTGGATGTATTTGAAATTGAACCTGATCCAAAATATCTAAAATTATCTCTCAAACTAGGTCATCATTTAGTAGATCATTTCTGGGATTCAGAAAATAGTAGCTTCTTTATGACTTCTGACAACCATGAAAAATTAATCATTAGACCCAAAAGCAACTATGATTTGTCCTTGCCTTCGGGAAACTCTGTTTCTGCATTTGTTATGCTTAGACTATTCCATTTTACTCAAGAGCAACAATTTCTGGAGATTGCTATGAAAATCATGGAATCTCAGGCACAAATGGCTGCTGAAAATCCCTTTGGATTTGGATATTTACTAAATACGATTTCAATTTATTTAGAAAAACCTGTTGAAATCACAATTATCAATACTGAAAATTCTCAACTGTGCGAATCAGTTGTTTTAGAATATTTACCAAATGCAATTATTGTTACAATACAAAATTCTGAACAACTATCTGCATTATCTGCATATCCTTTTTTTGCAGGAAAGTCTTTTGAAGAAAAAACATCTGCGTTTGTTTGCAAGAACTTTACTTGTTCATTACCTTTACATACAATTGATGAAGTAAATTCAAATCTTTAGATTTTCTTTAAGTTAATTTCAATTGTATTGCCTACTTGAGGTCTTTCCATTCCATCATATCTTGATTTTGGCATCGCAATTGTAATCTGAGTTTGCTGATATGATTTGATGTTTACTGTGGGCTGGGCTGACATTATTGCTTCAAGTAACGGCATCACCTGCTCTTTTGTTTCTGAATCAAGTTTTTTTGAAACATTCTCAATGATCATCTGTTTTTGTGAAATTGGTTCAGTTGATACGTTTTCAATTAATGTTAATTGTACAACTTGTCCATTATCTACAATTTGAGTTATTTTGAATTCATTTGTCGCTGACATGCTTTGGTAGGTTTTCTTTATGATTTATCTTTAACGAATTGAAAAATATAATGCAACTATCGCTGTGACTACTGCTGCAGCTGTTCCTCCCCAAAAAATTATTTTACTGCCGTCTACGTTCATGTTTTTTCAATTTTTTTTCAGAATTAAACTGTATTGATTTTTTTAAAATTTGAATAACTATTATTTTCTAATTATCTTCTTTGGTTTCTGATTTTGAGTCGTCTGCATCTACCTTGACTTCTTCTATTTTATTAGGCTCAATTATGGCCTTTTTTATCAATGCCGCACGGCTTTTTATTATCTCATTAAATTCTCTCATATCTTCTAAACTTGGGGTTTGTTGTTGGTTTTGATATGCTTGTAAAAATCCTGAATATACACACCCGGTGATGATTCCAAATGCTGTATCTGGAACTGACTCGACTTCTGGGACAAAATTTTCTGCAATCTGGGTATATGCTTCTGATTCACTAATGTAATAATCAATTAAACTATCTATGAAATCTTTATTCTCTTTTGAGATTGCCATGTTTTTCTTTAACTTCTGTTTATTTAACTGTCATTGGTTAATCGTTTATTTATTCATGGATTAATTTTTAGATGTTGTGGAAGTTAGAACTAGATGAAGAATATTTTCGCATATATGATTCAAAAAAAATGATTGCAGGATATTTTGATCCTGATTATGGTGATGTCTATCCTAAAGAAAATTCTGAACAAATAATTTCTTCTATGCTAAAAAATCATGATAAGATTTTTGGGGGACTGATGATGGTTCCTTTAGTAAAATTTGCATTATTTGATAGGGATTTAGATACTAGTATTTCAGATGTTCATCAAAATGTTGCTAGAGTAAATACACACTTGGAAAAATGGAATATTGTTTTATCTGAAATAAATTCAAAATTTCATTCAGTACGAATATCTCATACTGACCAAGATATGTTGACAATAACTTTTCCTATTTTATTTTCACAACCAACTCCTTTAAAAAAAGAAGAATTGATCAAAGAACTTTTTCCTACTTTAGATTTGTTGCAGAAAAAAGATTTGTTATAATTCTTCCAGAATATCGTGTAATTCCAATATATGCTGATAATGTAAGTATGAGTAAGATAACTGTGCCTACTGGAAATTCCGGTACTGCTGCATATTCTTCAGATTCTGCAATCAATGTGTATTCTTCAATTTCCTCAGTTTGAATTTTGTCTGGAACTGATAGTAAAAAGAATGCACTGCCTTCTGCTCTTAGATAATCTGGTTCGGGATTAACTTGTGATACTGCTGCAACATTTCCTTGTTTGTCATAAAGTGTGGCAATAACTGATATTGTATTTGCTGTTATCTCTCCATTATTTACTATCGTACCTGTAATCATCAAATTATTGTGATTATCTCTTGAAAGTGATGATTCTGTAATGTCTATAACTTGCATTTTTGGAGGACTAACTTGATAGTTTAATGCCATTGAATATGATTCTGTATTTTTTGCTTCATTGTTTGTTAAAATAAGATTAAATGGTCCTTTCATTCCTGGCATTATGGTATTTACCATGGAGTCTGTTTCTTTTGTCTGAATCAATTGTTGATTTCCATCAAACAAATTAATTTGCACATGAATTTGATTTAGAGGCATGTCTAGACTGTTTACAATCTCACCTACAATGTGAACTGAACCATCATCTCCAATGTATTGTTGATCATTTTGGATATAGACATCTGCAAATACCAGCGGTGTCATACTTGCAAAAATAATTCCAATAATGAAAATTTTCTCCACAATTATTCTTTGACTAGTTCTTTAAAGTAGTTTTTGTGGGTTTGATTATTTTTTATGGGAGATGTTCTATTTTCCATTTTTTAGCCTCATTTATACAGTTAAACCACTTGACTTCCGTCTCATCCGAATTAAATTCTCCCCAGTCATTTTTGAATTCTTCATCACATTTGCTTGCCATGTTTTCTGCAACTTGAATTACTTTTTGTGTCAATCCTGTTTGTGGGGCTTCAAACTTTGCATCTTCATCATAGTTTTTGATACCTGTTTTTGCTGAATAAAATTCGACCAATCCCTGTAACTCATATTCTACTGACTCTTGGAATTGTGTGTCTGATCTTATTTTAGCTGATTCGTCTCCAGTTTCAATCCATTTGATATATTCTGAATCACTTGATAGTTGTGTCTCTGATGAAATCTTTAACAATTCTACAGAACTCTCAAATAATTCTGGAGCATCAAGATTGTCGTATTTAGAAATTATTTCATTAAATTCATTTAGATGTTCATTGTAAAACTCTAACAATTCTTCTTTTGTTATGTCTCCTTCTTCCCACTTTGTTTTCTCTGAGTAAAATTTAACTTGTAAATCTTTTACTTCTTGTTGAATCTGTTCTAATTCTATTCCAAATTGTAATCCTTTTTGTTTAGTCTGATCTACTGAATAATTATATGCTACAATTGCACCAATAATACTAATTGCAATTATTCCAATTATGATATTTTGAATCTTCTTTTTCTTCAAAGATAATCTATGTAATTTCCATTTTCGTCTAATTTTAATTCAATCTTAAATTCTGTACCGCTAATAAAAGAATCATTTCTTGTTGATCTTACTCTGCCTATTACAAGCTCATAAGGCCAAATTTCAACTACAATTGCGCCTATTTTTGCAATTGGAGTCTCGGTAATCTCCATATCTTCACGTTTTACACCGTATCTTTCTAACATGTGTATGGCGTGATCCAAAAGTGGTTTGGGGTTATTGTAATTTAATACCCATACTGGTGCTTCATACTCAATTTTTTGCAATTTGATTCAGGTCTAAATTTTCTCATATAACAATTATTCGGGACGAATAACATTTAGTGTCATTGTGCTGACTACTCTGGATAATTTTCTAATCACGGCAATTGCTTTTTCAAACCCTTCTTGATTTTCTGTCTCTATTTCTGCAATGACATCATATGCTCCAAAAGTTAGATATGCATTTTTTACATCTTGCATCTGATTTAATTCATCTACAATGTATTCTTCAGCTCCAAGATCACAGTTTAATAAAATGAATCCTTTGTGCATTACTTTACCTTGAATCAATTACGTGGTTCGAGTCTTTAAGTTTTACAGTTACCATCTACTACGGCCACCGTAACTATTTCGGTTGCCTCCTTTGTCATTGTATCTTCTTCTACCTCCTCTATCATCTCTAGAGTCGCGTCCTCCGCCTCCTCGACTATATCCTCCGGAGCGACCTCCTCTGGAATAATTTGATCTTGATTGACCACCATATCTTCTTGATGGCATTTGTCTTTTTAGAGGATCTGGAATTGAAATCTCTATTCCCATTTCTTCATTCAAATCTTTAAGTGGAACTTTAATTTGACGTTTGATAAGATTCCAATCTCCAACTGATGAATATGAAACAAATGTAACTGCTTTACCTTTTGCACCTGCTCTTGCAGTTCTTCCAATTCTGTGAAAGTATGCCATTTCTTGATTTGGAACATCATAATTAATCACTAATTCTACTCTTGGAACATCAATACCTCTTGATGCTACATCTGTTGCTACAAGAATGTCTGCTTTACCACTACGGAATTTGCCCATTGATTGTTCTCTTCTATGTTGTGACATGTCACCTTCAATTGCAACTGCATCAAATTTCTCTTGGTGTAGGAATTTTGCGACATCTCTTGTTCTATATTTTGTAGAGCAAAATACGATAGATTGACCTTTTACTGGTTTGATAAAATCAATTAGATACTTGAATTTGTCTCTGTCTTTGATGACTAGATATGATTGATCAATTCCTTCTCCACTAAGATCATCTGCATCAAGCAAAAATTGTTTTGGATTATTCAAATATTCTTCTGAAAGTCTGAGAATCTCTGTTGGCATTGTTGCTGAAAACAATGACATGACTCTGTCTTCTGGTGCTAAATCTAAAATAAATGAAATATCGTCAACAAATCCCATATCTAACATTGTATCTGCCTCATCAAGAACAATATGGGTAACATCTCTAAGTTCTATTGAACCTCTTTTGAGATGATCAATTAATCTACCTGGTGTGGCTACAACTATCTCTACACCTCTTTCTAGAGCATCTAACTGGAGCCCCATTCCTTGTCCGCCGTAAACGGTCGCTACTCTAATTCCAGTATATTTTCCAAATTTCTTTATTTCATCTGTAATTTGCATTGCAAGCTCTCTTGTTGGTGCCATGATCAAACCTTGAATGCCATTTTTTGGTTGAATCTCTTGTAGCATTGATAATGCAAATGCTGCAGTCTTACCAGAACCTGTATGTGCTTGTCCTACAACATCTCTTCCTGTAAGTAATACTGGAATCACTGCTTCTTGAATTGGAAATGCTTCCTCAAATCCAAGGTCTTTTATTCCTTTTAGTATGTCTTCTTTTAATCCTAATTCTTGAAATTTTGTCATTTTGTTTTCTTCTCTTTAGCAATGACGAAAAGCTCACTGCTAACCGTCATTATTCCGATGCGTAAGGTTTCAGATTAGGTCTAATAAACGCTTGTTATTTTTTATGCCTCTAACTGTGCATCAATAACTTTTTTAAAACTTTCAAATGGCTGTGCACCTTTTAGTTCTACGTAACCTATTTCATCATTTCCTATAAAAAATCCTGGAGTTCCTGTTACGTCATAACTTCTACCATCATCAAGATCGTTTCTTATCTCCTCAATGTATTTTCCACTAGTAAGACACGCATCAAATGTTTCTTGATCTAGTTGTATTTGAGTTGCATATTGACTAAACATAGATAATGCATCAACTGTTTCTTGATTACTCCATTGATTTTGATTGTCAAACAACATGTCATGCATTGCTTTGAATTGTCCTTGCTCATTTGCACATTCTGCTGCTACTGATGCAGGAAGTGCATTTGGATGAATGCTTTGTATTGGAAAGTCTCTAAAGACTAATTTCACTTTGCCTTGCTCAATGTATTCTTCTAAAAGTAATGGAAGTGTCTGAACATGGAATCTTGCACAGAATGGACATTGAAAATCAGAAAATTCTATTATTGTGATTGGTGCATCTGGGTTTCCAATTATTGGGTCATTGTCTGCTGAAATTTTTACTGGCGGTGAGTGTTGATTTGTAGGCAATCTATTTTGTAACATTTTAAGTTCAATTTTTGCAATTGCGTCATCTAGATCTTCTTGTGAAATCTGATTTGAATTCATGTTTGAAAAATACATTCCTGCAAAAAATGCTGCAACTCCTACTGCAACAATTAAACCAATTATTAGTCCTGTTGGCCTTGCAATATCTTGAGAAAAATCATTTTGTTTAGTTTCATTCTCTTCAAAACTCATGTAAGATTGTTCCAAAATTCAACATACTTAATCGTATTGCCAAATATTTTATAGAATTTTAAAGCCAATGATGGGATCTGAACCCATGACCTTTCGCTTACAAGGCGAATGCTCTAGCCAGGCTGAGCTACATTGGCACGAAGTAAAATGAAATTTTTGAAGGTTTAAAGTGTTACCTGTGTTCTTTTTACAGGATTTTTCTAGAAATTATTCCAACCGTCAGTTTATAATAATCCAATTTTTTGATACCTGTTATGAGGTACATTGAACCAACTAGAGTCAAAGTTCTGATGATGATGTTCTTTGCAACTGGTATTTTGGGTATCATAATCGGTTTGTCTCCTATTGCTGGAAAAGAACAAACTATGTTCATCACATTCATGGGAGTGGTCAATGTTGGATTGGGTGCATTTTTCACATTCATCCTTCTAACACAAGAAGCAAAAGCTCCTGATAAAAGAAAAAAGAAAAAGAAACGAGATTAGTTTTCCAAAAAAACTCGTAACATGATTATCATTTAAAATGGAATTCGGTCTTTGATTAAAGTTAAATAATAACTCTTTTTCTAAAATTTCAGAAATGCTGGATTTGGTAGCCAAGAAATTATTTCTAACAAGAGGAAAAGGTGTTCACGAGGATAGATTAACTAGCTTTGAATATGCTTTAAGAGATGCAGGTATTGCTGGAACAAATCTTGTTTTGATTTCTAGTATTTTTCCACCACAGGCAAAATTAATTTCAAGAAAAGAGGGACTACAACAAATCAAACCTGGGCAGATTCTATTTACGATTTATTCAAAAAATCAAACAAATGAGCCTCATAGAATGTGTTCTGCATCTGTAGGGATTGCACAACCAAAGGATAAAACAAGATATGGTTATTTGTCTGAATACGAATCTTTTGGACAAACTGAGACTCAGGCAGGTGATTATGCTGAAGATATTGCAGCACAAATGTTGGCTTCCTCATTGGGAATTTCATTTGATGTTGATAAGAACTGGGATGAAAAAAGACAACAATGGCAAATTTCTGGAGAAATTTACAAAACTCAAAATATTACTCAACAAACACGTGGTGACAAAGATGGAAAATGGACTACTGTTTTTGCTGCAGCGGTACTTTTACTGTAATTATTTTCTATATCCTTTAAGATAGAATAATGCAGCTGCAATTGCAACTATTGAAATTATTATTATTGCTACCAGTGATTCATCTGATGATTCTGGCTGTGTGAGTGGAACATCTCCTAATGAAAACTTTAACTTGTCTTTGTTAATTGAAGTTTCTTCTCCAAAAATATACTTACCTTGAATTCTTTGTCCTTCTTGAGGATCAAAAATCCATCCTTGTTTTGATATGTCTGTTGGAATTTTTTCATTATCTACTATTTGTGTTGGAACAATGTCTCCTTTAATGTTAGAAATAGTTTCATCATCAGGTGATAATATCACTACTTGGATGATTGAATTAAGTGGATAGAATCCTGAAGAAAAATAATCTGATCTGTTAATTGTATCCACTTTTAACAAATCTAGTGGACTAACTTCAGAAATTGTAGATGCCTCATTAGGGTAATCTACTGATAATTTCAACTGTAACAAAGATTTTGAATCTAAGGGTATTATTGAAAATGTCATTTTTGCATTCTCTTCAAATGAAAGATTTTTTGCAATTTCATAAAATCCTCCACCATCTCTAATTATTTTTGGAATTAAAATTGCTGAGATTTTTTCATACATTGTATTGGTGTCTTCTGGTGACATTGTGTATACTACTGAAATCATACCTCTACCTGAAATGACTCCTGATGTCTCAAGTGCTTCATTGGATGAATCATCACTATGTAAAAAAACTGAATGAAGTTCTGCATCTGTATCAAAGACTTGGTTTATCTCATCAATGTATGGCATTGCAGCTTCCTTGGCTGTATCTTGAATTGCTATGATTCCTTTTACTGTTGGATCTCTTACCACATTGATCATGATACATGATTCATCAACTACGCCCAATACACATTGTGCTTGATTTGTAACAATCACTGCTTTAATCATTTCATCTTCTCTGAGCTTTTGTTCTAATTCTGCTGGAATTCTGATCTCTTGAATGCTTGTACTTTGTAGAGTTATTGAGGCAGTTACATTTTGAGATATGCTTCTATCTACTATTATTTGAGCAGTTTCTTGAAATGTTGCTAAACCCATTTCTTGTGAATATGCAAAATTTATTGAAATCCCGATAATTGTAATTGATAATAAAATCCAAAGTATCTTTTGCATTGGTTGTCTCTCTAGTCATGAAATTATTAACTTTACTCTATTTGATTTATTTTTTAAATCTGTTTTTGATGAATTTTTTTTATTTTTTTTACGAAAATTAGTCATCTTCTAACTAATATTCTGTATTTTTGAAATTATAACTAATATTGGCCTTAATTCCCTTTCTTGTTGATATCTTTCAAGACCCAATTTTTTCTATTATTGCAGTAATTGGTGCATTTGGAGTTGGATTATTTCAAGGAATCATTTTAGGACGTGCAATTCTTGTCCGATTTCCACGATTGCAAAATCATCTAAAGACTGTATCTATTACCTTATTTGTTTTATTTTTGGCAAATGCAATTCTTAGTGTACCTAGATTCGCATCTCCTGAAAAAATTGAACTATCTAATATTTCTACTGGTGGTCCTGCAGAACTTGCATCTGTATTGTTTCTAATTTTTGGAATGAATACTGGATTCCTAACCGTATTGGCAATTTCTGTAACTGTAATGACTTTTGTTATTTTGAAATTTACAGATCTTCATGGAATTGTAAAATTATTTGTATTCTTCTTTAGCTCTTTATTGTTGATATTAACTGGAATCAGTAGATTTACAGATCTTACTCCTAGCACATTTGAGGTTTTATTGTATTTTCTATACCAATTAGGAATCACAATTGGAATATTGGGTGGGACAATACGAAAAATCAAACCTAAAAAATTAGACTTGGAATAATTTCAAACGTTTAAATCAGATAATCTGTGATGTGGTTTTGACATCGAATTCAAACCGTTCGGGGAACAAGCTGGCAGTCCTTGCGTTGGACTGTCAGCCCCATTTATTAAAAATCTAATTTAGTGATGAGAGTGCTTTTACTTGCCCATTAACATAATCAAAACCCTCTTGCCAAAACTTGGTAGATCTTATATCTAATCCATGTTCTTGAAGGAGTCTTTCAGGTTTTTTTGAACCTCCTGCTGCAAGAATGTCTATGTATGCTGGAACAAAATCTTGACCTTCTTTTTTGTATCTTTGGAACAATGATAATGCAAGCAAATTTCCAAATGAATATGCATAGCAGTAAAATGGTGTGTGGTAAAAGTGTGGAATGCAACTCCATTCTATTGCAAAGTCATCTGTAACATCAACTGATTTTCCAAATTGTTGTTTTAAATTTTGTAGATATGTTTTTGAAATTTCATCTATGGTTGTTCCATCTCCAATTTGCTTGTGGGCATCAATTTCAAAAATTGTGAAAAATGATTGCCTTAGAATTGTTGCATACAAGTCGTCAATTTTTTCAGATAACATTATTTTCTTTTCATCATCTGAAATTTTATCTGAAATATTGTCATAAAGCAACAATTCTGAAAATGTGGATGCTGTTTCAGCTAACGGTAATGGTGCATCTTGGACTAGAATTGATCTATTTTGTGCTGCTTGACTGTGAACCGCATGACCTAGTTCGTGCGCTAATGTGAACACATCTCTTGATTTTCCTGTAAAATTGACTAAAACATATGGCGTGATTTTGGGCGTTAATGTACTGCAAAATGCTCCATCTCTTTTACCTTGTCTTACTGATGAATCAATATGGTTTTCATCGAATACTTTTCTTGCAAAATCTTCTAAAGTGCTGCTAAATCTACCCAGTGACTCAAAAACTAGTTTTACTGATTTGTTGTATGAATAATTTTTCTCTTTGATGTTTGCAGCAGCTGGCGCATAGATATCATATCTTCTAAGTTTTTTCATTTTGAGCATCTTTGCTTTTTGCACAAAGAATTTCTGAAATACTGGAGCGTTTTTTTTACAAACTAAAAGCAATGATTCTATAGTTTTATCATCTACATCATTTCCAATATTTCTCATTGAAATTGGTGTCTTATAGCCTCGAATGTCAATTCCTTCATCTTTCCAATTAAGTGCAATATTTTGATAAATTTCTCCAACCACTCCTTTGTTTTCATTATATTTTCCAAGAATTGTTTTGTAAGCTGTTTCGCGAATTTTTGGATTTGTATCTCTTACATAATTTGTCAATTCTTCTCTTGTCATCTTTTTTGTTTTATTTCCAATTTTCATTTGATACTCAAATGCATTGGTTATCTTGTCATACAATTTTACAAGTGCAGAAATTCCTGTAACATCTAATGTGTTGATAATTCGCTCTTCAGGTTCACTAAGTGAATATTTTGCAATTAATCTTTTATGAGCTAAGTATTCTGAAAGCTCTCCTGCATCTTTGATCAATCTTTTTGCATTTTTTTCATCAACTTGAGTTTTCCACCATAAATCAAAAAATAAGATCTTGTTTGAAATATCTGAACCCAATTTTGACATTCTAGTCATTAATGATGTTGCTTCATCTGATTGAGTATCTGAAGAATATGAAAGAGATGCGTATCCTCCAATCTTGCTCATCTTTTCAGAAATCTCTTCTACTTGTGCTAATATCTCCATGAATTTCTTTGATGACATTTTTGGGTCTAGTTTTGATTTAATTTTCTCAAATTTCTTAGCTAGATTTTCTAATTCTTGAATTTGTTTTTGAAATGCTGAACTTTTTGGATTTTTTGCCAATTCTGAAAGATCCCACATTCCTAATTGATATTGAGACATCTACTAATCGTAATTTTCTAACTATTAAAAAATGAATACACTACGGTTTATTTTATTTAGATTTTAGAATTTTTCTAATTGTAGAATATATGATCAACACTATTCCAAAAATTATCCAGCCATAACTATACGTTTTAGTCTCTTCAATGTAACTTGGTGGACCTTCTCCTGCAAGCAAAATTCCCCAACTAATTCCCCCTGCTATAAGAAACCCTATACCTGCCCAAAAAGTCCAGTGAAGTTTTTCTTTATTCAATTATCTGTAATTTTCTAACATCTTGAAAATTAATAGTATTCTTTATGGTGATAACACCACTTCCAAATATCTCCTGGAATTGCTTTCATGACTGGATGACCTGTTTCTTCAAAATGTTTTGTTGCATGTTTTCCAATGGATGAATCACAGCATCCCACATGTCCACATGTTAGACACATTCGTATTGCAACAACTGGAAGATGTTCTTTTTCGCATTCTTCACAGCTTTTTGTATTTGGTGTTATTCCTTCTTTCTCTTCTAAAAAATGACTACACTCTTTTGACATCTTAAAATTTCTTCAAAGTATTCTTGTATCTTTTAATTGATTCAACAATTATTCCCTTTGCTTCTTTTGCTGACTGCCATCCTAGTATCTCTACTTTTTTGCCTTCCAAGTCTTTGTACACTTGGAAAAAGTGAGCAATTTCAGAACGATAGTGATCTTCAATATCTGAAATGTCTGTGGTATGTAAATATCTAGGATCATTTGTTGACACACAAATAATTTTGTCATCTAAATCTCCTGCATCTTTCATTTGAAGTAATCCTATTGGTCTTGCTTCAATTAAAATTCCTGGGTATGTCGGATTTGTAACTAGTACTAGTGCATCTAATGGATCCCCATCTTCCGAAAGTGTTTGAGGAACTAGACCATAATCTCCTGGATAGTGAAATGGTGAAAATAAAACTCTGTCAAGTTTTATCATGTTGTGTTTTTTATCATATTCATATTTGTTCATAGAACCTTTAGGAATCTCTACTACTACGTTAATAATTTCAGGAATGTCTGCTCCTGATTCTATGTCGTGCCAAAAATTTTTACTCATTTTCTAGCTAGCATTTTCTTGAATAGTATATGAATTCTGTGAAAAATAAAGAATGTTTAGACTAGTTGATTTGAGTTAGGAATGACTCTGTATATCATTACAGTATATTCGCCTTCAAAGGCTTTTTCCATATTTCCATTCGCATCAATACTAGTTACTCTAAACTTGTATTCGTAAGAACCATCTCCTTTGACATCTACTTGGGCAACATGCACCAAATCATCTGCCTCGTCAAAGAATTGAATGATTACTGGATGTCTTTCAACATATTCTGAAGGACTACCTGTAACAAAACCCCATGGTAATGTGTTGTCTTCTGGAACAATCATTGTTGTGATTGTTTTTTGTAGACTGATCTTTTCATTGATTGGAGTGATTGTTGTAGTTTCAGATGTCTCTGCAATTATCTCTGATGGAAACATCAGAACTGCAAATGATGCAATAATTGCTAGAAAAATACTTGATTTTGTTCTCATTTGGATGTATTTTTTTTAAGTTACTTAAAAAATTTGTTACAAATTTATTCTATGGTAATTCATCCTCTAAATCAGAACATGCTGCATGAACCCATTGTTCTTTAGAGTTTTTTAGAATTTCTTTTCCTGCTTTGATTGCCTCTCCACACTCTACACATTTTCCTGGGAATCTGGCCTTCATAATTTTTTTGAAATGTTGTCTAATTTTAAGTAGGTGGACCGGATGGGATTTGAACCCACGACCTTTGCGGAGAATAATCTCTTACGCAGTGTGAGTGCGTCATCCAAACCAAACTAGACGACCGGTCCAACAAAATTACGTAACTACAAGCTTTTTTGTCTTTAGATTTTGGATATTTCGTAATTACCAACGCCTTTAGTACTAATTTTAGAAAATCTTAACATGTCTTTACAGGAATTTGATGCGTTAATTGACCGGATGAAATTGGCATTTGAATATGCTGAAAATCTTGGACAATATACTGATGCAGCAAAGATTCTTTTTCAGATGAATGAGCAATTACCTGATGATCTACAGATTCCTCTAGAAGAATTGGAAAACCCTGATTTGGCAAAATCTTTTGTAATGAGATACCACTCTGATATTAAATTCGCAATTGTTGATTATAGGCAAAGATTGATGAATTTCTAATTCTATTTCTTTACGCCGAGATTTCTGTTCTTTAATCTCAAATATGGGTTTCTGCATTTTCTGCATCTAGTAGCGCCAATGTCATTTCTACATCCACAATTAAAACAAATTCTCATGACAAGTCTGGCTTGTTGTGCAATTCGTTTCTTTTCTGGGTCTGTGATTGGCATTTGATTTTCTCCTAAATTCCTCTCTTTTAATCTAATCGGATTTTTCCATCTTTCCTGCTAATAAAACAGGTACTTCTGCAGGTCTTTTTGCTACTGGGATGTTTGCTTTGTTAAACATTGAAACTTTGGATTCTGCTGAACCATATGTTCCCATTACAATTGCCCCTGCATGACCCATTCTCTTTTCTTTAGGTGCTGCCCTTCCTGCAATATATGCAACAGTTGGTTTGTTAAATCCTGAATCAATAATTTTTTGAGCTAACATCTCTTCAGAATCTCCTCCAATTTCTCCTACTACTACCATTCCTTCCAAATCAGGAATGTCTTTTACCATGTCAAATGCATCAATAAGTCTTGTTCCATTTACTGGATCTCCTCCAATACCAATTGTTATTGATTGACCAAATCCTGCATTAGTCAAAGCATCTGAAATTTCATATAGTAATGTTCCACTCTTTGATAACACTGCAATTTTTCCTGCTTTGAAAGGCATTGGTGGCATGATTCCAATTTTGATTAATTCTGGAATCATTATTCCTGGTGTATTTGGTCCAATGATTACTGCTCCTTTTTGTTTTGCAAGCTCTAGTGCTTCCATTGTATCTCTAATTGGAACATGTTCTGGAATTGCAACCAACAGTTTGATTCCTGCCTCTAATGCGTCTTTTGCAGCATTAAGAAAGAATTTTGCTGGAACAAAAACTATTGAAATTTTTGCTCCTGTTGCATCAACTGCTTCTTTCATGGTGTTGTAAATTGGTACACTTTCATTCCATGTTTGGCCACCTTTACCTGGTGTGACTCCTGCTGCAATGTTAGTTCCATACTCTAGCATTTTTCCTGCATGCAATGAACCGTATGATCCTGTAATTCCTTGAACAATTACTCCTTTATTTTCATAATCTTCTTCTCCTGGTTTTCCTTTGAGTAGTGCAAAAATATCTGTCAATTTTTTACTCCCATCACTGCTGCGTTAATTGCCTCTTCTACTGTGCCAAAAATTTTGGTTCTAGAACCTTGTAGCATTTCTGTTGCTTTTTCTGATTCAGTTCCCTTTAGTCTAGAAAATACTGGTAAGTCAATTATGTTATCCTCGTATGCTTTTAGAAATGCTTCAGCTACTACCGTAGTTTTTACAATTCCTCCATAGAGGTTTACTAGAATTCCTTTTACTCTGTCTAACTTACTGATCAAAGTCAATGCTTCATAAACTGATTCAGTTGTTGCCCCGCCACCTACATCTAAGAAGCATGCTGGCTTTCCTCCGTTATCAGATAACATATCTAATGTAGACATTACTAACCCTGCACCGTTTCCAACAACTGCAATATCTCCATCTAATTCTACTAATGAAAATCCACTCTTCTCAGCTTGTTCTTCAATAGCTGTTTTTTCTTGATATTTTTCTAATTCTGGATGTCTAAAGTTACTGTTATCATCTGTAACAAATTTTCCATCTAGTGCCATTATTGAATCATCTTGCATAATTGCAAGTGGATTAATTTCTACAAGTTCTGCTTCTTTTTCAATTGTAAGTTTTGATAATTTTTTCAAAGTGTCCACAACACCTTCTGCAGGTTTTCCTTCTAGTCCCATTTCTTTTGCAACTTCTTGTGCAAGTTCATCTGAAACTTCGCCTAACCCAATTTCCTTGATAATCTGATTTTTTACTGATTCAATTTCAACGCCACCTTCAGCTGATGCGATAATTGTGTAGCATCTTTTTGAACGATTCAAAAATATTGAAAGATACAATTCCTTTTTGATATCTGCCATCTTTTCAAGAAGAATTGCCCTTGCTTTTTCTCCCTTTATTGTCAAGTCCATAACTTGGGGATATTTTATCTCAAATTCATCATCATTTTGGCATTTTTGGATTCCCCCTGCCTTACCTCTCCCTCCTACTGGAACCTGAATTTTAATTACAAATGGATATCCTAACTCTTTTGCATGCTTTCTACCTTCTTCAATATTTGTAGATGATATGCTGTCAAGTAAATTGATGCCATATTCTCGAAATAGCTCTTTTGCTTGAAATTCTAATAATTGCATGCAAAAATCTTGAATTTTACGGTCTTTATTAATTATGGCGTTATCTTAATTGCTCATCAAGAAAATCAATCATTTCTAAAAAGCGATCCTTACTTTTTCTCAATAATTCCTGAGGATACTCTTCAATGGTGAATACAAATTGTTGGTGAAAACTTGGAACTAAGATTCCCCCTGATGTCACCATTTGCTCAATTACGTATCCTTTGGTAAGTGTACACACAATCTCTTCATAGGATTCTTCCTCTTCTTCTAGAGTCTGCCTGTAAAGAACAATTGGTCGATTAGTCTTTTCAACAATTTTTGAGCCTTTTTCAAGTAGGTCTGCTAAATGTTGAATTTGCCATGCATCAAGACTAATTTGCTTTACCATATTATCAATACGTGATTTTTCTATTTAACCGTGATAAAACAATGTATTTTCACTATTTGTCGCCATTAAAATCAATTTTTAATGAATAAAGAAAGAAAGTGATTTGGCGTTTATGCCATATCTAATGCTCTAGAGTGTTTTCTAGTATGTGGTCTTTCACCTGCATACTTTCTTCTCATGTGCCCTGATGGTCTTCCATAGATTAACTCTAAGAACCAAGACTCATGTTCAATCTCTTCAGCTAGAATGTCTTTTGCAATATCATATGTTGCAGGATCTTTGCCTAATGTCATTTTGCAAATTTTATCCCAGTTGACAATTGCTCCTTGTTCTGCTTTGAGACATTTCTCTAGAATTGCTTTGTGGTCTGTTGGATTTGCTGGAAGTTGTAAAAACTCACAACCTGAAATTTTGATAAATTCAGTTGCGTCATTTGGAAGTGAGCCTCCTAATTGGTAAATTCTCTCAATGCATGCCTCAAAATGACTTAGGTCTTCTAACCTTGCATCTTCAATAATTCCTTTTAGTCCTTCTCCTTCCATGCCTGTACAATGTGCTCTGAGATTGGTAAAATAGTAATATGCTGTAAATTCTACTGCTGCATTTTTTATCAACTCTTTTACCAATTCATCAACATCAAGACCGTTTTGTTTTAGAACGTTTATTCCAACAACATTTGGTGCCTTTGATTCGGACATTCCTCTTTATCCAAAACAATTGTAATAAAAATATTACATATCTTCTAAAAATTAATTCTCAGAATAGATAGGAGAAAATACTAGTTGGGGACCTAACGACCAATCATATTCCAGAAAAAATCGGTTTTTCATTTTTTATTCATAAACAGTCTGTACTGCAACTTATTTTCCTAGAGTTTACTCTACTGAAATTCTGATTTTTTGTCCATCAATATCGTCATCTTTGTATTCTTTACATGATTCTGTAAAGTTTACTTGTTTTACTCTTACTAGGAAAGCCAAATCATCTGATTTTTCTTTAATCATTTCAAGTGACTCTTCATCTAAATCAAGAATTGATGCTATTCCTAAAACATCTGTTGGATTGTATCCTCTTTCTTTTCTTAAAGTTTGCAACCTTCTTGCAACATCTTTGATCAATCCTTTTGCCATCATCTCTTTGTTTCGTGATGTTGAGATAAACACTACATAGTCGTCTCTTTTTGATACTGCAAAATTTTCATCTGCATCAAAATCTACAACAAAGTCTTCATTATCTAATGAAATAATTTCCTCATCAATATCAAAATCAAATTTTGAATCTTTTTGTAATGATGAAATTATTTCCTCAGGATTTGTTTCAGAAAATTTTGCTACTAGTTTTCCCATGTGTTGTTTTGCTTTTGGCCCTGTTCTTTTTCTCTCTAATTCAATAATTGGTTTTGCAGGTAATCCTAATTGTTTTAATTCTAAAATTTGTTCTAACCCTGATTCTTTTTCTGTTTCAATCACACTGAATTTCTCTACGTTTAGTTGAGATTGGAGTAATTCTGATAATGATTCTAACTTTGCTTTCAGTCCTTTCTTAACGCAAATTTTTGCTTCATTTAATGGCCATCTTCTTTTTAGTTTACCTTTCATTCTTGCAGCTGATGAAATAGATACCACATCTTTCATTATGTCAAATGATTCTTCAATCTCTTCATTGACTAGTGATTCTTGTGATTTTGGCCATTTGTCAAGTAATATGCTTTGTTTTCCATCAAAAACTGTTTGATACAGATGCTCACTAGTAAATGGACAAAATGGATGAATCAAAATATCTAGTGTTTTGAGAACTTCTGCTAATACTGCATAAATTGCAAGTCGTCTTTCTTTTTTCTCCTCGTCTTCATCCCATAACTCTCCTCGTGTAATTGGGATGTAAATCTGACTTAGATTGTTAATGATAAAGTCGTCAATTGCTTTTGCACCTTCATGAAATTTGCATGAATCATTACGATCTGTTATTTTTAGAATTAATTTTTGAAGTTTTGATAAAAGCCAAATGTCTGGTGATGTTAACAAATTCTTTTGTTTTGCCCATTCTACTGTGTTTGATTTTTCAAAATTATCATACTGACTATTTTGTTTAAAGTACAAATGCAAATTGAATAGTGTGTTGATTACTTGATATGGTCTTGACATTAACTCTTCAGTACTGAAACTTAGTGGCTCAATTGGACTTGCTTTCCACATAAAGTAAAATCTAATCAAATCTGCAGGATATTTTTCTAGTAATTCTATTCCTTCCAAAACATTCCCTTTACTCTTACTCATCTTGCCTCCTTTTTCATCAAGCACATGTCCTTGGAACAAAAATGACTTGTATGGTGGAATTGGTCCGTTGTTTAAAATTACATTTTCAATGAGTAATGTATATGCCCATCCTCTAGTCTGATCAATTCCTTCAGTAAAGAATGGTGCTGGAATTTCATTTGAATATTCTTCATCAGTTAATGATGAATATGGTGCAGAACCACTGTTGTGCCAAGTATCTAAGACGTATTCTTCTCTCTTTGTTTTTGTACTTCCACACTTTTTGCACTTTATTGTAATGTTATCAATCCATGGTCTGTGTAGTTCAAAGTCTGGCCCATCCGGAAGACTATCTGCTGATTCAACAATTTCTTTTCTTGTAAAAAACCAGTTTCTTTCATTACATTCTTCACAAGTCCATACAGGTAATGGACATCCCCAAATTCTCTCCCTTGAAATACACCAAGGATGTCTTTCTTTGATAATTCCTAAGAATCTATTTTTTGGTTGTTCAAAATAATATTCTACACTTTCAGCTGCATCAATTGCCTTATTATCTAGTCTATCTAATTTGTAAAACCATCCTTTTCTTGCAAGCCACACAATTGGGTGGTGTGATCTCCAACAAAGAGGATACTTGTGTTTGATTTTTCCAATTTTTACTAGAGCATTGCATTCTTTTAGATCTTCTACAATTGGCCTGTCTGCATCTCTTACAAACATTCCTTGATATTTTCCTGCCTGTGAGGTGAATTTTACCTCATCATCTATGGGGCTGAAAACCTTAACCTTTCTCTTATTTGCAATTTTGATATCTTCCTCACCATTTGCAGGAGATAGGTGTACTAGGCCACTACCAGTACTTGCATCTACAAATGATTCTGATACTGCAACATGAAAATTATCTGCTTTAGAGCATTCATTTAACTCTGGAATTAAATCCAATAATGGATGGACATATTTTTTTCCTTCAAATTCTGAACCTTTGACTGTTTTTTCAATTTTATAATCTTCAATTTTTACTTCTGTCATGAAATCTTCTAGTCTTGTTTTTCCAACGACCCAAGTTTCATTTTCTACTTTGACATAAACATAATCTTCTTCTGGTTGTAATCCTACCATTGCATCAGTTACTAGTGTAAATGGCATTGTAGTCCATACAATCAAAAATGCATCTTCATCTACTAGTTTGACTTTATAGTATAATGATGGGTCTTTTACTTCCTCATACCCTTGATTAACTTCTGCATGACTAAGTGATGTTTGGCAACTAGGACAATATGCGATAACTGTAAAGTCTTCTTCTAAAATCCCATTCTCATGTGCTTTTTTTAGTACCTGCCATTCTCTTTCAATAAACTCATCTCGAAAAGTCCAATATGCTTTTTCATGGTTAAATGACATTCCAAGTAATTCATCTACTTTGATCCATGTCTTGTTGTATTTCTCAACAACTTTTTTACATTCAGATACAATTCGCTCAACACCAAATTGCTTGATGGCCTCTGTCTTTCCACCTGTTACCCCTAGTTCTTTTTCTACCTGTAATTCTACGGGAAGGCCTTGAGTGTCCCATCCCCCATTAAATTCAATTTTTTTCCCTTGAAGTGTGTTGTATCTGTACCACAAATCTTTGATGACTCTTCCTCTAAGGTGGCCTGCATGAGGAATACCATTCATTGTTGGTGGGCCCTCAATGAATCTAATTTTTTCAGGTTTGTCTGATGCAAAAATCTGTTTTTCTAAATCAAGTGATTTTACATATTCTTTAATTTCTGATTCTATTGCTTTTGCATCAAATTTTGTGGAGAGTTCCATCTGGCTTTTGGTAGATCTGTGACATTATAAAGCTAAATTGGTTTTATGAGACTTGGATTATATAATTGAGTAAAAAAATAATTTGTGTTGGTAAATGTACTAGTAATTGGTTCTGGAGGACGAGAACATGCTTTGTCATGGAAATTATCTCAAAGCTCCAAAGTTGATACTGTGTTTACTGCCCCTGGAAATGGAGGGACAAAAAACAATGTTTCAATTGATATTGATGATTTAGAAGGTCTTGCTAATTTTGCTGAAAAAAATAATTGTTTTACTGTGGTTGGACCTGAAGCTCCTTTAGCTGCAGGAATTGTAGATAAATTTAATCAAAAAAACCTTAAAATTTTTGGTCCTGCAAAAGATGCAGCACAACTAGAATCAAGCAAAATTTGGGCAAAAAACTTTATGAAAAGAAATGACATCCCTACTGCTAGATTTGAAATATTTGATGATGCAGAAAAAGCTCAAGATTATGTAAAGTCTCTTGACTATAACGTTGTAGTCAAAGCAGACGGGTTGGCTGCTGGAAAGGGCGTAATTGTTTGTAATAGTACTGATGAAGCAATTTTTGCAATCCAAACAATTTTGATAAAAAAAACATTTGGTGATGCTGGAAATCGAATCATCATTGAGGAGAGAATTGACGGTATAGAGGCTTCGTACATTGCCCTTTCTGATGGTAATGTTGCTATACCTATGGCTTCTAGTCAGGATCATAAACGAATTTTTGATGATGATAAAGGACCCAATACTGGTGGTATGGGTGCTTATTCTCCTACCCCCATAATCGATGAACCTCTTGCAAAAAAAATCCAAGAAAAAATCATTGATAAAACAATCCAATCTATGAAAAATGAAGGAATTACATTCAAAGGATTTCTCTATGCTGGAATAATGCTAAAAGATAACGAACCCTATGTCTTAGAATATAATGTTCGAATGGGTGATCCTGAATGTCAGCCAATTACAATGAGAATGGATTTTGATTTGTATGATTATTTTGTTGCAAGTGCAAATGGTGAATTATCTTCCATGCCACGAATCTCTTGGAAGAATCAATACTCTGTATGTGTTGTTTTAGCTTCAGAAGGGTACCCTGAATCTTATCCAAGAAATGAAGAAATTGTTGGTTTTGATTCTATTCCAGATAATGCATATGTTTTTCATGCTGGAACAAAACAAACTGATGGAAAAATTCTCTCAAATGGAGGACGTGTTTTGGGGGTTACTGCATTAGGTGATACTTTGGAATCTGCAATTTCAAATGCATATGCTGCATCTGAAAAGATTTCTTGGCCCCACAAGTTTTTCAGAAAAGATATTGGCAAAAAAGGCCTGGCTTATCTCTGAGTTTCTATAATTCTGTCTTCAGTAACAATCCAATCAATCAGTATGTCATGATCAGACTTTGGAATACTCTTTACAACTTGTTTTTCTAATGTTAGAGAAATTGTCGCTATTTTATGATTTGCCAAAAATTTGTCATAGAATCCATGACCATATCCTAATCTGACTCCTTTTGGAGTAATGCCTACAGTTGGCACCAAAACCACATCTAAGTTATTTTCAGTCTTATATTCTATTTTTGGCTCCATGATATCAAAACTGCCCTTTTCTAGACTTGAAAAATCACTTATTTTCTTAAAATCCATCTGTTCTCCTGACACTCTTGGCAAGAACACCTCTTTTCCATTACTTAGTAATTCTTGAATGATATCTTGGGTAAGGATTTCACTTCCAATTGGATAATAAGCCCCAATTTTTTGAGCATCTCTGAATACTTTAATTTTTTTTAATTTTTTACTAATTTTTTCACTAGCAATTTTCATCAAATCAAATGATGTTCCATCTCTCTTTTCTAAAAGAAGATTTCTCAGTGATTTTTTTTCAGAATTATCTTCCAATTTGACTACTCAGTGATGCTGCAGTTATTGTGTTTTTTAAAAGCATTGCAACTGTCATTGGACCAACTCCTCCTGGAACTGGTGTTGCAAAAAATGCTTTTTGAATAATGTCCTCAAAATCTGCATCTCCAACTAATTTATCTTGGAATCTTGATATTGCAACATCAATTACTATTGCACCTTCCTGAATCATATCTGAAGTTAATATGAATTTGTTTCTGTCTCCTACTGCTGTAATAACAATGTCTGCTGATTTACATAACTCTGTTAGATTTTTAGTTCTAGAATGGCATGTGATGACTGTTGCATTTTTGTCTAATAACAAATGATAAAGTGGTTTTCCAACAAGATTGCTTCTATTAATTAATACCACATTTTTACCTTCTAATTCTATTCCATGATAATCAAATATCTCCATTACTCCTGATGGTGTACATGCAACAAGGGCTGCTTTTTTCATTGCCAATAATCCTGCGTTGTGAGGTGTTAATCCATCCACATCTTTTAGCGGTGAAATTCTTGATGTTGTGATAAATTCATCCAATTGTTCTGGAAGTGGTAATTGTACAAGTATGCCATGAACTGAATTATCATTATTCAAATTTCCAATAATTTCGTTGAGTTGGACCTGAGTTGTATTTGCATCAAGTTTGTGATCTTTTGTAGTAATTCCTACCTCTTCACATGCTTTGTGCTTGTTTCTAACATATGTGGCAGATGCTGGATTATCTCCTACAAGTACTGTTGCTAGGCACGGATTGATTCCTTGACTCTTTAACTCTTCTACGGCTTTTTTTACTCTGTCTTTAACTGATTGTGCAATTACCTTGCCGTCAATCTTGGTTCCAGTCATGATATGTTTTTGATTTGTAGATATTTAATTCTTGGAATTCTCTCCTTGAAATCTTAGAAAAGAAATTTAATGTCATTTTTTCTAGTCAGTTCATGTTTGTAATGATAGCAGACGTTCAACTCAAAGATGGTGCTGAGGATGACTTCAAAAGTTGGTTTATCGAATCAAACAAAGTTCTATCAAAATTTTCTGGATTCAAATCTAGAAAATTTCTGAAATCCGCTGATGGTAGTTGTAGAATTGTTGTAGAACATGAAAGTAAGGAGACTTTTATCAAAATGCATAACAGTCCTGAACATGAAAAACTACATCCGCAAGGGCATTCTTACATGAGTGAACCTCCTCAAAGAAAAACATACACAGTAGCTGCTGAGTAAATTGAAACTAGAATTTGATTTAAACCAATATCTGGAAAAAATCAAAAATGGCAGTAATTATTTTCATACTTTTATTAATCGTGATAGTTTAGCTGCAGGAGTTTTAGTTTTACAACCTGGAGAAGAAGATACTCAAACTCCTCATGATGGTGATGAAGTTTATTATGTAATCTCTGGTGATGGATTTCTAAGAATTAGAGATAATGATTACAAAGTTTCAAAAGACAAACTGTTTTTTGTTGCAAAAGATGTTGAACATTATTTTCATGGAAATACAAAGGAGCTAAAAGTTTTGTATTTTTTTGGTGGTCCTGATTCTTAACTAATTATTGTTCTGCGACCTGATACCTTGATCTTTTTTCTTGCAAACAGATTAACTGCTTCAGGATAAATTCTGTGTTCTTCTTTTAGAATTCGTTTTGATAATAATTTTTCAGTATCATTTTCTTTTACTTTGACTACTGATTGTATTATTACTGCACCTGTATCCATTCCTGCATCCACAAAATGTACTGTGCAGCCTGAGAATTTTACTCCGTATTCTAATGCCTGTTTTTGTGCGTCAAGGCCTGGAAATGAAGGCAATAATGCTGGATGAATATTGATGATTCTGTTTTTATATTTTTTTACAAATTCTGGACTGATTATTCTCATAAATCCTGCTAGGCATACCAGACCATTTCTTGGTGTGACTCCATATTTTGTAAGAACAGTTATGATTTTTTTATCATACTCTGCCCTACTTCCGTTAAATCCTTTACTTTCCACAACCTCTACATTAACTCCAAGTTTTTGTGCAATTTTCAGACCCTTTGCATCTGGTTTGTTTGAAATAACTATTGCAGGATTGATTGGTATCTTTTTTTTCTTAATTGACTTTAGGATGGATTCCATGTTGCTCCCGCGACCTGAGATTAAAATTCCAAGATTTAACACATATGTGGTTAATACACTCCAAATTTAATCTCTACAGCACACATATCATTGTAAATATGACTAAATCTTAAGATTTATTTATAATACATATTTAATACATTACTTTTTTAAAATATATCGTGTATCGGAAAGAGGGGCTACTGTTAAGTTTACTCATATTATCTGGTTTTTGGGCTATTAATTATGATGTTAATTCTGCAGGTATTTCTTACATTGATTTTAATGGCATTGTCCACCACGTAATTTCTCCTACTATTGCTCAAGAACAAATAGTTTTTGATGATCTATCTAAAATATTATTTCTAAAATATCTAGATCCTTGGATCGGAACCTCTTTGTTTTTTCTGATTGGAACTATTATGTTTTCCATCATCTCACTACCGCAATTGTACTTGCCATATAAAATTAGAATCTTATATAAATTTACAAATTTTGTTACTCCTTCTATGTTCAACCTTAATGACATTTCATTTCAAAAAAAATTCAGTTCCACATTGTTTCAAAAAAAACATATTTTAAAATTTAATTTCATATCAAAATCATTTTCAATTCTAACCCTTTCAATTCTTTTTTCTTTTTTATCTTTTAACTCCATTATGGTTTCACAAGATGCATTTGCAGCTACATTAACAGGATGTCCTACTACTGGTGGGAGTGGGGACAATGAAACCTGTCAAATTGATGAAGATACCACATCTGTAACTGAATTGTTTGATTTATCTG
>NZ_JBTNRI010000009.1:0-59409 GCF_054515815.1 Nitrosopumilus sp. S6
GACAGCAAAGAGAAAACCAGCTAAAAAGACAGCTAAATCAAAAAGAAAAACTAGGCGCCGATAGGCTCAAAATTTGCCAAATTATTTAACGAATTTATGTCCAATTTAGTGTGAGTATCCATGAGTAAGCTAGATTCAGTATTTTCCAAGGCATGTAGTGAAATCACGCAAAATCTACTAACAATTAGTGAGCCTAGTAAAAAACAAGTAAAAGAAGAGATTAAGAAAATATGTGCAAAATATTCACTAGAAAGAATTCCAAGAAATCATGAAATACTTTCAATGGCAAAAGAATCAGATTTTGACAAGCTAAGAAAAGTTTTGCTAAAAAAACCTGCAAAGACAGCATCAGGAGTTGCAGTGGTCGCACTAATGCCAAAACCATACGCATGTCCACATGGAAGATGTACGTATTGTCCAGGAGGAATTGAATTTAATTCTCCAAATAGCTATACAGGAAATGAACCATCAACACTAAATGCAATTGAAAATGATTATGATCCAAAATTACAAATCACTACAAAAATTGATAAACTAATTGCATTTGGACATGACCCATCAAAGATGGAAATAGTTATTGTTGGAGGAACGTTTCTCTTTATGCCAAAAGATTACCAAGAGAATTTTATCAAATCATGTTATGATGCACTAAATGGAACAAATTCAAAAGATTTGCAAGAAGCAAAATCAAACAATGAACATGCTTCAATTAGAAATGTAGGGTTTACAATTGAAACAAAACCAGACTTTTGTAAAAAAGAGCATGTCAACTGGATGTTAGATTATGGAGTAACAAGAATAGAGATTGGTGTTCAATCATTACAAGAAAGAGTTTACGATATTGTTAACAGAGGTCATAACTATAATGATGTTCTAGAATCATTTCAAATTTCAAAAGATGCAGGTTACAAAATTGTTGCACATATGATGCCAGGATTACCAACAATGACTCCAAAAGAAGATATTGAAGATTTTAAGAAATTATTTTCAGATTCTAAACTACGCCCAGATATGCTCAAAATATACCCATCATTGGTAATTGAAAATACTCCAATGTATCAAGAATACAAAGATGGAAAATATGCACCATACTCAGATGAGGATATGATTCAAGTGCTAACTGAAGCAAAGAAAAACATTCCAAAATGGGTCAGAATTATGCGTGTTCAAAGAGAAATATCCCCCAATGAGATCATTGCAGGGCCAAAATCAGGTAATCTAAGACAGATTGTACATCAAAACTTAGCAAAACAAGGAATGAGATGTAAATGCATCAGATGTAGAGAAGTAGGATTAAACAAAAAATCAGACCACGAAGATATCAAACTAAACAGAATCAATTATGATTCTTCAGGAGGAAAAGAAGTGTTCTTGTCTTATGAAGACAAAAATGAGTCAATCTATGGATTTTTGAGATTAAGAAAACCAAGTAAAGATGCACATAGAGATGAAGTTGGAAATGACTCTTGTATCGTAAGAGAACTTCACGTTTATGGAAAATCAATAAAGATTGGTGAAAAAGAAGAAAATGAGATACAACATTCAGGATTAGGAAAAAATTTGATGAAAGAAGCAGAGAAAATTTCAAAAGAAGAATTTGATGCAAAGAAATTATTGGTAATCAGTGCAATTGGAACAAGGGAATATTATCAAAAGTTGGGGTATTCGTTATATGGGCCATATATGTCCAAAAAATTGGATTAGTGAGAAGATATGTCAGAACAAGAAATTATTGGTAAAGGAACTTGGATTGACAAGTTAGCTTCAGAATTACTTGAACGTGAAAAATCACTTGGAAGAAATTTAGAACTTCTTAGAGTAGAAAGTGGACTAGGGGCATCAGGAATTCCACATATTGGAAGTTTAGGAGATGCAGTAAGAGCATACGGAGTAAAATTAGCATTAGAGAACTTGGATTACAAATCAGAACTTATTGCTTATTCAGATGATTTAGACGGATTACGAAAAATTCCAGAAGGGATGCAAGAGTTTGGATTAGAAGAACATTTGGCAAAACCAGTATCACTGATTCCAGATCCATATGGATGTCATGATTCATACGGAATGCACATGAGCAGTATTCTTTTAGACGGTCTTGACAAGGTCGGAATAAAATATGAATTTCGAAGAGCAGTTGACACGTACAAACAAGGATTGCTCAAAGATAACATACATACCATTTTACAAAATAGCACAAAGATTGGAGATAAAATATCAGAATTGGTGGGACAAGAAAAATATCAAAAATATCTCCCATATTTTCCAGTTTGTGCAAACTGTAATCGTCTTTACACAGCAGAGGCAACAGAATACATCACAGACGAAAAGAAGGTCAAATACAGATGTCATGATGCAGAAATTGGCTCACAGATGATCAAGGGTTGTGGTCATGAGGGAGAAGCAGACATTGGAAAAGACCTTGGAAAATTAGCATGGAAAGTAGAATTTGCAGCAAGATGGGCAGCATTTGACATTAGATTTGAAGCATATGGAAAAGACATTATGGATTCTGTCAAAGTAAATGATTGGGTAGCAGATGAGATTTTAGATTTCCCACATCCTCACCATGTAAAATATGAAATGTTCTTAGATAAAGGAGGGAAAAAGATTTCAAAATCATTGGGAAATGTACTAACTGCACAAAGATGGTTAGAATTTGGTAGTCCAAAATCAATTCTTTTATTACTTTACAAAAGAATTACTGGTGCACGTGAGCTTGGAGTAGAAGACATACCATCTTTGATGAATGAATATAACGAATTGGAAGACATTAACTTTGGAAGAATTAAAATAGACAATCAAGCAAAACTTGTAAAATCAAAGGGACTGTATGAATATGTTAATCTTCTAAACCCTCCAAAACAAGCAAGTACTCATGTAAACTATAGACTATTAATTGAACTTGCAAAAATATTCAAAGAAAATAGAAATGAAAGAGTGATGAAAAAATTACTTGATTACGGAGTAATAAAAAAGCCAGAACCAGAAATAGAAAAACTTATTGAACTTGCAGGAAATTTTTCAGATGAATTTGACAAACAAGAGAAAACCCAAATCGATTTAGATGAAACAACAAAAAAAGCATTAAAGATTCTGTCAGAGGCACTTGGAGCAGATGAAGAGCCAGAAGATATTCAAAATACAATCTACCAAATTGCAAAATCAAATGATGTACAACCAAAAGATTTCTTCAAGATATTGTATCAAATCATTTTAGGTACATCTAGAGGACCAAAGATCGGACCATTCATTTCAGACATAGGAAGAAAACAAGTAGCAAAAACACTATCAGAGTATACGTAGAAAATGGTCCATTCTGAGCACAACAAATCAAAAAACAGTGGAGGATTTGCATTAATCATTATGGGAGCATTGTTGTTAATTATAGGCCCACAAGAGGCAATTATTCCAAAAAGCATGAGTGTGATAACATGGATTGCAGGTCTACTAATTGGAGGATTTGGATTCTACCTCAAATTCATCAGACATAGAACAAAACAACAATAAAGAAAGATTCATCTTTTAGAGAAAGACGGTGAGAAATGAAATGGGGCTTTTTGGTAAAAAAGAAGACACAGTATCAGAAAATAGTGATGAATATATTCTAAAGGAAGAATTAGAAACAGAAGTTGAAAACCTCCAAAACGAGTTTAGAGCAAAGCAAGATGAACTAAACAATATTCAACAAAAAATTGATTCAGTTAAAGAAGAATATGAAACAGCAGTGAGTAATTTAATGCTAGTAAAAAAAGAACTTAATCAAAAAAGAATGGATCTTGACATCGTTATTAGAGAACACAAAGAAATCAAAGAAAAAATAAAAAATTCAGAACAAACCAAAGATTCAAAATCATTTGAAGAGTTTGGTAAAACAGAAGGAAATCTATCAAAAATAAAAGAAGAGTTAGAAGAAATTACAAAAGAATATGAAGAAACAAAAGAAAAAATTTCAATAGAGCAATCAAAATTATCCCAAATCAGAAAACAACAAGTCGAGGCAGAAAAAGAACTAGATGAAGCAAATTCAAGATTATACAATGCAAAAGAAGAACTAAACAAAAAAGATGAATTTCAAGATACAAGTATTCTTACACCAAAAGAAAAGGAATTCATTCAAGGAGACAACAAAAGTTCTGCAGGAGTGATTGAGGCAGCAAGTGCTGTTGTAGGCTCGTTAAAATCAAAACTAAGTATGACACAAAAGGAGTTAGAAGCAATTCAGTCACTTTTGGAAAAAGAAAGAGAAGCGCATGAAGAGACAAAAAAAGAATTAAACAAACTCAAATCAAAAGATCAAGAATCATAAACTATCAAAATGTTTTTTCCATTTTGATTTAATTTCTTCTTCAGTAATGCCCATATCATACAATGGTGATGTTACTTCAGAAATTTCAGTTACATCAACTAATACAATTGAGTTAATTGTACTCTTGATGCCATTGTCACGATAATGTTTTAAAATGTCATCATAAAGAGGAGTTTTTTCAAGTATTTTAGCAAGGCCTTTGAACAAGAATCCTTTTCGCAATAATGGATCAATTACATTAATTTCCACATTAGGATTGTTCTTCAAATTTTTCATGGTATCTGGAGAACGAATGTCTGCAAATGCCAGTTGATTTTTGGACCACCCAATTATAGTTCCCTTTGGAGAAATGTTTGGGGTTCCATCAGTGGAAACTGTTGCGACATAACCTAACTTTTGTGAATTCAAAAAGTTTTTGATTTTTTCAGTAATTTCAGACAATGTTTTTAGAAATTATTAGGATGTAATTAATTTTTGAGAGTTATCGCATAAATTCTGCAGCTTCGATAGAAAAGAAGAAGAATCCTATTCCTCCCCCAATAATTCCAATCCAAATAGCAATTTGTTTAATTCTAGACATATGAGATGAATTATTCAATCTCATTATTGAATCTAATCAAAATCATTTAGACAATTATAATTAGAATGAATACAGTAGAGCATCATTGGCAAGCATAAAGGATGTGGGCAAATTTTTTGTATTTATCGTTGGAGGCCTAGTAGCCATCATTGTAGGCTCTTTTATGATAAGAGGAACCATGCACATGTGGGACAACCCAGAAGATGCCAATGATGAGAAAAAGGACTAAAAAACAAGTATTCTAAACAAACTATAATTGCTACAAGATTCAACAATAAGAAAATCACTTGATCAATACATAAAAAACAGGATTTTAGAAATTGACTCAGAAATCAAACAGACATTTCCAAACATCAAAAAAATTTGGAAGTGTGAAAATGAAATAGATTTTTTGTACGGGTATTATATTGGGAAAATTGAAGAAGGTGCATTACATTATTTACTAAAAGCAACTCGTGCATCAGCAGGAGGATATGTGGATTCATTTGAGATAAGAGGAATCATTGAAGAGCACAAAAAGGAATTACTCAACACAATAGAATCTGCAATAAATCAGTGAACTAGAAATACTACATCATACATCCAAAATTATGGTAGGCCCACAAGACGGAGGTTTTGGATTTGACCAATCAAAAAAATACACATCTGTTGAAAACATCGAGGAGATTTGTGTTCAGTGTCAAGCAGGTCAACACAAAAACTGTTTGAAAAAAGCAAAGAAACAAGATGAGTGTGAATGCGAACATTGTATGATTTATGGATAAATCAACCAAAAACCAGGAAATTTTTTAATAATATTATGTTTCAGAGTTATTCTTGTCAAATGAGTACACATTTCATTGTAAGTTTTGCGGGAAGGATTTTGGCAGTAGTGTAATTGACCTTGCCACCCATATTGGCAAAGACCATGACGAGTCAAAGTAATTTCTAATTTGAGAAACCAAAATGAAGTGCAATAATAGCGTAGTTGGATGTTACCACGATAATTCAATTCATATGGATGGTAATGGAAAATGTCTAGTTAAAGGCTGTAAATGTGAAAAATATCAATCTTAGAGTGCAGATAATTTGTTTTCAAGTTCTGTGATTTCTTTTTGATAAGAATCAGCAACATTTTTTGCAAATTCTTTGTGTGCAGAAATAATTGCAGTAAGTGCAGCCTTGTATTCAGGATGACCATTCTTTAGAACATCACAAGAATCCAAAGAAGTTACATGTCCGGTAACTGTTGCAATTGCATTTTTTTGATTAAATTTTACAATTCCACCAAAGGCTTCAATCAACATGTAAGCTGATTCTGCTTTGCATTTGTAAGTAACACGACCAGTATCAGTATTGAATAGTTGTGTTACTCCACCAGGTTTTCGTGTAACAGTTACTGTCATGAAAGAATTGAAAACAATGGAGTATTAATTATTTTAGAAATTTTATGCCGCAGGATCTGATTCAGGAGCTGCTGCATCTGCTGCAAGAATTTTATCAATTTCATTGATTGCAATTTTATCTCTTCCTATTAGATCAAACTTTTGCAATATTGTTTCAAACTTTGTTTCTTCTTGAACTTGTTCATTTACGAACCATTCCAAGAATGCATAAGTTGAATGATCTTTTTCCTTGTGGGCAAGTTCTACCATTTTGTGAATTGCTTTAGTAACATCTTGTTCATTTTTTAGTGCAGTTTTAACAAGGCCCTCAAGAGATTTGTAAGTTCCAGAAGGAGCTTTGATTGCAGGAATTGTTGCAGTTGCACCAATATCATTAAGATAATGAATTATTTTGATCATGTGAGTTCTTTCCTCATCAGATTGTGCGTAAAAGTAATCAGCAGCACCTTTGTAGCCTGTTACTTCACACCAAGAAGCCATTGCCAAATAACTGCTTGATGCAAGTCCTTCCAAGGCAATTTGATCATTTAGTGCTTTTTTCATTTTAGTGGAAATTCTCATAAAAATAGGAATTTTTTTATTAAATTTAAAGGATTATGAAACGAATTTCATCACTAGGAAGAATATTGCAAAGCCACTAAGGAAGATTATTCCTGCAAAACTCAAAATCTTCAATATTGCGGAAGGTTGAGATTCTTTGTTTAGGAATTTACCAGTAACCAATCTAAAATTAAAGACTGCAATTATTGGAGCAATAACAAATGACAAAACAGTTGCAAAGTCAACTAGTTCCTTGAGATTATTTCCAAATTGAAATATCACAGTAAGAGAACCTACAGAAATTACCAGTAAGAAAAGGACATACAAAACTCTGAATTTTGTGCGTATTTTCTCTTCTTTTTTGGTAAAAATCAACTCTATTGTTCTTTGGAGCGAACGAGAATAGCCATCAAGAACGGCAATTATTGTTCCAAACATCACAGTGAAAGCTGAAGCTGCAATTATGATGTAGCTCCAATCACCAATGGTATTAGTATACAAAGAAACAATCTCATTTGCAAATAATGCATTATTATTTGGCAGTTCATCGCCAGAACCATAAAAGATGAAGGCTCCTAATGTGACAAACATGATTGCCAAAATACCTGTAACCAGATATGCTAGTCTAAATTCAAACAGAGTCTCTTTGAGTTTTGGTTTGTAGTCTGTTTGCTTCATTCTCTCCAATGTCCACAAGCTATTCCAACTAGAAAGATCAACTGCGGTAGGCATCCACCCCATTAGTGCAAGTAAAAAAAATATTCCAGATACATCCCAAAGATCTTTTGGTTCAAATCCTGCAATAGGTTCTATTGGACCATTATACAATGTCAACAAAAACGCAGAAACTGTAGACACTAACAAAACAATTGCAATAATCTTAATCAGACTATCAAGAACTTGGTACTTTCCAATTGCTAGAATTCCAACACATACTGCAAACAAAATGATTATTGTCCATTCCCCAAGAAAATCTAATCCAAATAAATTTTCAAAAAATCCTGCAGTAACAAATCCAACTGCACCAGTAACAAAAAACATTGATGCAATAGTAATTAGAAAATACAACCATAATGCAGGAGTTCCTAGTTTCTTGTATCCATCAATAATACTGGTTTGAGTAGAGTTTGCATATCGCGAACCATATTCAAAAAATGGATATTTCAACAAAGTAACCACAATAACAAAACCCAAAATCAGCAAACCATAATCTGCGCCTGCTCTAGTTGACTGTACAAGATGAGACACTCCTATGGCAGTACAAGCAAATAAGATTCCAGGACCAGCTGTTTTAGAAAAATGAGAGAGTTTTGAATCCATTATTCTATAATGTGTTGATATTCCAAGTGTTGTCAACCCAAACTCCGATAACTTTAGCACCAGTGTTCCAAGATGAAATTACTTCAACGCCTTTTTTGATTTGGGTTTTATGTTCTTCATCTGAAACTGGATTACCAGCACAGTCATAGTGACCTGACACTACAATTAGTTCGGATTTGTGTGCATTAATTGAAATTCCAACTTTGGTCTTAATTGATTCAAGATCAGAATTGTCTGCAACTTTTTTGTCAACACCTGGTTCTGTGATTGCATCCACATAATCAACAGAGTAGTTCTCTTTGATCCATTTTGCAAGGGGTAGTTGTATTCTACCATCCATACAAGTTACAGATGTTGCAAATTTTCCTTCTGCCATGATTTGTCAAGATTGTAGGAGAATAAAATTATTTTCCATGTAAAAAGCACTCAGACGTATGATCATTGACCATTCCTATTGCCTGCATTAATGCATAACATATTGTGGGCCCTACAAAATTAAATCCACGTTTTTTGAGGTCTTTGCTTAGTTTTTCAGATATTTCAGTAGATGCAGGCAAATCAGAGGGTTTTTTGAATTTGTTTTTGATAGGTTTACCATTTACAAAACTCCACAAGTACTTGTCAAAAGAACCAAACTCTTCTTGGATTTTGAGGAATTGTTTTGCATTATTAATTGCAGAGTTGATTTTGAGTTTATTTCGAATAATTGATTCATCTTGGAATAATTTTGAGACTTGTTTTTGAGAATATTTTGAGACTTTGAGGGCATCAAAGTTAGAAAATGCCTTTTTGTAGCCATCTCTACGCTTGAGAATAGTCAGCCATGAAAGACCAGCCTGAGCACCCTCCAATATTAGAAATTCAAATAATTTTTGATCGTCATGTTGTGGTCTCCCCCATTCTTTGTCATGATAAGTAATGTTTGGTTCTTCAGTGGCCCACTGACATCTTTTCATATTTTTTACAGACTCTAACAAAATATTAGTTATCAAATTTTTAAAAGTTCATGAAATTAAATCAGCAATTATTAAGAATCAACAGGAATTTTCTGATTTGTTTTATAATTTCAGCATCACTTTCAGCAGCATTTGCACAGATGTTAATAGATTATGACAGTTTTCTTACTACAACATTTACCATAATTTTTGGATATTTGGTATATTTTGGAATTTTTGCAATGTTGTTCTATTGGGATAACAAAGAGCGCTACAAATCGATGAAAAAAGAGTTAATCAAAAAAGAACTACTTGCACTAATTTCATCATTTGGGGTAGGAGAGATTGTTTATCTTGGAATAAGATGGCCAACGTTTTATTATTTCTTGGAAATTGGAATAGAGCCATTCTTGGCATCACTAATTTCAGAAGTAATTGCTACTGCATGCTACATGGCATCAGTTACATTGTTTCTTAGAAAAACAAAAACGTATTAGTTACTTTGCTAGTTGATTTACTAAATCAGTGGAAGTTATTATTCCAGTAATAGTGCCATTATCAGAGACGGCAAGCTTTCTTATTTTTTTAGTTGCCATTGTTTCTGCAGCTACCGAAATTGGTTCGTCCTGATTAATTGTAATTAGTGGGGAGGACATTATTTTTTTAACAGGAGTATCAAATGGAAGATTGTTTGCAGCAATCTTGGTAGCATAGTCTCTATCAGTAACAATACCCACGAGATCGTCACCATCTTTTACAATAACTGCACCTATTCCACCTTGTTCCATCATTTTTGCCACTTGTAATGTAGTAGTATTAGGATTAACAGTGATTAGTGTGCGTGTCATGATATCTTGCACTTTGAGTGATGATTGATTGAAATCTTCCCGACTCATCATAAACGTAGAATGTTATAATATTTAAGAAATTCACACCATACGAATTCTAAAAAAAGATAATAGCAGAATTTTATATTTGTAATTCAAAGAAATTGTATTCTAATGCAATTATAATGTAAGAATTATTCAAATTGAGAAACCCATTCTAAAAACAGTATTGTGATTAAGAATCCTGTACCCATAGTAATTCCACATGCAATCAAAAATTTAGTTTTCATTTGTTATTTCATTTACAACTCTGAACAAGTTAATTGGATTGTCATAGTAATTCATGGCTAATTGAGGCGAGAATCTTATTTAAGAACTGATAGAAAAACGGACCCGACCGGATTCGAACCGGCGACCTAACGCTCCGCAAGCGTTCGCACTATCCAAGCTATGCAACGAGTCCGAAAACTTTGGTGAATCTACGCTTAATTTGGATTACGATTACAAAGATTCTGCAAAAATGTATGGAGTTTCATCAGTTTCATGAAATGTCCAAACCGTCGGTAAAGAAATTGTTTGTATTTTTTGAAGTTTATTTTCTTCAATTAGAGTCCCCCAACCAGCCTCATTTTTTGGATCTGGTGCATATTTTTGAGAATAACTACCTGCAAAAACCCAACCAGTTTTATTCCAAACATCATGGGAGTGAATTTTCTCAATTACACCAGTTGCTAATGCAACACCTCCCATTTGAGCAAGTCCTCCAATGAAAAATACAGGATTATTCAGATTCAATGAGGAGTAATCAAATGTTTTTGCATTAGAACAAAACGGATGAAAATCAAGTGTAGTAATAAGTATCTTTTGAAGTTCTACTAGTTGTTCATCAAGTTCTACACTATATGCTTCCAGATCCAAAACTTTAGCACAAAAAGCAATTCTACCATCACCTGAGCCAATATCAATTACTTCAGAATACCCAAGTTCTTTGGTCATTAATGTTGCAACATATGCAGATATTATCCAAGTTGGAGAAAATGGTGCATTACTAGAGCCATATTGAATGCTGTTTAACCAGTACTTGTTAATGTCACCTTCATAGACAATACATTTTGTATTATCAATGGTTTGTTCATAAGAGTTGTAATAGATAGGATTCTTTGTGGCAAACTGATGTAATAACTCTAGATCTTGTTGTTTAATTTGAAATGATTCAGAAGTAGAAATCGGAATTACTTCTTGCATCTGACTTTTTCCATTATAGTTTTTTGCAAATTCTTTTTTTAATGAAACAAGATTTTTTGCAAGTTGTTCAATCATGCTAATCCTTTTTCATATTGTTCAACAAACTCTTTGGTACTCATTTTCTTTCTTAGTTCTTCAAACATTTGAGATTCATTTTCAATTTGTTCCTTGGTTTTTTCACCAGAACTTGACTGTAATGTCTTAGTCATTTCTTGAATAGAGTTTGAAAGATTTTCTAAAATTTTTGGGTGAGTTTCCGTGTTAAATTTTCCTAAAATGAGTTGTTCGGTTTTGTTAATTTTTTCTAGTAGGATTTTGTGATCACTAGAATCTAATTGTTGTTTGAGCATAGAAATCATTGATGTAACATTCATGACTTGATAATATGTCTCTACAATTTCAGAAATATCCATATTTTCGGATGTTTTTGAGAGAAAATTTTCAAGTTTTTGTGATTCTGTATCAAACATGGATGAGATTTCATCTGCAGAACTCATAATAGAAAAATTATTTCAAATTTTTAAAAATGTTGGGATTATGCTTCTTGTTCTGCTTGTTTGACGAAAACATAATTCATTATCAAACCAGCAATGATACCACCCAAGATTGGTGCTGCCCAATACAACCAATGGAATTCCCAGAATCCAGAGATAAGTGCAGGACCAAATGTTCTTGCAGGGTTTACTGATGCACCAGTTAATGGAACTGCAATCAAGTGAATCAAAAAGACCATACCACCGATTGTAAATCCATGCCATCCAGGAGATGCTTTCTTGTGAACTGCACTCATGAAGATTACTGTAACTAAGAAGAATGTCAAAATTGCTTCAATTGCAAATCCTGAACCAATGCTGTTATTGATTAAGTCACTTGGTCCACCTTGAGTTGCAAAGTTTACTTTGGCACCAAGTTCTGGCAAAATTGCTTTAAGTGTTGCAGCAGCTGCAACTGCACCAATTAATTGTGAAATAATATAACCAATTCCATCTGCAATCCCAATCTTTCTTGTAATCATCATAGGAATTGTAACTGCAGGATTAATGTGAGCACCAGACACATGACCAAATGCATAGATCATTAAAGCGATGGCACCACCGTGTCCAAGAGAAATGAATAGAACAGACATTGTTGTTAGTTCTTCTCCAAATGATGCAATTGCCAAAATTACTGAAAGAGGACCGAAAAATACCAATCCATATGTGGAAATTGCTTCAGCAAGGTATGCTCTTGGATTAACCATTAAGCAAAAGCCACGTCAATTTCCATATAAAAGATTCGGACTAGAATTATGATCAAGTGAGATCAAAAAGTAATTAATTACAGGCACACTCATTTTGTATATATGGTTTCAGAGGGGGATTCAGTTCCAAAATTTGAGATAAATGATGCAAACGGCAACAAAGTAAAATCTTCTGATTTCAAGGGGAAAAAACATGCCATCTATTTTTACCCAAAAGATTTCACTCCAGGATGTACCACAGAAGCAGATGAATTCTCAAAAGACTATAAAAAATTTCAAAAAGAAGGAATCGAGATTATTGGAATTAGTCCCGATGATGTAGAGTCACATAAAAAATTCTGTGAAAAGATGAAAATCAAGTACCCACTCTTAGCAGATATAGATAAAGAAGTCTCAAAGATGTTTGGGGTTTGGGGAAAGAAAAAATTCATGGGTAGAGAATACATGGGAGTTATGAGAAGTACTTTTCTTGTTAATGAAAAAGGAGAGATTTTCAAAATATATCCAAAAGTAAAACCTGCTGGACATTCAAAACAAGTGTTTGAGGATTTTAAAAATTTAGAATAAAAGAAAGTAAAAAGGTGAAAGGTTAGAAACCTTTTGGAAGTGTACCTTTTGGTTTTGGTGGTTCTGGTTCTGGTTCCGATGCGGATTCAAAACCTTTTGGTAAGCTACCCCGTGTTTGTTTAGCTCTTGATTCCACTTCGGCTTGAAGTGCTTCTTGATAAGCTTGTTCACGTTCTGCTCTTTCTTGTTCAATTCGTTGCAAGTAATCTTTTTCGTAGTCTTCTAGTTGTTCTTTTCTTGATTTTCCATCTCCACTACTTGCATTAGTTTGAGGTGCATCACCCATTCCTTTTGGAAGTGTACCAGATGGTTTTGGTGGTTCTGGTTGTGGAGGTGGAGGTGCTTGTTGTGTTTGTGCTTTTATTTCAACGCCTTCAAAACTCATGTTTACCCCACTAAAGGCTCCAAATGTTTTGTCAGGTGGATGATATGCCAATCTTGCTCTTGTTGCAAAGTATTGATTTGATGGTTGTGTGTAACCAGTAACCTTTGCTTTTTGGTCATTCCAATTTGTTGTTGGAACTTTACCAACAGGAGCAGTCAATCTAACAAAGTATCTGTTAGGAGCTGGAGAATAACCTGTTACTTTTGCTCGGTACTGATGGAAATCAGTCATTGGAGCATCATAGTATGCGGCTTCTAAAGCTTCTTTTGGAGTTGCTGGAGGTTGTGCTGTTGTTTCAGCTGGTTTTGGAGCTTCCTGAGGTTTAGGAGTTTCTGCTGGTTTTTCACCCGAACCTTTTGGCAATGTTGGTTTTGGTTTGGCTGTTTCAGCAGGTTTTGTTTCAGCTGGTTTCACTTCAGCTGGTTTTGTCTCAGCAGGTTTAGTTTCTGCTGGTTTTACCTCAGCTGGTTTCACTTCAGCTGGTTTAGCATTAATCTCAGAGGATAGTTTTGAGAGTTTTGCTTCGAGTTCTGCGATCTTCTCTTCAAGATCTTTTTTTGTACTTGCTTTTCGTTTTGCTGCCATTTCTTACAATAGATAGAGCATTGTTTATTTACATTTTGTTCGACAGTCATTCTTTGATGAAAAAAATTCGTAAAATTAATCGATAATATGTAAAAATTATAATTTCAAATAAAACAATTCAGAGTCTAGTCAGGTTCCCAAAATTGCATCACATACATGCAGTTGTTACATCTCCAAATTCTAACATGAGTTCCGTTTTCAGTGTCAGCAGCATATTGCCCACTATCTAATTTGATCACTCTAGGAAGATAACTTAGTTCTTGATTTTCAAGCCATTCATTTTGTTGACAATTTGGACATAAAATTTTTGGAGGCATGTAAAGTGTAGAATGTGATCAAAGAAAAATATTATTATTAAAAATAGAAAATAAAAGATGTTTTTGAATTAGAATCCTTTTGGAAGTGTACCTTTTGGTTTTGGTGGTTCTGGTGTTGGTGCTTGTTGTGCTTGTGCTGCAACGCCTTCAAAACTCATGTTTACCCCACTAAAACTACCAAATGTTTTGTCAGGTGGATGATATGCCAATCTTGCTCTTGTTGCAAAGTATTGATTTGATGGTTGTGTGTAACCAGTAACCTTTGCTTTTTGGTCATTCCAATTTGTTGTTGGAACTTTACCAACAGGAGCAGTCAATCTAACAAAGTATCTGTTAGGAGCTGGAGAATAACCTGTTACTTTTGCTCTGTACTGATGGAAATCAGTCATTGGAGCATCATAGTATGCGGCTTCTAAAGCATCTTGTACTGTTGTTGGAGGTTGTGCTGTTGTTTCAGCTGGTTTTGGAGCTTCCTGAGGTTTAGGAGTTTCTGCTGGTTTTTCACCCGAACCTTTTGGTAATGTTGGTTTTGGTTTGGCTGTTTCAGCAGGTTTTGTCTCAGCTGGTTTCACTTCAGCTGGTTTTGTCTCAGCAGGTTTAGTTTCTGCTGGTTTGACCTCAGCTGGTTTCACTTCAGCTGGTTTTGTCTCAGCAGGTTTAGTTTCTGCTGGTTTTGAAAGCTGAGATGAAAGTGAGTTTAGCTTTGCTTCTAATTCGGCAATCTTGTCTTCAAGATCTTTTTTAGTTTGCTTTTTAGCAGCTGCCATTAAACTGGATGGATAATCCGGGGTTTATGAGCATTTGGGTTATTACCATAGACAAGTTTGATCAAGTTTTATAAGCACAAATCACTAACTGTTTTTATGGACGACTTTGAGAAAGAATTTCCAGAATTTGACTGGAAAAACACACCTGCATACAAACACCCAGGTGGAAAAGACTGCCCATGCCCAAAACACGAGTACATTAGAGAACAGATCAATTTCACAAAGCAGGTTAACGAGAAGGGTAAGGAGCCTGCCAAAGTCACACTCAAGTTTTGTCCCGATCACTACAGAGTATACATGGATGAGGTGATTCCAGCAATGCCATTAAAGTACAAAATTCTTACAAAAATCGCACTAAAGCTTGGTGCAATCCAAGTTGAGCAATTAAAGTACATGGAATCAGAATTATGTTTCTACTGTAAATTCGGCTCTGGTGGACATGATAAAAAAACAGAACTTCCACCAATGTAAATTTAGATTTTTCAAGTGTAAGTTCATCAAACAAATCTAGTTAAGCTTATACTTGAACCAGATTCAGAATTAATGTGCCAATAGAAGACATTCATGAGTTCATTTCAGAACTTGAAAAAAATGGAGAGTTGAAGAGAGTCAAAACACAAGTAGACTCGAATTTAGAGATTGCAGAAATTATGAGAAGAGAAATGTATTCAGATGGACCTGCAATTCTTTTTGAAAATGTAAAAGATTACGACATGCCAGTTCTAGGAAATGCATTTGGTTCTATGAAAAGATTAGAGATAGGACTTGAGATGACAGACTTTACTGAAATTGGTCAACGTATTGCAGATATGACAAAGATGGATGTTCCATCAGGATTACTAAACAAAATAAAAAAACTTCCAGAACTCTCAAAGATGACAGCATCATTTCCAAAATCAGAAGTTAGTGGACCAGTTACTGAAATCACATCAACTGATGCATCATTTGAGGATTTACCAATTTTAAAATCATGGCCAAACGATGCAGGACGATTTATCACATTAGGTTTAGTTGCAACAAAACATCCAGAAACAGGAGTTAGAAATCTCGGAGTATACAGAATGCAGATTGTAGATAAAACACATGCATTAATGCACTGGCAAAAACACAAGAGGGGTGCACATCATGGAGACATTTCAAAAGAAAAAGGAGAAAAAATTCCAACTGCAATAATCATCGGAGGAGACCCTGCAACAGTGTTTTCATCAATTGCCCCAGTTCCAGAAGGACTTGACAAATACTTGTTTGCAGGAATCACAAGAAAAGAAGGTATCAAAACGGTGAAATGTAAAACAATTGATTTGGATGTTCCAGCAAATGCAGAAATTGTTTTAGAAGGATATGTAGACCCAGCAGACATTAGAGATGAAGGTCCATTTGGAGATCATACAGGATATTATACTCCAGTAGAACCATACCCAACTTTTACGTTAACAGGAATAATGAGAAGAAAAAATCCAATTTATGTTACAACAGTAGTTGGTAAACCAATACTTGAGGATGCATACATTGGAAAAGTAATTGAGCGTTCATTTTTACCACTAATTCAGATGTTCCATCCAGAGGTAGTGGATTTCAGTATGCCAGCTGCTGGGTGGTTCCAAGGATTTGCAATAATTTCAATCAAAAAGAGATACCCAGGTCAAGCAAAAAAAGTCATGATGGGATTATGGGGAATGGGGCAGTTATCACTAACAAAGATGTTTGTGGTAGTAGATGAGGACATCAATGTTCATGATATCAATGATGTGATTTGGGCAATTACAACAAGAGTTGATGCAGCAAGGGACACAACAATAATCAATAATGCTCCAACAGATACACTGGACCCAGCATCACCACTTGTTAATTTAGGTTCCAAGATGGGAATTGATGCAACACAGAAAACAAAAGAGGAAGGATATGAAAGAGAAATTCAACAACAAGTAAAAGTTGATGAAGAAACAAAGAACTTGGTTGATTCTAAATGGTCAGATTATGGGCTATGATACAGAGACAGGATTATAGAAATTATCTCTCTCTTCAACTGAATATCCAATTTGATGAATTGCATCTATGATTATCTTATCAGTAAGTTCAGTTGAGCGTGCACCAGTACAAGAAACTACTTCTTCTCCAATCAAGGTTCCACCAAAGTCATCAGCACCATACTGCAAAGCTAGTTGTGCCATACCAACACCATTTGTCAACCAAGAGGATTGGATATGAGGAATAAGTCCATCAAAGATTAATCTAGAGATTGCAATCATTTTCAAAAGTTGAATGCCACCAGTCCCATATTCAACTAGGCCTTCTTCATGCATCAAAGTATTGTTTGGCTCAAAGTTCCATGGAATAAATGCCATGAATCCTTTAGTTTTTTCTTGTAATTTTACAAGTTTGTAAAAGTGTTCAACAACGTCATTTTTGTTTTCCACATGACCATACATCATTGTTGCAGAAGATGGAATTCCAAGAGAATGAGCTTCATCCATAATTCTAATCCAATCATCACTGGAGATTTTCTTTGGACTGATAATCTCTTTAACTGAATCAGTCAAAATTTCAGCTCCAGCACCAGGCATTGATTGCAAGCCAGCATCTTTGAGTCTTGACAAAATTTCCTTTGTTGATGATTTTTCAACTCTTGCAATCATATCGATTTCTGATGTTGATAATCCATGAACTCCAACATCAGGGAATTTTTCTCTAATCATTCTAAACGCATCTTCATAATATTCAATTTTCAAATTTGGATTATGACCGCCTTGAATCAAAACTTGACGGATCTTAAACATGTCCCATGCAGTTTTGACTCGGGATTCAATTTGATCCAAAGTTAATGTGTAAGAATCATCAGCACCGGGAGATCTGTAAAACGCACAAAACTTGCAGTCAGTAATACAAACATTAGTGTAATTCAAAATAATGTTATTTACAAAAGAGGCTTTTTTTCCAAATTGTTTTCTTGTTAAATGGCCAGATACTAGTCCCATCAAATGAACATCATCAGATTCCAATAATCTCATACAATCTTCAGGTCCAGGCCTTTTTCCATTAAGAGAATTTTCTAGAATATCTTTAATGTCACTTTTTTGTAGTTGTTCAGTTGTCTGACTCAATTGCCTTTCATCCTTTGGAATTTCTATTTAATCCTTGATAGAAAAAACAATTGAGGGTTTGTGCTCAAATCTTTATGAATTTGAGATTAAGGGTTCACGTTATTTTTAAGTAGGGCACAAAAAGCAGATCCACTCATGGTATCAGGTAACGAAATTAGACTTAATCGAATTCTTAGAAAAGGAAGAATGTTATGTATTCCAATGGATCATGGTATTTCAAACGGTCCTATTGAGGGTCTTGAAGACCCAGCATCAACAATTTACAAATGTGAAGGCCACGGCCTTACAAGTGTAATAATTAACAAAGGAATTATCAAATCATTACCAAAACCACCCAAAGTTGGAGTTTTAGTTCATTTTTCAAGTAGTACTGCATTATCATTATCACCTAATCGAAAAATGCTCACAGGTACTGTAAAAGAAGCAGTTGCATTAGGAGCAGACGGAGTTTCATTACACATCAACATTGGTGGAAAAGAAGAACCAGAGATGTTAGAACAATTAGGATTAACTGCAGACCAATGTCACAGATGGGGAATGCCACTTTTAGCAATGATGTATCCAAGAGGGGAAAACATCAAAGATCCACATGATCCTGAAATTGTTGCACATGTTGCAAGAATTGGAGCAGAGTGTGGAGCAGACATTGTTAAGACATTATACACTGGAGATATTGATTCATTTTCAAAAGTTGTAAAGAGTACACCAGTCCCAATTGTAATTGCAGGTGGACCAAAAGCAAAAACAGATTTAGATATTCTTCAAATGACTGAAGATGCCATGACAGCAGGAGCAAAAGGTGTCACATATGGTAGAAACATCTTTGCACACAAAGCACCTGAAAAAATGGTTGCAGCATTAGCTGAAATAATTTTCAGAAAAGGCACAGCAAAGGAAGCAATGAAGAAAATTGAGTAAAAGTAGAGAATTAATTATTTCCCCTAAAGGTTCACAGGTACAATTATCCAAACTTTTACCACAACTAGAAGAAGAAGGTATCAAAATGGTATACCTTGATCCAAAAAAACTAGGTAAGAAAAAAACAAAATTGCAGACAGTTTATCCATCAAACAATGCCAATTATGTAGTTCTTGAAAAAGAAAATTCAACAAAACCAAAGGGTAAAAAAATTGGAAGAAAATTCCAAGTGTTATCAAATACAGATATTGAAGATATCTTAACTATTGCAAAAAAAGGTCTAGATTTTGTAGTTGTAGAAGTTAAAGACTGGAAAATAATCCCATTAGAGAACATTATTGCAAAGTTACACAAGATACACACCAAAATTTTTGCAATTGCAAGAACACCTGAGGAAGTGCGAAAAATGTTTTCAATTCTAGAGGTAGGAGTAGATGGAGTAATTTTCAGTACATCATCAATCAATGAGGTTAGAGAAGCAATGGTTTACTTGGGAACTAGAAGTTTTGACATGAAGCCTGCAAAAATTATCGATATTAAAGAAGTTGGAGACGGCGAAAGAGTTTGTGTAGATACAGCATCAATGCTTCACAAAGGAGAAGGTATGTTAATTGGAAGTAGATCAAACTTTTTGTTTTTAGTTCACAATGAATCAGTGGGTTCATCATTTACATCGCCAAGACCATTTAGAGTCAATGCAGGAGCAGTACATTGTTACACATTATCGCCAGATGGAACAACTAACTATTTGTCAGAAGTAGAAACAGGCTCAGAAGTGTTGATTCTAAATTCTAAAGGAAATGCAAGAAGAGCAACTGTAGGAAGATCAAAGATTGAAAGAAGACCAATGTTAATGATTAAAGCAAAAGCCGGAGGAGAAATTGGTGGAATCATTGCACAAGATGCAGAGACAATTCGTTTTGTAAAGCCAAACGGACAACTAGTGTCAGTTACACATCTCAAAAAAGGAGACACAGTAATGGTTCATTCAAAACCTGCAACGGGTAGACATTTTGGCATGGAAGTTTCAGATGAATATATTTTAGAAAAATAAAATGAAATACAAAACTTGTGTATCCATAGCAGAAAAAACACCTAACAAAGTCAAACAGACATTAAAAATCGCTTTAAAAAAATCAGATTTTGTTGAGATAAGATTTGATTTTCTAAAAATCGAACAAATTCCAGAGACATTAGAACTAATCAAAAAAGATTTGAACAAATCAGTTTGTACACTAAGACCAAAAACAGAAGGAGGTCAATTCACAGGAAATGAAAAAGAAAGAGTTGCAATAATTAAATTGATTGCAGAGTACAATCCATTCTTATTAGATGTAGAGTTTAACACTCTAAAAAGAAATTCGTCATTAGCAAAGTATCTAAAATCAACAAAAACAAAATTACTTGTGTCTTGGCACGATTTTAAAAAGACTCCAAGTTCTGGTGAGTTAAAAAAGAAGATGAGTCAGATGAGTAAATTTTCAAACTTTGTGAAAATTGTCAGTTCTGCAAAATCAACTGATGATTCAACAAGAATGCTTGAGCTATACAGTAAGAATGACAAAAGCAATCTAATCTCATTTGCCATGGGGGATTTTGGCAGAATTTCAAGAATTTTGTGCCTATATTTGGGCAGCCCATACACATACGTCTCACTAGGAAAACCAGTTGCTCCAGGTCAGTTTAGTGTTGACGAGGTAAATAGAATCACCAACTTGAAAAAATAATCATCATATCAATTGAGAGTTTAAATCAATCATATTACGCGAAGATATTATGGGGAAAACATTTGCTGTAATTGGAGATCCGATTAACCATTCGTTGTCTCCAAATATTCACAGTGCAGCGTTCAGAGAATTGGATATGGATTGTTCATACATTGCATATAGAATTCCAAAAGATGAATTAGAAGAAGGAATAGAAGGCTTAAAAAAAATTAAAATTGATGGATTTAATGTCACCATCCCTCACAAAGTTGAGATGATGAAATATTTAGATAAAATTGATGAATCATGTAGTCTAATTGGTGCCGTAAACACGATTGTAAACAATGATGGAGTATTGAAAGGGTACAATACAGACATGAATGGTTTTCTAGAACCACTAAAGAAAAGAAAGATAGACATTACAAATTCAAGTGTACTTTTACTAGGTGCAGGGGGAGCTGCAAGAGCCATTGTTGCAGGATTTGCAAAAGAAAAGGCAAAAAACATTACAATTGCAAATAGAACAATAGAAAAGGCAAAAAACCTAGTAGAGTTTGCACAAAAGATCAGCCTTGATGCAAATGCCATAACCATTGATGAAGTTGGAGAGTCTGCAAAAAATTACAACATTATTGTCAATGCAACATCAATAGGACTACAAAATGAATCCAGTCCAATATCACTTGAAGGGATTAATGAAAATACAGTTGTCTACGATATTGTGTACATGCCAATGAATACGGATTTTATAAAAAAAGCAAAAGAAAAAAACGCCATTATTATTTTTGGATATGAGATGTTGTTAGGTCAAGCAGTAAGAGCATTTGAGATTTGGCACGGCATGGAAGCACCTTATAATGCCATGAAAAAAGCACTGTTAGGAGGATTTTGATAGTGAAAGCAAAGGCTACCGTTCACGGAGCAGTTTCAATAGTAAATGCAATTGCAAACCAAAAAGGAGCAACATTAGGAATAGACCTAAAGGTTGAGGCCATAGTGGAAACATCCTCTGGAAAAGGCATAGTCATTCAATCAGAAAACAAGACCCTAAGTTCTCGTCTAATTAACAAGACAGTTGAAAAAATTGTTTCAAAAAAAGACCTTGAAGAGAACAAAATTACAATCACATTAGAATCAGAAATTCCTACAGGATATGGATTAAAAAGTTCTAGTGCAATATCATCAGCAGTTGCATTGGGATGTGCAAAAATTTTTAAATCAAAATTTACTGATCAGCAGATTTTACTGGCAGGTGTTGATGCATCAATTGAATCAAAAGTAAGCATCACTGGAGCATATGATGATGCATGTTCATGTTATTATGGAGGATTTAATGTTACAGATAATGCAAAAAAGAAAAGAATGAGTTTTGAAAAAGGTCCATCGAATTTGATTGCAGTTATTTTCATTCCAAAAAACAGAAAACGTGGAAATCTAAAAAAACTCAAAGTACTATCATCAGTTTTTGATCATGCTTGGAATTTAGCAAAAAAGGGAGATTACTGGGAAGCAATGATAATTAACGGATTAGCTACAGCATCTATTCTTAGTTCAAGTCCAGAAATAATAACAGAATTAATTGAAAGAGGTGCTTTAGGTGCATCAGTTTCAGGAAATGGACCTGCAATTGCTGCAATTACAAAAAAAGAAAATGAATCCAATATCAAAAAAGCATTTTCATCATTAGAGGGAAATATCATAGTTTCAAAAATCAGTAACAAAAAGGCTGAAGTTCATGAAGTGTAAAGTAGAAAAATCAAAAATTTCAGGACAAATAGTTTGCCCTGCAAACAAAAGCTATACACATAGAGCAATATTTCTTGCATCACTTGCAGGCAATAATAGCAAAGTGGATAATGTATTGTTATCAGCAGACACCCTTGCAACAATTGAAGCCTGTAAGAAATTTGGAGCAGAGATTGAAAATGAAAATTCATCAATAATTGTCAAAAATCCCATAAAATTTGATAAAACCGTGCCTGAAATTAATACTGAGAATTCAGGAACAACAATTAGAATAGCCTCAGGAATTGCAGGTTTGTTTTCTAAAGAGATTACTTTGACTGGAGATGAAAGCCTACAAAAAAGACCCATGCAGCCTCTCTTAGATGCACTATCAAGTATCGGAGCACAATGTCAATCAACTGATGGAAAACCACCAATCAAAATCAAAGGGAAAATTTTAGGAGGAGATGTTACAATTCCAGGAAATTTTTCTAGTCAGTTTATTTCTGCATTGTTAATTAGTGCACCATTAACTGAAAATGGAATTAATCTCTCAATAAAAGATAATTTAGTATCAAAACCATATCTTGATGCAACAATTGCAACAATGAGAAAATTTGGAGTTAGTGTACAAACATTAATTCCATACAAAAGATACAACATTTCACCACAAGTTTACAATCCAACAACATTTAGAGTTCCAATTGATTTCTCTAGTCTCGCATTATTATTATCAGCAGCAGTACTTAACGGAGATGAAACAACAATCAAAGGAAACATTGGAAATTTGCCTCAAGGAGATGAAGTCTTTATAGATATATTAGAACAATTAGGAGTAACAGTAAATATTGGTGAAGATGAAATTAAAATCAAATCACCTGAAAAACTAAAGGGAGGAAGATTTGATTTGAGTAACTCACCAGATCTTTTACCACCATTAGCAATACTTGCACTAAATTCAGAATCTCCAATTGAAATTGTTAATGTAAAACATGCAAGACTAAAAGAAACAGATAGAATTGCAATAACATCACGAGAATTAGTCAAACTTGGAATAAAAGTTCAAGAAAAAGAAGACGGATTAATTTTAGAGTCAACAGGAAATCTTAATGGAGCTGAATTAAATTCTGAAAATGATCATAGACTCTTCATGGCATTTTGTATTGCAGGAATGTATGTTGGAAATTGTATTGTAACAGATCCAGAATCAGTTCAAGTTTCGTATCCAAACTTCATTGAAGAGATGAGCAGGATCGGAGCAAAAATTCAACTAGAATAATTTTTCAAAAAAATCAACTTAGGGGATAAAAGGCGCGACCTTGTATAGGGTGAAAAGCATTCTCCACACCCTCAACGCTTTTGCGTAGATAACATGTCTTTTTCGCAAGGCCGCGCAAATTATGCAGTAAAATTTGCACGTTTTTCCATATATTCTATATGTTATTATTATATTTAAGAATATATTAGAATAATTTCATAAAAGAATGCTATATTATGTAAATTATAATTATACCTAAATTTTTTCAAAAAAATTATCTGAAATAACCAGAAGATTTGTAAGAATTCCGAATGAGGAATTATAAGCATCATTTAGCTTTGATATTATGTTGCCGGGAAGTTCTATTGGTCAGCGTCTTGTGTTGACAAGTTTTGGTGAAAGTCATGGAAAATCCATCGGAGCAGTTTTGGATGGGTGTCCTGCAGGATTAGAAATTGATGAAAAAGATATTCAAAAAATGTTAGACCAAAGAAAACCAGGACAAAATCTAATTTCAACTCAAAGAAAAGAAGGAGATGTAGTAGAAATTATCTCAGGAGTTTTCAGAGGACACACAACAGGTGCACCAATAACAATGGTAATTTGGAACAGTGATCAAAAATCAAAAGATTATGAAAATTTAAAAACAAAACTTAGACCAGGACATTCTGATTATCCAGCCATGATGAAATACAATCAATACAATGATCACAGAGGAGGAGGAAGATTTTCAGGAAGATTAACTGCAACACATGTGATGGGGGGTGCAATTGCAAGAAAACTTCTTAAAGTAACATTAGGAATAGAAACAAATTCTTTCACATCACAAATTGGAAAAATAAAGATGGAAAGAGAATTCAATGAGAAAATGATTAATTCAATTTATAAAAATGAAGTACGATGTCCTGAAACTAAAACAGCAAAAATGATGAGAGCAAGTATTTTGGATGCAAGAAAGAAAGGAGATTCGTTAGGAGGGATAATTGAATCAGTTACAACAAATGTTCCAGTTGGTTTGGGAGAACCAATTTTTAGTTCACTAGAATCAGAATTAAGCAAAGCAATGTTTTCCATTCCATCAGTGAAAGGAGTAGAATTCGGATCAGGGTTTAAAGGATCTGAACTTTATGGTTCTGAAAATAATGACTTGTACATCATAAAAAGAGGTAAAATTGTAACTAAGACAAATAATTCAGGAGGAATACTAGGAGGAATATCAAATGGCATGCCAATTACTATGAGAATTGCATTCAAACCAGCATCATCAATTTCACAAAAACAAAGTACAGTAGACATCAAAACCAAAAAAGAGACTACACTGCAAGTAAAAGGAAGGCATGACCCATGTGTTGTTCCAAGAGCCCCACCAGTAGTAGATTCTCTTGTAGCATTAACAATTGCAGATCATGCACTAATTTCAGGTCAAATTAAGCCTGTTTTGTAAGAAAATGTCAGATATCAACGACTTACGGAATAAAATGGACGAAGTAACTCTTCAAATGATAAAGTTACTGAAAACTAGAACAGATATTGCAAAAGAGATTGGGGAAGTAAAGAAAAACATTGGTAAAGGAGTTACGGATGAAACACGGGAAGACAATCTTCGCGGAAAAGTAATTTCAGTATGTCAAGAAATAGGATTAGATGAAAAAATTGCTACAAAGTTTTTGAATTTTTTATTAAACGAATCAATCAAGGTCCAATCATCAAATAAACAAACTCATCTTTCAATATTCCTTAAAGCAAAAGAATTGGAACAACAAGGGCAAAACATTATCCATATGGAAGTAGGAGAACCAGACTTTTTGCCACCAACAATTGTAAAAGATGCATTAGAAGAAGTGTTTGACAAAGGATTTCTAAAATACGGACAAGCAAAAGGAATGCCAGTGTTCAGAAAAGCATTAGCAAAGTATGCAAGTGAGAAATTCAATGCAAATGTATCTCAGGAAAATATCATAGTCAGTCCAGGTGCAAGATTCTCAATATTTACAGCAATAACCACTCTTCTAAATCCAGGAGATGAGATGATTGTAATTGAGCCAGCATGGCCAGCATACAAAGACTGTGCATTAAATTCAGGAATCAAAGTTAGAACAATAAACACATCTTTTGAGAACAAGTGGGAACCATCCATTGAACAAATAGAAAACACAATTAATCCAAATACAAAAATGATTGTCCTAAATTATCCCAACAATCCAACAGGCAAAATTCTTCCAGAAACATTGCAAGATCAAATTATTGAAATTGCAAAAAAGAATAACCTCTATGTATTAAGTGATGAAATTTATTCAGAATATGTAAAGTCAGAATGGAAAAGTGTTTTGAGTTACAATTACAAAAAAAGTATTGTAACACAATCATTTTCAAAATCTCATGCCATGACCGGTTTTAGAATAGGATATGCTATTGCAGATACAGAGATTATTGAAAAAATGGCAAAATTAGAAGCGTTGTGTCTAACAAATGTATCAGAACCAATCCAATACATTGCCATGAAGGCATTAGAAGCAGATACATCCAACAACAATAAAACAGTCCAAAGTAGACTAGAAGTATTGATTCAAAAAGCAAATGAGATGAATTTAGATATTGTTGTTCCAGATGGAGCAATGTACATTTTTGCTCGAGTCAACAAAGAAGGATTTGATGGAGTACAATTTGCAAATAGTACACTTGAAAGAGGTTTAGCAGTAGCACCAGGAGAAGGATTTGGAGATTACAAAAATTTCATAAGAATTTCTGCATGTCAAGACGAGAAGACACTAATTGAGGGAATGAATATACTAAAGGATATCATGAGTGAAAATCAATGAAGAAAGTTACAGTTATTGGCGCAGGTGGGCAAATGGGTCAATGGTTTGCCAAATATTTTGCAGATAAAGGGTTTGAAGTAACAGGTTTTGATTCAGAAAACAAAATTCCAGGTAAGGGAATCATACCATCAGATTCTCTAGTTGGAGCAATTCTCAAGGCAGATTATGTAGTCTTATGTACACCAACAAGAAGAACCCCAGAAATTATCAGACTAATTGCAAAAGAGATGAAAAGAGGAACATATCTTATTGAGATTTCATCAGAGAAATCCAAAGTTGTCTCATCATTATCAAAAATGCCTGCAAAAATTAATCCAATTTGTATTCATCCAATGTTTGGGCCAGGGGTAAAAACAATAAAAGGTCAAAACATAATTTCTGTTCCAATCAAAGATGCAAAAAAAGAATTGACTGTAACAAAGTCATTGTTTGAAGGAGCTAATTTTGTCACAATTGATGCAGTTGAACATGACAAAAAGATTGCAGTAATTTTAGGACTAACTCATTTAATGAATTTAGTTTTTGCAAATATTGTTTCAAAAGATGAAAAAATGCTACTTACAGAGAAGATGTCAGGTACTACTTTTAGAGTTCAGAAAACATTAGCAGAAAGTATTATGACCGAATCTCCAGAATTAATTGAAACTATAATTGCAAATCCAGAAATCCGTAGAGTTGCAGAAGAGCTATGGAAAGACATTGGAAGATTACTAACTGCCGTTCAAGAATCCAAGACAGAAGAAGTTGTAAATTACATTAAAGATTGCCAAGAGAGATTGGCTAAACATACAGACATCAATGAGTCTTACAAGAAACTAACAAAGATGGTCAAAGCCGTTGAAAAATAACGGATATGCGCTCGACAAAGATAGTTACTTCCTTTATCAAAGATAATGAAAAATTACTAATTCTAAAGCGAAGTGAAGAAGTCAAAACCATGAAAGGATTATGGGCAGGCATAAGCGGAATTATAGAAAAAAATGAAGAGCCTCTTAAAAGAGCAAAAATTGAGATTTTTGAAGAAGTAGGAATTACAGAAGATGAAATAACTTTAGTAAAATCTGCAGAAGAGATGAGAATTAACTCACCACAATATCAAAATCATGAATGGGAGATTTTTCCATTTTTATTTGAAGCAAAAAATCCAACCATCAAACTCAATTGGGAAAATTCGGATTTTAAATGGATTAAAGTAGATGAATTGAAAAATTATGAAACAGTTCCTAGTCTTGAAAAAGTATTATTCAATTTGTTGTAGATTTTCGTTTTCTTTTTCATATTTTTTTTGTTGAGGCAACATCATGTAAACACATGCTCCTCCACACATAGTACAAGGGACATTATTACCAGGATGTTGTCCGGTTCTACTGTGAATTTTTGCAGCTTCTTCAGGATCAATAGACAAAGCAAGTTGTTTTTCCCAATCTAGGGTACGACGAGCTTCTGTCATCTCTATATCCCATTTGATCGCTTTATCACGAATTTTTACAAGATCACCAGCATGTGCTGCAATTCTATATGCAATTAATCCAGCTTTTACTTCATCAGCATTAGGTAATGCAAGATGTTCTGAAGGAGTAAGATAACACAAAAGATCAACACCTTCACTTGCAGATACAGCTGCACCAATTGCACTTGCAATATGATCATGTCCAGATGCAACATCAGTTACTAATGGACCTAGAACATAATATGGAACATCGCCAATCAAAGATTTTGCTAGTCTAACATTTGCTGCAACTTCATTTAGTGGAACATGTCCAGGACCTTCAACCATTACTTGAACATCTTGTTCATGTGCACGTTTAGTCAATTGTGATATGTTAATCATTTCTTGAACTTGTAATTCATCATGAGAGTCTAAAATAGAGCCAGGTCTAAGTGCATCTCCAAGGCTAAAAGTAACATCATACTTCTTAGCCATCTCTACAAGATAATCGTAATGAGTCAAGTATGGGTTTTCTTTATCATGTTTTAACATCCATGCTGCAGTAATAGTACCACCTTTACTGACAACACCGCCATATCTTTGAACTTTTAGAATTCTCTTTGCAATGTCTTTGGTGATTCCACAATGGATAGTTGTGTAATCAACACCATCCTTTGCATTGTTTTCAAATGCATTTAGGTAATCATCTTCAGTAAGATTCAAAGGGTTTTTGTGGACTTCAACGCCATAATTGTATGCTTCATAGATTGGAACAGTACCGAAAGTTATTGGTGCAGTTTCTAACAAAGTTTTTCTAATATGTTTTACATCACCACCATCACTAAGATCCATCATAGTATCTGCATGATATTTTACTGCAACTTTTGCTTTTTCAATCTCTTCTTCAAGATTTACGTTTAATGTAGAAGTTCCAATGTTTACATTAACTTTAGTTTTCAAACCTTTACCAATCCCAACGTTATGAATTTTTTGAGGTCTGCAATTATTACTTGGAATAATAATAGAGCCCTTTGCAATTTTGGGGATTAGCCAATCAAGAGTTACATCTTCATCTTTTGCAACTTGTTTCATCTCATCAGTTGCAACACCACGTCGTGCTGCAGTCATTTGCGTTGCCATAAAGTAATCTAGGCTTTTGCCTGATTTAAACAATCATAAAGATACAGAAATTTGTTGATCGCAGGAAATTTGTTCAATACTATATTAAGAAAATAGATCGGCTTTAAATGGAATAATATGATATTAGATCTTGTGAGAACAGTTAGGGAATGCAGACATTGTGGAAAAGAATTTTACAGTATGAAAGATGAATTTTGTTCATTTGATTGTGTAACTCAATCATCATAAATTCAGTTTAGATTAAGCTCTTTTTGTAGAGTTAATTTTTCAGATTGAATTTTAGAAATTCTATCTAAAATGGGTTTAATTATACGCTCAGAATCAGGAGAATTTACAAAATTTTGCTTTATCTCAGAAACTCTTTGAGACAATTCCAATTCAGCATTAATTAATGAAACATATTCTCGGAGTTTTTGATTTTCAGATTGCAGAGAATCTATTTCAGTCATTTTATCTTGGAGGACTCCAACTTTCTTCTACAGAATCATCAGCATTTCCAGGAACAAGATATTGCTTACCGCATTTGAAACATTGCCACAAGAATTTTCCATCTTTTTTTGTTTGATATTGCATTGGCAACAAACATGCAGTACACAATAATTCTTCAGGAGTAGAATCATCAATCATTGGAATTTCAGTCATTATCGTGAAATAAACTTCAAACTATAAAACAAATATCATAAAAATTGAAGAATTCAAAAAGAAAAATAGATTAGTGTTCAAAATAAGAAAACAGTGTGAATATAATTTCTATTGGAGGATCAGATCCATCATCAGGTGCAGGGATTCAAAGCGATATCAGAGTATTTACAAAATTAGGGGTACATACATTAACTGCAGTTACTGCAATTACAAGTCAAAATACTTCAAAATTTGGAATTGTTGAACCAGTATCATCCAATATGTTAAAAAAACAACTAGAGTCATTGTTTTCAGATTTTAAAATTGACGGAATTAAAATTGGAATGGTGTATAATTCAAAAATTATCAAAGTAATACACCAACAATTAAAAAAATTAAAAATTCCAATTGTAGTTGATCCAGTAATAAAATCAACAACAGGGGGGAATCTAATAGAAAATAATGCAAAAAAAGATTTTCAAAAGTACATCATACCACTTGCAACAATAATTACACCAAACAAATTAGAAGCAGAGTTTCTTACAGAAACAAAAATTTCAGCAAAAAACACGCCTGAAAAAATAGCAAAAATAATTCAAAATATGGGAGCAAAAAATGTTGCAATCACAGGATTTGAAGAAAAGAAAAACAAAGTGTCAGATTTTGTTCTAGAAAAAAATAGAAAATACATCATTTCAGGAGAGAGAATTCCAAAAATTAACCACGGTAGTGGATGTAATCACTCCGCTGCAATAGTATATTCACTTGCAAAAAAGAAAAGCATCAAAGAGTCATTATATTTTGCAAAGAAATTCACACATAATTCAATAAAAAATGCAAAAAAAATTGGAAAGGGGATTGTAATTACAGATATACAAAATAACAAAGGAGTTGAAGAAGAGTTATCATCAGCAATAACTAAATTTACAAACATGAAAGGAATTTACAAAAACATTCCAGAGTGCCAAACAAACTTTGTATTCTCAAAACAAAAACCAAAATCTATCAAAGATGTTTTAGGAATTTCAGGTAGAATTGTAAAAGCAGGAAAAAATGTACTTGTGGCAGGAGATTTGAAATATGGAGGTTCAAAACATGTTGCAACTGCATTATTATCAATGAATAAAAAATATCCAGAGATTTGTTCTGCAATTAATTTAAAATATCAAAGTACAACATTATCAAAAATTAAAAAATCAAAACTAATAGTGAGCAGTTACGATCGTAGTAAAGAACCCAAGAATGTAAAAATTCAAGGTTCTACAATTAGATGGGGAATAAATTCTGCAATTAAAAATTCAAAAATAATTCCAGACATCATTTATCATAAAGGAGATTTTGGAAAAGAACCAATGATTATTGTTTTTGGAAAAACACCAGAAAATGTTTTAGAAAAAATATCAAAAATTAAAGGGTAAAATTCCAATATCAAATCATCCTTGAACATAAATACTCAAATACAAAATGATATTTGTGAAGGCAGTAATTTTAGCAGGTGGTTTAGGTACAAGATTACGTCCACTGACACTCAAAACCCCAAAACCTATGTTGCCATTAGGAAAAAAACCAATTCTAGAGCATCTAATAGACTGGAATAAAAAAAATGGTGTAAAGTCAATAGTATTATGTGTAAGTTATCGTAAAGAAAAAATTCAAAATTATTTTAAAGATGGAAAAAAATTTGGAGTAAATATAGAATATGCAATTTCAAAAAAACCACTAGATACTGCAGGTCAACTCAAAACAGCTGAAGAATTTATCGATGACACTTTTGTTTGCGTGTATGGAGATTCAATTTTTGATTTTAGTCTTAGAAACATGATAAAACAACACAAAGTAAAAAAAGCATTTACAACCATGAGTCTATACGAATACAAAACCAATTTGGAATACGGAGTAATCAGTACTTCAAAGACAGGTAAAGTAACAAGTTGGGAAGAAAAACCAGAAATTAAAGCAAATATCAACATGGGCTGTTATGTGATGGAGCCAGGTATTTTGAAATACATTCCAAAAAACAAACCATACGGAATGGATGATGTAATCAAAAAAGCAATGAAGAATAAAAAATTAGTTAGTAGTTTTGTTACAAAAAAAGGCTTTATGGATATTGGGAATAAAGAATCATACAAACAGGCAAATGAAGAATATGCAAAGAAATCTAAAAAGAGGTAAAAAATGAACGAACCCATAATAAGAAAACTAGGAATTGATGATTTACAAAATGGGTTTCTCACTACACTTGATTCATTAAGAAAAGCAAGTGATATTGATAAAAGTAAGGCAGAAGAGATTTTCAAGAAACTTGATTCAAATCCAGACTATACCATAGCAGTTGCAGAGATAGATGGAAAGATAGTGGGTTCAACTACATTGCTAATTGAACAAAAGTTCATCCATAATGGAGGATTAGTAGGTCATATTGAGGATGTAGTGGTGGATAAGAATTTTCAAGGACAAAAGATAGGAGAGAAAATTATGAAATATCTTCTTGAAATTGCTAAAAATCAAGGCTGCTACAAGACAATTTTAGATTGTACTGATGATGTAAAGCCCTTTTATGAAAAATTAGGCTTTAAACAAGTTGCAAATGAATTAAGATTTGATCACGTTTAGAAATATTCTTTTTTTGGACGGGGTTTTCTAACTTTCATCAAACGTATTCCAAAATAGATTACAAGTGCAGATAATACCATAAACAAAGGTGGCATAATCAAAACAGTGTCTGTAATGTATGGTTCAGCAATTTTATCAATTAGAGTTTGAGAAAATGCCATTCCACCAAGTAAGATGAGTCCATCTACAATGAGCATTGCACCTATTTTTTTAGAACCATAGTACTTTGACAAAATGAATGCAACTGCAGCTAAAATTCCTCCAGGGGCAATAGTTATTGAAATGAATTGGAGTAGTTTTGGATTTGCAAAATTATCAGGATCAATTGGAAGATCAGAAGTGTTTGGATCATCAAACATAAAGATGTAAAGCGAACAAACTACGAGAACAAACAGTACAAAAAATGCAATGCTGCCAAGTCCTAACCAGTTTTCAAGTTGCATAATTCATCAAATATTTAGTTGAATAATAAACTATACAGAATCATACAATTCCAACTAGATTAGCTAGTTCTTTTCTACAGGAAGCACCAAGTTTCTCTGCTGCCTCTTCAGGAGAAATATCATTTAAGAAAATTCCATATCCACGTTCTAAACCAGACCAGGATTTTGTGATTGGGTAAATTTCAATATGCCAATGAATCTGTCTACTATTTTTCTTCTCAGGGGACAGATGAAAGACCAGGTTATATGATACATTTTTGATAGTTTGGGATAATCCTCCCAGGGTTGCTCTTAGAATCAGGGACAAATCATTGATTTCTTTTTGAGTGATTTTTGAGAAACTTGTAGTGTGTTTCTTTGGTGCAATCCAAAACTCATACGGATATGATGGGGACCAAGGGCAAAATGCGATAAAGCCTTCAGTTTGAAGAACCTGCCTAGGACCGCTAATTTCCTCATTAACAGTCTGACACATTGGGCACACACCCTTTTCATTTAGAATTTTGTGGGATGCCTCTGCCTCCTCTTCAATGATTGGAGGAATTGTAGAGAAGGTCAATAGGTTAAGATGAGGATGAGGAGTGGTACTACCAGAGAGTTCTCCCTGATCAGCATAAATTGAAACGTATGTAACTCCTTTTTGAGTATAAAGCCATCTTAATCGGTCTTGAACAACTACTAAAATGTTGGACCATTGTTCAGTGTCAATTGTTGCAAAAGTATCTTTTTGATTTGGAGAAGCAACAACAATGTAATGATATCCATATGCAGGTTCGCTGTAAAATGGCCTATCACTGTAAGAGTTCTCAGTATCAACAGATACAATTGGATTTTTACTTTCAAAAACTCGGATTGACCATCCTTCAACAAATTCATCATCACTGTCTTGTAATCTTTGTAGCATTCCATCTTTTGCAACAAGAGACAAAACAGAAGGATTTGTCATAGATTCATTTCCAGGAGCAAAAGGAGATTTTTTTGAGTCTTTAACTTTGTCGTCTTTTTTTGAGACAATCATAAAACGCTCAGAAACATAATCTTTGCGCATATCTCCCATAATTGTAATTTGAAGTAAATGTCTGTTAAAACGTTTACTAAGATCCAATGACATCCCAAATTAGAAAATATTTTTGGAAAAAAATTTCTAAAAAATAATAAAATACGAATTTCATCAAAAAATACTTCGTTTTAGAAATGAAAAAACAGAAAATTAGAAAGTTCAATGTTTTTTGATCGCAAAATTTGTTGCAAGCTTTAAAGGAGAGCATCAGGTCTGGATTAATCAGGGGAAGATATGGATAATTCTGATGTTCATATGATTTACGTTCTTTTAGATGGTGTAGGAGACCTTCCACATCCAGATTTAGATGGAAAAACACCATTAGAGGCTGCAAATACCCCAATTTTAGACAAAATTGCAAGTAATGGGGCAATTGGCGAAGTAATTTCTGTAGGAAAAGGCATTGCACCTGAATCAGATATCGCAGTATTCAACATGTTAGGATACAAATTCAAACATGAAGATTATGCAGGTAGAGGAGTAATTGAGGCAATAGGGATTGGAATTGATTTTAAAAATGGAGATCTTGCATTAAGAGGAAATTATTCCACATTAGATGATCAAGGAGTTATCATAGATAGAAGAGCAGGACGACATATTGAAAAAGATGATGCAGATGGAATAGCAAAAGAGATTGAAGAGAAGATAAAGTTCTCAAATCCAGACACATCTGTTGTAGTATCACCAACAATTGGTCACAGAGTAACTGTTAGAATTAGAAACAATTCAAAAAAATTATCATCAAAGATTACAAACACAGACCCAGCATATAGTAACATTGGAGGTATGGGAGTGGCAAAAGCTGTTGGGGATTTTTTGAAGATTGAAAAATGTTTACCTTTAGAAGATGTTGAAGATGCAAAATCAACTGCAAATACAGTAAATGAATTTTCAGAACAAACAATCAAGATTTGCAAAGAAAGTCAAATTAACAAAAAACGAGAGGAACAAGGAAAAAAGAAACTCAGTTGTATTTTACTTAGAGATGCAGGAAACAAGTATCCAGATGTAATACCAATTAATGAAAAATACGGTATGAATTTTTCATGCATTGTAGATATGCCAGTGGAGTTAGGAATTTCAGAAGTACTAAAGATGAAAGCCTTTGAAGCTGGAGGATTAACTGATTATGAAGAAAAAGCAAGAGTTGCGGCAAAAGCAATGGAAACTCAAAATTCAATCTACGTTCATCTTAAAGGCCCTGATGAGTTTGGACACGATGGCGACGCCATAGGTAAAATGAAAAACATAGAAGAGATTGACCAAAGATTCTTCAAGACACTTGTTGAAAACATAGATACTAACAAAGTAGCAATAGTAATTTCAGCAGACCACTCAACACCATGTATTAACAAAGGACATAGTGATGATCCAGTTCCAGTATTAGTCTCAGGAGACTTTATCAAAAAAGATGGAACAACAAGAATGACTGAAGAGCAAGCAAAAAAAGGAAGTATTGGACTTCTTCAGGGCGCAGAAGTAGTTACAAAATCTTTAGAATTAATCAAATCTCAAACGTAGTTAACTTATTTTCTTGTTGCATTTCTATTGCTTTAGTTCTAATCATATCTACATCAATAGAATGATACGTAGAAGGAGATGTTCCTAATTTCTCTAAGACTCTACGAAGCATTCCAATTCCAATGCTTAATTCATCTTTTTGAGCATGTGCAAAAGCAACAGCCATTAATATAATTCCTTGAACAATTTCTTTTTCTCGGCCAAAACATTTTTTCCAAACACCTTCAAATGCTTCATGGCTTTCCCAGAATCTTTCATTGTTAAAATAGAATATTCCATCAGCAATTCCTTTTTCTTTGTCTATTTCTTCTTCAAAGACATGACGAATATTATCGATAGGACCAATTGGAGAGAGTTTTTCAATTAATTTTTCAAGATCTTCTTTTTCAACTGAGACATCTAATTCAACAAATTTTTTAGCAATTCTGGCAACTCTAATTGAAGCATTCATGTCAGATGCAAGATCTCTTGCTTTGTAAACGACTTCACGGGAATTTTCAGGTCCATAACCAGTGTTTTTTAGATGAAGCATATAGCGTTCCATAGTAAGATTTACCTAAGATTTTCTTAAATTTCTTATCTATTTCAATCAAGGTTTATATGAAATATCTAAAGGATTTTGGGTACATGTCCATAATTGAGACTATTACAGACGTAGATAACACCTTCCTATCCAGAAGAGAGCTTACATGTAATTTTGCAGGATTGGCAGGAAAACTCAAAAAACTTGAGGCAGTAGATATGATTACTAAAGAATTCAAACTGGATGGTAAAGTGATAATTCCAATGAGATTAAAAACTCATGTGGGAAAACCAGTTGTAACAGGAACTTTCTTTGTTTATGAAGATGAAGGATTGGCTAAAAAACACATCAACCCAACAATTTTCTCACGATTAGAAAAATCAAAAGCAAAACTTGCAGAAGCTGAAGCAGCAGCACAAGAAGCTACTGTAGAAGAAGCTAAAGAAGAAACACCATCTGAAGAAGATCCTGTAGAAGAAAAAGCAGTAGAAGCTCCTGCAGAAGAAGCTAAAGAAGAGGAGAAATCTGAATAATGGCAGGCAAGAAAGGTTCCAGTCCAAATGTATATGCATACTACAAAGTAGACGGCGATAAAGTTTCAAGAATTAAAAAAATATGTTCAAGATGTGGTAAAGGAGTTTTCATGTCTGAACACAAAGATAGACACACATGTGGAAAATGTGGTTTAACAGAATTTAATCAATAAAATATTTTCAAATCAATACAATTTCTTTTTACGAATTTTAGAACTCTTTTCTTCTAGTTGTTCAATTTTAGAAACAAACGCAGGATCAAGCTTAATTTTTGAAAGAGCATCTGCAGGTAATTTTACAGTGTTTGAATCTAAAGAAATGTTAGTTTTAGGAAGGTTTCGGTCAATCCAAAATTTCGTAACCTTATCTTCAAGTTTATAGTCACGAAATCCAGCTGGAAATTTTTTTGTGATATGATTTAGCAATGTTCGATCTTTGAATACAACTCTAGGTTCAAACAATCGTGTTTCATCACTATACACATTTTCAAATAAATTTCCAGAGATTTCATCAGATAGCAATTCCATCTTTGAAATTTTTCGTATTAATTCTAGAAAATGTAAAAATTCATGTGCCAAAATTGCATGTATTGTGCCTTTGAGACCATATGCTACCAGAGGAGCAGAAATTTGAATTACAACCTGGAATTTATCCTCAAACACAACAGGGATTGTTCTTGCAAATAAAATTCCATATTCATAAGAATTTGGATTGGGTGAAGATATTACAAGTGATGGCTCCACATATGCAACAGGATAACGTATTCCTGATGCTTTTTCAATTCTATTAATTCCCGCAATAGTGATTGGAAAACGTTTGAGTGCAAGATCATACACATCATCAGGAACTATCCCTTTAGAGTGTGCATCTTTGAAGCGTACTAGTGGATCCAACACCATCCCTCGACAATTTTGAATGTAAAAAGGTTGATTTGATTAAGACCTAGGTTTTCCAGACTTTGCCTTCTTTTTTCTTCGTGTATCTGCTCTTTGATCAGCATGTCTTTGATGTTTACCTTTTTTTCTTATTGGCATGACATTTTGAAATATTCAGAGCTAGTTAATTGTTATCATTTTACTTCAACATCATGAAAATCAAATTCAAGACACTTGCATGGAATGCCAAGAGTCTGACTAATTCCAGGAGAAACATCATCACCAGTAACAAAACGTTTTACAGGCAAACCACCTTCAAACTTGAAAAATAGTGTGAAAGAAGTATCATCGTGTTTCTTGTGTTTTATGGAAAATACTCTTTTCTCAGAACGTTTTCCAGATTTTTCATAAACAGTAATCGGTTTTTTGGTAAGATTTTTTAATTTACGTAAAAGTTTTGGATTAATCTTTGAGGATGTAGAAATTTTTGCTTCAACTAATGAATTGAATTTTAGAGGCTTTTTTGGAGAATCTGGAACAATTTTAAAATTATTAACTTTGATATGTTCTAAATTAGCAGAAGATATTCTCAGACTTCGTTTATGAGGATTTTGAATTTTCACAAAAAATGGTCGTCCCGTGCCCAGAATTAAGCTTGATTTATCCTCACCACCAATCCATGTGAATTTAGCAGTGGTTCCACCTAATTTTTTGAAAAGAAATTGAGATATTTCTCCTTCAACACTATCATGTTCAGTGATTCCATGAAAATCACAAATTCTACATCCTTTACCAGAACAATTTGAACAAGATTTTTGTTTTTGTGGAAAACCTCGTATTGATTTAACATATCTTCCAGATAGAGTCAAAGATTTGGATCGAATATCACAATAATCATCCTTTAGATTTACAGTAAAAACAAGCTCAGGATCTAAATAATCAAATCTTTTCTTGGTTTTTTTGGAAAATAGTTTTCCCAATTCTTTAGTTATGTCGGCCTTTATTCCATCAATTCCTTTTAGTTTGTATTTAGAGCGTACAGTGTCATCTCTATCTATTATTGATGGTTTGATTATTACACCAACACTAAATGAAGAATAAGAATAAGGTGATGCAGAGTCAAGCATCATATTCAAAAAATAATTTAGGTTATCAAACAGGTTTTTACAAATATAGCATCTTTGAGCAGATTTTGAATTTTTCTTTAGTTTTTTTCCAAGGAATTTATTTGATGAAAGATAGAGTTGCTTTGAGAACAATCGTCCAAGACAATTTTCACATAAATCATATTTTTTTAATATTTGATTTGCAATGGGAATAATTTTCTGATAAGTAGTCATTTTAGAAGGAAGGGTGTTTTTACTATTAACCTAATCCCATTCTTCTAAGAGTACCTTGCATCTGTCTTCCTTTTGATGCCTTCATCATATTCTTAGAATTTTTGTAATTTTTCATTAATTCTTTAACTTCACCCTCAGGCCAACCTGAACCACGTGCAATTCTTTTGATTCTAGAGGAATTCAATAATCCTTCAGGATCTGCTTTTTCTTGAGTAGTCATACTTTGAATAATGTATCTCCATTTTGAAACTCGGTCCTCCATTTGATTTACTTGATCATCTTTTACCATTCCAGAAAGACCAGGCATGCTTTCAAGAATTCCTTGCAATGAACCCATTTTAGTTACTTCTTCTAACTGAGAAAGAAAGTCTTCCATGTTCATTTTTCCACTAGAGATTCTTTTCATTCTATCATCATCACTTTCACTTTCCAAACGTTTTGCTAAATCCAAGACAGCTTGAATGTCACCCATTCCCAACAGACGTCCAACAAATCTTGTTGGAGAGAATTTTTCTAAATCATCAATTCTTTCACCAGTACCAATGTACATAATTTGTGCACCAGTTGCAGCAGATGCAGCTAATGCACCACCACCCTTTGCAGAACTATCTAGTTTTGTAATTATGACACCACCAACAGGGATTGTTTTATGAAATGCTTCAGCTTGATTGAAACATTGTTGTCCAATTGTTCCATCAATGACAAGTAGTGCTAAATCTGGATCAGTAACTTTGTTAATTCTATCCATTTCATCAAGAAGATCTTGTTCTTCTTTGTGACGTCCAGCAGTATCAATTAAAATAACATCTAAGGGTTGGTCTTCAAAATGTTTCAGACCATTTTTTACAATACTAGGAGAATCTTTGTTGTTTTCTTCACCATATACCTCAACATTTGATTTTTCACACATTGTTTTGAGTTGTACCAATGCACCAGGTCGATAGGTATCAGCCCCAATAACACCAACTTTGTACCCTTGTCTAGTCAGGAATTTAGCAAGTTTGGATGCAACTGTGGTTTTACCACTTCCTTGAATTCCTAGTAAGATGATTTTGTTTTGTTTTCCTGGTTTGAAATCAAATTCAGACTCGTTTCCAAGCAGGTTTGCAAGTTCATCATATAGAATTTTGACAATGTGATCTTTCCTAGATAGGCCTGGTGGAGGAGTCTCATTGAGAGCACGTTCTTCCAAATGTTTTGTGATTTCAAGTACCAGTCTCACATTAACGTCAGATTGTAATAATGCTCTTTGAACATCCTTTGATAGTTCTTTGATTAACTCCTCATCTATTCCTGAGGATTTTACAATCTTCTTGATTGCATCACCTAAACTACTCTTAAGTCCATCAAGCATTGTAATTCAATTCGGCATCCACTATTTCAAACCTTCCTCTATAGCCATCCCATTTTTTTTCGGCTTGGTTAATTTTGATCGAGTTTGAAAATAAAGGACAATCAAGTACAAATGTTTCAGCTTCACCACCTTCAAAATTTAGATTAAATCCAAACTTGTCAGAAAATTTTCTCAAAGTTTCAATTTCAGAATGATCAATTATTTTTCCTAACCAGGAATCATCTAGCCCATCAGAGGATACAGTAATCATAATAAATGTAAAATTTGCATCAAGTAAATCATTCATGTATTGTTCAGGATCTAAACCCCACAATGGTGTAACTACAGATAAACCATATTTTGAACAAACGTTTTCAAATTTTTCTTTTTGAAAATTGCTTTTGATTCCACCATGCACGATTCCTTCAATGTTATACTCATCTTTGGCAGTCAGTATTAGATTTTCCAATAAAGAAAGTTCATCTTTTGTCTGATCAGAATTAGAATCAATTGTAAGTTGTGGAATTTGCATTGATTTTGCTTGTAATTTTGTCCATTGTATATTTGGATGATGAAGCAAATGACTTTCTTCAGATTTTGTAAATACACTTAGAAGACATTTGATTTCATGGCCTTGTTTTTGTGCCAAGTGTATAGCATAAGTACTATCTTTTCCACCTGAGAACAGAGAAGCAAGTTTCATTTTATAAAAAAATCAATCCAACAATTGTTTAAGTTTATTCAAAGGACGCTTCAACACTCATAATCGTCATCATAAATCAGACGGCTTTTCCGATAATCATCAGCATCCAGACTATGTCTTAATGCGCATGATTTTAGTTTTGTCCATTACAACCCAATATTCCACATTTTGTCCGTTTTCTAATTTTCCTTTAACTTCATCATCAATCAATGTAACATCAATTGTTTCAAAAGTTTCAGAATCCATTAGTTGAACAGTATCACCAGTCATGGAGATAATTTGTCCTACTTTTTTGTTGATCATAGGTACATGGATTTGCATGCTGACTGGTCCTACGTGTGGTCTTTTTTGGCCATCAAAAATACCCTCAGCGACAATTCTTGCTTTTGCTGCACCGTGTTTTCCTGGTTTTGAAGTATCATATTCTACAATTCTACATGGTTCGCCACTTGGTTGATCTGAATGTGGCAGTAAAATGTAAGAACCGATTTTTAATGAACCAAGATCAGAAGGTTTGCTCATGCAAAAACAGTTTTTGGTCGAATATTTAACTTTTCTACTTTAGTTGTTCTAAAATTGAAAGACTCATCAAATTTGTCATTGACAGACCTTTTCTGTTAGCATCACGTCTTGTTTGCTCACAGTATTTTTTAACACTTTGATGACTCTTTTCACTTGCAACTTCAATTACTATAATATTTTCAGAGTATGGGAATGTAAATTTGGAAGGATTTTTACAAAATGTTTCCATGTTTCCCATTCCTGCAGACTCAATTTGGTCTTTTTTTACCAATAAATGAGCAATTTCAGAAACATCTTCATCTTCACCATATTCCAAATAATAGACAGATACAAAATTTACATCTCCTAGAACTTCGTGTTGAAATAGATCGTCTTTTACATTAAAGACAAAAGATGTTTTTTCTTGATTATGATCAACAAGATCATCTGTAATCTTTGCACTGTCTTTGAACTTAGCTAAAAGATAATGATTTGTAGAATCTGAAAAATAGGGTTTGCTTTCAGATGAAAATGTGCCAGTAACAAAATACAACCTTTCAATGTTTTTTGAGTTCAACCATGATTCTTTTAGTTCAATTGACTCATGGGTGTGAAGATAAGGTGCACAAACATAACCAGAATAAGATAATTTCAGTTTGGACATTAATCAATGAACATTTTTGAAGACTATTTATGCTTATATTGATCAGTCGATCAAATCTCTACGATAGTTTTTTAATAGCAGTAAACTTCGTTTTTCTTGTCCCGTGGTAGCTCAGCCTGGTAGAGCTTCCGGCTGTAGTTGTTGGCTTTAGATGGCTGACCGAATAACAGCATATCAGGCATACAGAAACCGGGTTGTCGGTGGTTCAACTCCGCCCCGCGGGACCACATAATACTCTCTGAAAAAATAATTGTAAAAATAATAAAAAGATAGACTAGGTTAAGAAAACATAAGATGAAATCTTAAATTAAAAATTCATTGTCTACTCTGTTTTTTTGACTTTTTGTGCTGCTGGGCCTTTTTTGCCTTCACCGATTTCAAACTCGACTTTATCGCCTTCGTTGATGAATCCGTCTACATCTGTTTTGTGAACAAATAGATCGTCTCCACCTTCTCTTTCAATAAAACCAAAGCCCTTAGTACGGTTAAACCATTTTACGGTACCTTGTTCCATTTGGTTTTGAAATAATTTCTTCACTATATTAACTAAGATGTTTAATTAGAAATCTTTTGGAATATGTCCATTTTCCTTTAGCCATTCAACTTGAGGAAGTGTAAATCTCCAAACAATATCGCCTTTTTCAGCTTCGTTAAAGTCCCAAGGTGCAATAATTACAATATCATTATCTCTGATCCAAACTCTTCTCTTTAATTTTCCTCGAATTCTACCGCGTCTTGTGACATTGTCAGTACATTTGATTAAGACATTTTCGCCACCAAGCATCTTGAGAACTCTACCAAATAGTTCACCTTCTTCAGGAAGACGAATTTCTTTTAGTGCACTTTCACTTTTGACTTGGCGCTTACCCATAATAGTAATTTACATTATTAGCATATAACTGATAGGTTTTTGATTTTTACAATAAGTTTTATGCATTAAAATCCAAAAGAAATTATGGAATTCCGGTGTATTGATGAGTGTTCTCAATGCTGTATTGAAAGAGAATACTATCCAAGTAAAAAATTTGGAAAGATTGGAGTTTTGATATTACCAGATGAAAAAGAAAGAATTGAAAAATTAGCAAAGGAGAATAATCTAGATATCAAAATTTTACCCAGAATAGGAATTTCAAATGAGAGAGATGCAATTCCGACTAAAGTTTTAGCATATCAAATGATGGGAATTGAAAAAAATGGAAATACTTGTCCATTCTTAGATACAAAAAGTGGAAATAAGTCACCTCATAATGGATTCCCATGTAAAATTTATGAGGACAGACCTCTTGCATGCAGAACATATCCACTAATTGAATCAGATCCAATTACACTTGATGAAAAATGTAAATTTTGTAAAGAACATAAAACAGCAGATGAGAATCTAAATTCTGAAATAGAATCCTTGTTGAAAATCAAAGAACAGATGAGTACAGAGATGCCATTTATTTGGAGATTTGCTACAGAAGTTGGAGAAGCCCAAGACAGCAATCTGTTTGAAGCAGGTTGGTTCTTAGAAGAATAAGAACTCATGATACAAGTATAGAATTAGACAAAAATTCAATAGGCATTAGAATCTATAACAAGTATGAGTGAAGACGCTTGGTCTAATTTAGACAAAGTAGATCAGAAAATTATTGAAATTCTTAATAACAATGCAAGAACCCCGTCAAAGGAAATTGCGGCAGAATTAGAAAAGTCAGGACATGATGTTTCAGACAGAACAATCAGAAAAAGAATTGAACGATTGGAAAAAAGCGGAATCATCAAAGGATACAAAGCAGTTCTAACAGATGTTTCTGGAATTAACAAGTATCAATCAGTTTTGATGAAACTAAAACCATCAAAGTCACTTGAAACAGTTAGGGATTCTATTACAGAATTTGTTAAAAAATTGAATAATTATGTTCTTGTTGCAAATATGGAAGGAGAGTGGAACATGCAAATAATTGTTCAAATTGAATCTGAAAAAGATAACACATCAGAAAAAATTGTGGAAAAATTCTCTGAAGAATTAATTGATTATAGAATAAACGAAATAGACATTAGAGATGTAAACATTCTCAACATGTCATTGTTGTTATTGTAATAGAGTGTATTCAGACTCTGCTACATCTATTGCCTTTTTGACTTCATCAAGTGTGAAAGGTTTCTGTATAAATGCAGACACGCCAGAACTTAGTGTTTTGTTTACACGTTCAGTAGTTTTTTCATCAGCAGTAATCACCACAATTTGTAAATCTAATTTTTCCTTAAGTAATTTTTCTGCAACAGCATCACCTTCAAGATCAGGCAATCCCATATCTAAAAGAAGTATAGGATGTTTTCCTTCAGAAAATAAATTTTTACATCCTTTAACACCAGTTTTACCATTTTCAAAAACATGAATGTCAGAGTATCCTAATTTTTCAACATAAGTTTGTAATTTTAGTGCTATAGCTTTACTGTCATCAATAATTACAATAGGTCTTGTAACTTGAATAGGATCTAAGAACATTGTTTTTGCTTGTTGATAGGTATCTCTTGCTTTGTCAAATTCACCCAAACTCAAAAAACATTTGGAAGCACAAAGTAATGCACCTTTTACATTATTTGCATCCTTTTGATTAGAATATTTCAAAAATAAATTTCCAGCTTCTGTGATTTCATTTTCAGATTCTTTTCCATGTTGTTTTTTACATTCAGCAGCTAACAAATACAATAATGCAGATTTTACAGGTTCTGATTTTTTTACAGACTCAGCTTGATTTGTGAATAAAGTATGAGCAGTAATGAATTGTTTATTTTTTAGATGGGCTAATGCAACCTCGCTGCCAGTTTTAATATCCAATATTTGTTATGGAATTTTTTGATTTAATAAGATTTACAATAATCGGTTATGGATTGATAACTGCACGTCCAAGAATCTTACGTGCTTTAAGATCTTCTAATGCTGTATTTGCTTCATCCAAAGAATATCTTTTTGAGATAACCGGATTAATTGTTCCTTTTCTTGCAAGTCCAAGAAGTTCTACCATGTCATTATAATTTCCAGTGTATGCACCTTGAATTGTAATTGATTTGAGAGGAATAGTTACAAGAGACAACTCCAAAGAGCCGCCAAATAATCCAACTAGAACAAGGTTTCCTCTTTTTCTTAATACTGCCAAACCAGTTTTTACAGTTGGGGGAGCATTAACAAAATCAACAACACTATCTGCACCTTTATCATTACATATCGACATAATTTTTTGAACAGTGTCAGGATTTTTGGAATTTACAGTGAAATGAGCACCCATTTCTTTTGCAGTTTCTAATTTTGCATCATCTAAATCAACACAGATAATTTTTGCATCAGTGATCTCACTAGCAATTTGAACACCCATCAGTCCCAATCCGCCAGCCCCAACAATTACAATGAATTCTGGATAATTTTGATTTGCTTTTTTGATAGCTGTATATGCAGTAAGTCCAGAACATGCAAGTGAAGTTGCAGCATCAGGATCAACACCATCAAGTTTTGCTAAATATTTAGAATTTGGAACTAATACATAATCAGAATAACCACCATTTTGAAATAATCCCATTGATTTTGGAGTGTCACATAGATTTTCATTTCCAACTTTACATGCAGGGCATTCACCACAACCCATCCATGGAAAAACTAGTACATCATCGCCTACAGAAACATTAGAAACATTTTCTCCAATTTCTTCAATAGTTCCAACAATTTCATGACCAGGTGTTACAGGATATTTTACACCACGATCAGTAACTTTCAAAAATTGACCATCTCCTAGGTCATATCCACCCTCCCACAGATGCAAGTCACTATGACATACACCTTCAGACTTTACCTTAAGTAAAACCTGAGTTCCAGAAGGTTTTGGATTTTCAGATTCAGATATCATAAGAGGTTCATTTGGACCTGGAATCCTAGCAGATTTCATAAAATCACTTTTGGTATTAACAATATAAGAGTTGACTGGAAATGAGAAAAAAATAGAGCCCTTAGATATTATTGAATAGGAAGAAAAGATTTGCGTGAGTGAATCACCTACACCTAACAGTATTTCTCAGGAACCAGTAAACATTCTGTTCAGTCCTCAATCAGTTGTCAAAAAAGACGTGTGGGAGATTGATTTAATCCAAATTTTGAATTTATTGATAAAAATTCTTGAAAAATCAGGTAAGAAAGACCTCAAAGTAGCAGGGATGGCAGCATTATCATCATCATTAATTTACAGAATGAAAGTTGAAAGTATTTTTGCATTACAACGAGCAGCGATGGAGAAAAAACCAATGCATCAAAGAACCGATGTAGACATCGATTTAATCGATATGCCATACAGACACGAATCCACATATCCAGTATCATTGGATGATTTGCTAGGGTTATTACAAAATCTCATTGGCACAATTGCAAATCCACAATCAAGAAGAAATAGACAGGTGGAGATTGAACCAATCGAAGCGCCTGACTTTCAAGAATATTTTATTTCACTAGAGAGTATAATTGGAAAATATGAAGACTTGGTTATGAAAAAAATTGCTGATACAGGATATGGATTACTTCAAAATATAATTGCAGAATTAGATCCAGTAGATTCAATCAGATGCTTCTTTGCAATATTGTTTTTGGCAAGAGACCAAAAAGTGGATTTAGAACAGGTTGAAGAAGATATCAAAATTACAATAATAAAAGAAGAATTAACAAACTGATCAAAAATGAAGAAAGGATTTCTTTAACTATATTTTGGAGGAATGGACAAATAATTGACTAAAATTGAAAATATGGACGAGGCAACTGCTAGAGTAGAAGCCGCACTTTATTCAGCAGGTAGACCACTACGAGTAGAAGACATTATCAGAGCCTCAGGCACAGAATCAAGAACAAAGACACTAGATATTCTTCAAAATATTATGAAAAAGACAAAGTCTGCCTTCAAAGCACTCGAAGTAGTCATACTTCCAGATGGATCCTATGTGATGCAACTAAAACCAGAATATAGCTCAACAGTCAAAAGATACGCTTCAAAACCAGTTCTTCCAAATGCCACCCTTAAGACATTATCATACATTGCATATCAACAGCCAATATCATCAAAACAACTTGTAGAGGTTAGAGGTTCTGGAGTGTATGCACATTTGAAAGAACTCAGACAATTAGATTACATAAGTCATCAAAATGTTGGAAGAATCAAAATTTTTACTACAACAGAAAAGTTCCAAAAATATTTTGGAATTCAAGGAGATGTAGAGGATCTAAAACAAAGGTTATTCTCAAAAGTAAGAAAGACTGCAAGTGCAAGACACACAAATCCGGCACCTCAGATGACAACAGAAGTAAACTAAGTGAATTTTTTACTTTAAGGCTAATTTTTTGCGTTTTGTATAAATTAGAGTGATTCAGACAAGTTTTCGTGAGAAAATCAGTAGAGAATTTAGCAACCAGTAAAACAACTGGAGGAAGAAGACATCCACTTAGAATTAGACGAAAATATGAAACTGATAGATATCCAAATGAAGCTGTAACAGGAGCTCAAGTAACAGTAACAAGACATGTTCGTGGAAAGAATAGAAAAACAGCTGTTAAGACAATTGATTTTGTTAATCTTGCAACAGGAGATGCAAAAGTAAAGAAAACAAAAATTCTCAAAGTATTAGACAATGCAACAAACAATGATTACAAAAGACGTGGCATAATTACAAAAGGTGCAATACTTGAAACACAAGAAGGTAAATGCAGAGTTGTTTCAAAACCAGGACAAAACGGAATCGTTAACGCAATTTTAGTTAAGGAATAAAATGAAGGATTACGAACATATCGTAATCTGGTTGGATTATTTCAACAAGAATTTAAAAAAATCAAAAGGCAGAAGATTAGGATTAGAGAAATGTGTTTTTGATCCTTCGTTAAAAGAATTAATGGATGCAACAAAATCAGCAGGATTTGAAATCACAGAATCAGATGACAAAGTAAGATTTCCTAAAAGACCATTTGTCAGGTCAGGGTACGTTGTTTTACCAAAAGGATCCTCCAAGACAAAAATTCTTAACAAAATTTCCGAAAAACTTGTTGCAAAAAGGTCCAAACAATCAAAATAAAATCAAATCTAGCTCTTAGCTAAAGTAAAGTTGACAGAAGTCTATGATAAGAATATCATGATTAGTGTTTTTAATTGCAGGAGGTAGGCGAAATAATGCACCTAGCCGGTAGTGGCAGGGTAATCATTCAACTATCTAACAAGTTAGTTGAAGGACAGATACTCTGCGACGAGAAGGGAACTAGAGTTGCAAAAGTAATGGAATTGATTGGTCCGGTAAGGAGACCATTTGCATCCGCAACCCCATTAACAAACAACATCAAAAAATACATTGGCAAAAGTGTTTTCGCAACAGAACATTCTCCTGACAATTCAAAGAAAAAATTTAGGAGAAAAAGAAAATGAACATACTAGAAAAACAAAACTGTCCTGAATGTCAAGCAACAGTAGTTAGTGACATGCAGAACGGAGAAATAATCTGCTCTGGTTGTGGCGTAGTAGTTGATGATCAAGTAGCAGATTATGGTCCAGAAACAATAAGTTCGAATCTAGAAGACAAAATGAAGTTAGCAAGAGCAACCGGACAAACAACTTATTCCCAACATGATTTGGGAATTACAACTGAGATAGCAATTAGTACAAAGGACTTTAGTGGAAAAACAATTAACCACGAAGTTGCAAACCAAATGCACAATCTCAGAAAGTGGCAACAAAGAGTAAGAGTATCCACACCAAAAGAAAGACGACTTGCAAATGTTTTAACAAAAATGGGAGAAACATGCGATGGTCTAGGTCTTTCAAAAAATGTGTTGGAAACTGCTTCTATGATATACAGAAACTTGGATGGACATGTTGATGTGAAGGGAAAATCAGTAGTAAGCATTACAGCAGCTACAATTTACATGGCATGCAAACAATGTGACGTAGTAAGATCACTAGAAGAAATTATTCGTGGAATATGTCCACCAAAAGACGTTAAATCAAAAACAAAACTTGCAGCAAGATACTATAGAACCATGGTAATGGAAATGGGACAATTAACTGCCCCAGTGGTAACCATGGACAAATACATCTCAAAGATAGCAAACATGACACAAACTGAGGTCAGAGTCGAGAGACTAGCCTTAGAAATAGCAGAAAAAACAAAAGACAGCAGTATTGCAGATGGAAAAGCTCCAAACGGAATTGCTGCAGCATATCTCTATGTGTCATCAGTCCTGCTTGGTCAAAACGTACTACAAAGAGACGTTTCAAGTATTGCAGGAGTAACTGAAGTTACTATCAGAAATAGATGTAAAGAGATTCTAACAAATTACAAACTCAAAATTACTTTGAGACCATCTCTGGCCAAATATTAACACCCCCCCCCCCTCTTTTCATTTTATTATCAAAACTACACGTTAGGATTAGCTAAATTTCGTCGGTATTATATATAGAAACAAAACATTGCGCAACATGGCAGTTCTTGAAATCAAAGATCTTCATGTAAAAAGAGAAGGAAAAGAAATTCTCAAAGGAGTTAATTTGAAAACAGGACCTGGAGAAGTTCATGCCATTATGGGACCTAACGGTTCAGGAAAAAGTACACTAGCTTACACATTACTTGCACACCCAAAATATGAAGTAACACAAGGAGATATTTTGTTAGACGGTGAAAGCATTTTAGAATTAGGTGCAGATGAAAGAGCAAAGAAAGGATTGTTCTTAGGATTTCAATATCCAACAGAAGTTTCAGGTGTAGGATTTTCTCACTTTCTTAGAACAGCGTACAACTCTTTAAGTAAAGCACTAGAAGGTGACGATAGAGAAGTATTCATCACAGTAAGAGAATTTCAAAAATATCTTAAAGAGAATTTAGAAAAAGTTGGATTAAAAGAAGAGTTTCTTTCAAGATATCTTAACGAAGGTTTCTCAGGAGGAGAGAAAAAAAGAGCAGAAGTTTTACAAATGGCAGTATTAAAACCAAAAATTTCAATTTTAGATGAACCAGATTCTGGTTTAGATATAGATGCAGTTCAAGCAGTTGCAAAAGCAATCAGTAAGGTTTCAGGTAAAGATGCAACAGTAATAGTCATTACTCACTATGCAAGAATTCTAAAATTCTTAGACAAATTAGATTTCGTTCATGTATTTGCAAGAGGCCAAGTTCTCAAAACAGGGGATGCATCTCTTGCAGACAAACTCGAATCAGAAGGATATGATTGGGTTTTAGAACAAACTGCATAATCCGATTTTAGAAATTTCATAACAGAAAATCTAGTTTTTATTTAAATAGGGTTTTTGAATTGTACAGAACATGTCAGAGAATGATGAACAATATTATTTTAATTTCTCATTTTTCAAAGTTGATCCAAAATGGCGATGGATGGCAGACTTGGCAAAAGAAGAGTCTGCAAAAGAAGTTGAGAATATTTTAAAAAATTCAGGAATAAGATATAGATCATATTCTAATTTAGGGTTAAGAGACGATGCAGATTTTCTATTATGGTTTGTTGCAAATTCTGTAGAAGAAATACAAACAGCAATAGAAAAATTATACAAAACAGTTTTTGGGAAATACATCATTCCATCAAGAACATATCTATCATGTTCAAGACCATCAATCTATGTTAAAGGACAAGGGAAAGAACACGGATTCATTACTGGAATGGAACCAAAGAAACATGTCATAGTTTACCCATTTACAAAGACACGAGAGTGGTACCTATTACCTCAAGAAAAAAGACAAGAAATAATGGATGAACACATTGAAGTCAGTAAAAAATATCCACAAATTATCCTAAACACAACTTATTCATTTGGAATACATGATGAAGACTTTATGTTAGCATTTGAAGTAGACAACATTAGAGACTTTCAAGACTTGATCATGGATTTAAGAGAAACACAAGTTTCAACATATGTAAAAAATGATATTCCAATGATTGTATGTGTCAAAAAGGATATTGTCCCATTGATTTCTAGTTTAGGTTAGAAAATTCTTAAAAAAGCAAATATCACGTATGCAAATCTTGGATAAACATAAATGATGAAATCAAAAATTTTGAGATAGTTAAAGGATCAGATGAAAATGAATTACAATAAACTAGGAAAATCAGGAATCAAAGTATCAGAACTAGGTTTTGGTGCATGGTCTATTGCACTTGATTGGTGGGGCAAAAAAATTGAAGAAGATGAGGCTAAGAGAATGTTGAAAAAAGCATATGATCTTGGAATTAATTTTTTCGAAACAGGAGATATGTATGGAAAAGGAAAAAGTGAAAAGATAATTGGAGAAGTTTTCAAAGACATGAGAGATGAGGTAGTACTATCAACAAAATATGGGTATGATTTTTCGGAAGTGGAACAAATAGGACATAGTGAATTACCACAAAAATTTGATGAGGATTTCACAAGAAATGCATTAAGAAATAGTTTAGAGAGATTACAAACTGATCATTTGGATATGTATGGATTACACAATCCAAAATTAAATCATATTAAAGATGATAAAATTTTCAATGTTTTAGATAGTTTTATTCAAGATGAGTCCATCAAAACATACCAAGTTGCATTAGGACCAGCAATTGGGTGGACACGTGAAGGGCTAGAGGCAATGGACAGGGACAACGTCAGTGCAGTTCAAACAGTATACAATATTTTAGAACAAACTCCTGGTAATGAGTTAATGAAAAAAGCTGTTGAAAAGGATGTAGGTATTTTAGTTAGAGTTCCAGAAGCATCAGGAATCTTAACTGGAAAAGTAAATGCAGATACAAAGATAGATGAAAAAGATCATAGATCAGTAAGAAAAGGAGAATGGATTAAAGCATCGTTACAAAAAGTTGAGCAATTAAGACCTATTGCAGACAGAAATGGTTTAACAATTACAGAATTAGCAATGAAATTCATTATGAGTAAGGAAGGATTTGGATCAGTGTTTCCAACAGTAGTAAGTGAAGAAGAAATTGTAAACTATGTTGAGATGACAAAAGGATCATACATATCATCATCAGATATGAAAGAAATTGATGATTTGTACAATACATGGCCAGAGTACGAATTAAAAGCAACACCACAAGCAAGTTAATTTGCAAATGGATTTTCCGATAGATTCTCAAAAAACACTAGAAGTTATTGAAAGAATGAAGCTTGCCAAAATAGGAGAATACAAGAAATGGGAAACAATAATTAAAAAAATAAAAAAAGATGTGCCTCTAAACCAAGGAGAACTAGAATATTATACTAATTTAACACGAATTTACAAAGATTCTGCCATTTCAAGTAGAAGTAAGATTTACCACACAAAACTATCAGAACAGGATGAAAAACCACCATGTAAAGAATGTGGAGAAAATTCATCATTTTATTGCAACATGAATGATCAGTATTTTTGTACAACTCATGTCGTAGGACATGATGAAAATGAGGTTTAGGAAACAGGGACTGTTTCTTCTAAAGAGAAGGAGTTTTCTACAAAATACTCTACACGGGTCTTTTTGAATTCACGTGAACTAAAGAGAATCTTATAATCATCTACATGAATTTGATCCTGAATTGTCTTTGCCATTTCATTTGCTTCATCATGGGTTTTACAATGAATCATTGAAAACACATTGTAAGGCCAGTCAGGATACGTAGGGCGTTCATAACAATGACTTACTTGAGGGAAAGCACCAAGTTGTGCACCAACATCAGAAATTTTATCTTCAGGAACTTTCCATACAATCATTCCATTTGCAGTAAACCCAACTTGTCTGTGTCTTAAAATGGCAGCAAATCTTCTCATTACTCCAATTTCTTCATAGTATTTCATCTTTTCAAATAATTCATTTTCAGTTATTCCAAGATTGTTTGCAGCTTTGAGAAATGGTTCATCAATGATATCCATGTCTTTTTGCAATTCACGGATAAAGTCTTTATCTTCTTCAGTTGGAAGAAATTTTACATTTTTGATTTCTTTCTTTTCTTCAGTTGGAGCAACTTCATGTTTTTTTTCATCAACCATGTCTAGTTTTACACCAATTTTGAAGAGTTGTAAAGTAGGAAGCATTCGTACTTTTTTAATTCCTTTTAACACATTGAATTTATCCAGTTCTGTTTTCAAATCAGAACCAGGTGGGACTGCTAAAGTAAACCAAAGATTGAATTGATGATCACGTTCATAGTTATGGCTAACACCAGGATGCCGATTAATTTGACTTGCAACAGATTCTAGCTTGTCATGTTCAATTTCCATAGCAACCAAAGAACTAGTATAACCAAGTTTTCGAGTATCAAAAATTGCACTGAGTTGTCGTAAAACGCCAATTTCTTTAAGTTGTTTTAGTCGCTCTTTTACAATTTCAGGAGTAGTATCAAATTTCTTTGCAATTTCATCAAAGGGTCTAGTAACAAGAGGAAATGTCCATTGAATTTCGTTTAGAAGTTCTTTGTCTAATTCATCCATAGAGGTCATATGACAAAGACTCTTCCATTCAATTAAAAATGTAGCTGGGTGTACGGGTAGAAATTTTAATACATAAATAGAAAATGAAGGGTTTTTGATCGATGATAGTAGACCTGAATCTTCAAGAAAAATCAGTAATTGTAATTGGAGGAGGAAACGAAGCACAAAAAAGAATCAATTCTTTGATGAGACAAGGTTGCAATATTACAATAATTAGCGATAAAGTAATCCCACAAATCACAAAACTTGTCAAATCAAAAAAAATTCAATTAAAAAAACAAAAAATTCAAGATACTAAATTCATCTCAAAATTTAAACCAGACATTATAATTACAACAACCAATGATAAAAAACTAAATCAAAAAATCATCAATGAAGGAAAAAAGAAAAAAATCATTACATATAGTTCAGATAATCCTGAAGAAAGTGATTTCTCAAATCCTGCCATAATTGATTTTGAAAAAATGATTCAAATTGCTATTTTTACTGGAGGTAAAAGTCCTGCAATGTCAAAAAAACTGAAGGAAAAATCAGAAGAAGTGTTTAAGAAAATCATTACAAAAGAAGACATTGGCCAGATCAAAATTCAAAAGATCGCAAGAGATATTGCAAAAGAAAAGATTACAGCCACAACAGAAAGAAAAGCATGTCTTCGTAGCATCATGACCGATAATGAGATTGATCAGTTAATAAAAGACGGTCAGATGAAAAAAGCTGAGAAAAGAGCCATTACAATAGTGAGGAATTGGAAATGAATCAAAATATCATTAATGCACGTATAACTTTTCGTAATTCACCAATCCATATTTTAGAACAATTCACAATAAAAGACATTGAAGAAGCATATGAGCAATTTAAGAAACATTCAGGATTAGATGAATGTGTTATAATTCAAACATGTAACAGAATTGAATTATTTGGAAAATCAAAGAATCAACAAGTAGACAAGATAAAGAAAACATGGGCATCATTAGCAGGATTAGAAGAACAAGTTTTTGATGAAAACATGGAAGTTGAAGAGAATCAAAATGCTTTGCATCATTTATTGAAACTAACGTCAGGTTTGGATTCCATGGTATTAGGTGAAGAGCAAATTCTAGGTCAAATAAAAAATTCTATCACTTCAGCAAGAGAGCAAAAAGCATCAGGTCAACATCTTAATACATTATTTGACAAAGCAATTAGAATAGGCACCAGAATCAGAAACTCCAGTGGGATTGGCAAGGGTGGAATATCAGTAGGATCAATGGCAGTAAAACTTGCAGAAGAAAACATTGATGAATTAAAAACAAAAAAAACATTATTGATTGGAACAGGTGAAGTTTCTACACTAGTTGCAAAATCATTACAAAGACGAGGATATGCATTTGATGTTACAAGTAGAACACTTAGCAGATCAAAGACATTTTGTGAAACTATGGGAGGAAGCCCAGTCAAATTTGAAGAAGTTCTTTCAGGATTTGATAATTATGATGTGATATTTGTTGCAACAACTGCACCGTATTTTCTTGTAACACATGAACGAATCATAGAAGCAATGAGAGATAAAAACAAAGGAATGATGATTTTGGATTTGTCAAATCCAAGAACAGTAGATGAAAAAGTTGCAACTATCGGAGGAGTAAAATTGATGAATCTTGATCAAATTGCAGAAATGGTTGAAAAGAACATGAATGCTAGATTAAACAAGGTAAAAACCGTTGAAAATATAATTAACGAAGAAGTATCTGTATTAGAAGCCTCAATGAAAAGACTAGAAGCAGAACCTCTTGTAAAAGATGTTTTCAAGAACATTGAATCACTTAGAGCAAAAGAGCTGCAAAAGGCACTTCAGATGTTAGATGAAAAAGATGAGAAAAGAATCAAAATTATTGATGAACTAACCAAAGCAGTAGTTGAGAGTATTGTTTCAACACCAATGAATAATATCAGAAAAGCTTCTGAGCAAGGAAATCCAGAGGTAGTAGATTTGGCAAGCAAACTCTTTGACTATAAAAAAGAAGAGCAGGCAGACTAGGATTATATTTTACCCAAAGAGAATTTCTAATATGTCATTTCCAACTAGACGACTACGCAGATTAAGAACATCAGATAAAATGAGAGAGTTAGTTCAACAAACTACACTTTCTCCAAAAGATTTCATTTGTCCAGTATTTGTTCAAGAAGATCTAAAGACAAGAACCAAAGTTGAATCAATGACAGCAATTGAAAGACTACCATTAGATGATGTTAACGATGAAGTTGGAACCATAAGTGATTTAGGCATTCCTGCAATCATGTTATTTGGAATTCCAACTCAGAAAGATGATGCAGGTTCTTCGGCATTTGACGATAATGGAATTGTACAAAAAGCAATTTCTCAAATTCGAGAAAACTTTGGAGACAAGATGGTAATTATGGCAGATGTATGTCTATGTCAGTTTACCTCCACAGGACATTGTGGAATTATTCAAGGAAACAAAATCGATAATGATACTAGTTTAGAAACACTTTCAAAGATTGCATTAAGTCAAGCAAAAGCAGGGGTTGATACAGTTTCACCTTCTGCAATGATGGATGGTCAAGTTGCAGCAATTAGGAAAACACTTGATGATGAAGGATTTTCAGATGTTTCAATAATGTCTCATTCTGCAAAACATCGTTCAAACTTTTATGCACCATTTAGAGATGCAGCTGAATGTGCACCAAAATTTGGAGATAGAAAAACATACCAAGTGCCATATACAAATGCTAGAGAAGCAATGATGGAAGTAGAAACAGACATCAATGAAGGAGTAGATATTGTTATGATAAAACCGGCATTATCATATTTGGATTTGATTGCAGAAACAAGAAGAAAATTCAATGTTCCAGTTGCAGCATACAGTGTTTCTGGAGAATATGCACTGGTAAAAGCGGCATCACAATTAGGATATGTCAATGAAAAAGACATGACCGAAGAGATACTATATTCAATAAAGAGAGCGGGTGCAGACATGATAGTAACTTATTTTGCGAAATCTGCTTCAAGATTTCTTCAAGAATCATGAGAAACGACGAACGTTATGAGATTCAAAGGGCATTTGATTTACTTCCACATGTTATTGGTGCAAGTTGGGCATCAGTTGAATTTAGAATGAAAGGCATCAAAAAACCCACAAGAGAGGAGTTTCGTGGGAAAACTCTAGAATATCTAAAGATGGTCGAACCAGTCTTTGAATCATATCCTAATGATGAGGAATTTGATGCAATTCGAAAGTACATCGATTTTAGAAAAAATGAAGAATATGAGAAAATTATTGCAGGACTAAATGGAGAGATAGAGAAAAGATACGACAGATACGTAGATTATGGTTAAACTTCTTGGTTTAGTTGTTTAAGATAATCTTTTAGAATTCTTGTTCTTCTTTTTGCCTCTTGTTTTCCAGATTTTGTATTCATTAGAGATTCAAGTTTTAACAATTTTTGAAAGAAATGATCCACAGTCCATGTTTTGTCATCAGGATTTCTTTTTTTACAAAAAGGATCATCGATGTTGTAAAAAGGTCTCTTTAAAGAACCGCCTGTAGCAAAAACTCTAGCAATACCAATTGCACCTAATGCATCCAACCTATCAGAATCTTGAAGTATTTTTCCTTCAATAGTTTTAGGGATTTTCTTTTGAGAAAAACTATGATCACGAATAGCATCTGAAACAATTGTAATTTCATTTTCATTAAAATCATATTTTTTTAGTATTTGTTTTGACTTTTTTGCACTCTCAATTGAAGACATTTTTGAGCGCTTGTCTGATTTGGGATAAGAAACAATATCATGTAATAATGCAGCACTTAGAACCAATTTCTCATTTGCTTTTTCTTTTTTGCATATTTTTTGTGCGTTTTTGTATACTCTCATAATATGCTCAAAGTCATGAGCAGGATCATTTTCCATAATCTTTTTTACGTCTTTTTTGAGTAATTCAAGAACTTTCATTTAGAATCTCCATATTTTTGGTTTGACAAATTTAATTTTTCTCTGAGTAATTAATACTGTCCAATTTATTGATGCAAAGAGAACAATCACTCCTATTCCTATACCATCAATTAATAAAATTCCAGTTAAACGATCCTCAAAAATTTCCAAGAAAGGTTGTAAAACTGCATTTCCAAAGTAAATCATTATAATGTATGAGATTGTTCTACCAAACCAAAATCCAACATAGATTCCAATACTTTTTGCACGCATTAACCCATATGTGATAAACAGCATATTGCTTGGGAGAGGAGTAGCACCAAAAAGAAATGATGCAATCAAATAACCATATTTTTTCTGATTAAGATAATCACCAATTATGTCAAGATTTGATTTTTGTTCTTCTCCAACAAACTTTCTAAATAATCCACTAATTTTTTTGAGGAAGAATCTACCAATAGTAGCACCTGTTGCACCAACCATAGCAAGAATCACAATATTCAAGCTAGGATCCAAGAGATAGAAAGATGTCAATACGATCCAGCTTGGAGGCATTAAGATTGGAGAGGCATTTACAAGAATTAGTACAAGAAAAATTCCAAAATAAGATAATTCTCCAAAAATTTCAAAAATATCTACCATCTTTCATAGAATATGCTAGTTTTTTTGCTTCTAAACCCTTGGATCATGGTTAGTCATGAAAAAATTTCATTCTGATCCAAAAAATTAAAAAAATTACATATTTTTCAAAACAATGATCATGTATTGTAACAAATTGGATCAATCATGCAATATCTTTATAAGCAAATTATGCCTAAACTTAGGCATGTCCGAGATGGTATGGAAGTGTTTTAGATGCAATCTATCATTCAAGGACGAAAGTGTAGCAGAAATGCACAAACAGATTTCAGAGCATTCTGTAAGCAAAGTTAAAGCACTTGTTGCTTAATTTCAAAAATTTATGATTTTATAGAAAAATTAGTGCAGAGAGTGGGATTTGAACCCACGAACTCCTGAGAGAAGGGATTTCCTATTTTAGAAGATCTTGAGTCCCTCTCGGTTGACCGGGCTTCGATATCTCTGCAATGAGAATGGTAAAAGAGCAGTATTTTTCGATTACTATTTGGATAAATTGGAAAAGTGATCTGTTAATTTAACGGGATTTTAACAAAGCTTATAATCGTGCACAATGGACTCAAAAATACATGGCAGAATTCATACCAATTGCACAAGTAAAAAAAATGCGAAGTGGAATTAATGCTAAAGCCGAAGTAAAAAGTAAAGGAGACCCAAGAACTGTTAATCTAAAAAGTGGAGGAACAGTAGATGTCTGTGATGCGGTTATAGCTGATGGTGAAACTGAAGATGACCAAATGAAATTGACATTGTGGGGTGATGACATCAAAGCAGTAAATGTGGGGGATGTTGTTGTAATCACAAATGGATACACCAATGAATTCAAAGGTGAAGTGTCTTTAACAAAAGGCAAATTTGGTCAGATGGAAGTAAATCCTCAATAATTTCTTTTATCATCATAATTATTTTTCAAATCTACCAGAATCACTATAACTCCAATAATGGAAATAATAATTCCTAAAATTAGCAAAAATCCAGACACCATTAAAGGTAAAACCATATTCATTACAGGAGAATCAGGATTTGTGAAAGATTCAGAATTTTCTGGATCTTCAGAAAACATAGTAACTACAGAAACATCACGTGTACCAATATTCTGGACTTCAAGATTTAATGTATCAGATTGAGATATTTGTAATACTTCAAAAAGAATAGGTTCATCTTGCACAAACGTTCCATAATCATCACCAAAAATATTTGAGACTGTAATAGATAGTTCATCTCCAGCCTGATAATCAATAATTTGAATACCCCACAAAATAGGAACATCAGAAGAATAAGTGGCGTAAGAAAAATAGGCCGAATCATCAGGCATGATTTGGGTTTCATCAGATATTTCATCAAACATATCTTCAAACAACGAGGACACAAACAAATCACCAGATCCAGGAACACTGGTTGGAATAGCAGAGACTGCAATTGAGAGAGAAATAATTACTAAAATAACACCAATGATAGTAATTACAGGGCCACGCTTTTTCATTGTAAAAATTCAGATAAAACCTACTTTAATGTTATAGGAAAACAATTAAGGATTTTTCTAACGTTTTCTTTTCTTTTTAGT
>NZ_JBTNRI010000010.1:0-52423 GCF_054515815.1 Nitrosopumilus sp. S6
TCCACCTCTGTCATCTCTACGTCCACCTCTGTCATCTCTACGTCCGCGATTATCTCTGAAATTGCCTCCATCTCGTCTAAATGACTCTGGTCTTCTGATGTCTTTTTCAGTTGGGTTTTCGTATTTCTTACCAATTTCATCAACTCTGATATTGAGTTTTTCAAGTAGTGTGTTGTTTAGGCCCTCTCCATAGACATCAACTCTAGCTGCAATGACTGCTTTTGCAGCAATAGCACGTGCAATTTTTCCTCTTTGCCATCTGGGTGCTGCATGAACCATTGCATGTTGGAATAATAGTCCGTGTTTTGGTGGTTGAGAACCAGTTTTCAATGATCTAAACAATGCCTTTTCTGCTCCAAGAACTTGAATTGTACTTGCTGGAAGTGATGCTAATCTCTTAAGACTGCCAGCTCTTCCCAAAATTCTAGCACCTACTGCAGTACCAAGTATTGCAGAAAGATTTGGTGCAATAGTTTGCATTTCTGATTCAATATGTTCTTCAAGTTTTTTACGTAAATCATGAAAATCTAAAATTTGTTTTGCAATTGATTGAACAATTGTAAGATTTACGTCAGAGATATCTCCACCTCTACTTTTTGTAGAAATTAATGATAGCATCTCAACTTTTGATTCTGGAAAACCTGCATCCTCAAAAACTTGTTTTGTTAATGATTCACGTTTTCCAGCCAAAACAATTTGTGCATATCCGTTAATACTATCAATAATATTATCTAGTTCAGGAAAATGTAATCCATACCATTCTCTTAATCTAGAACTTAAGGCATTTGCAATTTTATCAATTTCATCTAGTGAATTAATTGCTTGTATAATGTGAAGATCTGGACTTTCTGAAATCTCTGTAACTTTTGAAGATGATAATCCTAAAGCAAATTCTCTTAATTTTCCTAATGCATCTTGAGGATTAGATGCAAAACCTGAATCTACAATAATTTGTGGTTTTGATGATTGAATTATTTCTAGTTTTGAATCATCCATTATTTGAGAATCGATATTATTTTTTTTCAAAATAGCAAGTAATGATTCATCACTTACTGCAACACCTCTCTGAATTGAAATTAGATAATTAATGAGTTCATTTAGTTTTGATTCTTTATTTTTCACTAAAAGATATTCTTTTACTGAATTTGAGAAAGGAAATGCCTTTTCGAGTTTACCGTCATTGAAAACTGAGATTCCCAATTCTGTTAAAATCACAGAATACATGTCTAGTTCAATCTAAATCACCTTTAAAAAAGGTACTAGAATCACAAATCAACTGTTATATTCGAAACTGCCTTCATTAATCAAAGTGGAGCCCAATCTTGCAACTTCCATAGGCCCAATTCAATTAGATAGACCTGTTATGCTAGCCTCTGGAATTTTAGGGATTTCATTAGATGTCTTTAATCGTCTTTATCGCTCAGGAGCAGGAGCTGTTGTTACAAAATCACTTAGCACAGAACCTTGGGAAGGATATCCAAATCCAACTATCTTTAGTGTAAAAGGTGGTGGTTGGATTAATGCTGTAGGACTATCGAATCCTGGCGCAGAAAATTTTGCAAAAATGATTGAACCAAACAAAGATGTACCAATTGTTGTAAGTCTTGTAGGTTCAGTTCCTGAAGATTTTGCAAAAATGATAAAAGAATTTGAAAATTGTAAAGTTACTGCATATGAGTTGAATCTATCTTGTCCTCATGTGGCAAAAGTTGGATTAGAGGTAGGAGATGATCCAGAACTAGTAAAGAAAATTGTTACTACTGTTAAAAATTCCACAAATGTGCCTGTTATTGCCAAAGTTGGTTTAGGAACTACACATTATCTCAATACGGTAGGTACTGCAATTGAATCTGGAATTGATGCGATTACTGCTATTAACACAGTTAGAGCAATGGCAATTGATGTTGAAACTCAACGTCCTATTTTGAGTAATAAATTTGGAGGTCTATCTGGTACACCGATTAAACCAATTGCATTAAGATGTGTCTATGAAATATCTTCCAAATATAACATTCCAATTATTGGATGTGGCGGAATTTCTACTTGGGAAGATGCAGTAGAGTTTTTCTTGGCAGGAGCTTCATCTGTACAACTTGGTAGTGCAATAGGTGATAATTGGATAGATGTGTTTAATGAAATCAATACTGGAATATCACAATATATGGAGAAAAAAAACTATTCAAAAATTGAGGAGATGATTGGACTTGCAAAGAAATCATAATCATACAACAATTGTTACAATTGAAAAAGTAATTGATGAAACACCTACTGTTAGAACTTTGGTTTTCTCTGATGATGTAATGTCAGACGTTCTTCCAGGACAATTTGCAATGGTTTGGATTCCAGGAATTAATGAATTGCCAATGAGTGTTATGATTTCAGATGAATCCGGTAAAGCTGCATTTACTGTTAGAAAACATGGAGCCGCCTCTACAGGTTTGTTTAATGTTAAAGTGGGCGAGCAAATTGGAATTCGCGGTCCTTATGGAAATTCTTTTGACTTGAAAGAGGGAAAACTCTTGTTCGTTGGTGGCGGAACTGGTCTTGTTCCAATGATGCGATTACTTAGACATGTAAAACCTACAGATGATGTTACTGTATTGATTGGTGCAAAATCTAAAGACGAAGTATTTTTTGAAGATTTGGCAAACAAACTTTTGGCAAACAATCCCCACAAAGTAATCGTATCCACTGATGATGGAAGCTATGGTGAAAAAGGCTTTGTCACTGATTTAGTTGAAAAACATGTAGACCAAACCAAATTTGATGGAGTCTATGTTTGTGGGCCTGAAATAATGATGTACAAAACTGTTCAATCTGCTCATTCTAGGGGAATTTTTGTTCAGGCAAGTCTTGAGAGAATGATGAAATGTGGTGTTGGAATCTGTGGCAGCTGCTGTGTAGGGGAAGATCTTGTATGTAAGGATGGAACTGTTTTTGATGGTCAACACCTGTCTCAAAACAAGGAATTTGGTAAATTTCACAGAAACAAGGCTGGAATTTTGGAAAATTATTAGATTTGACCAGCAAGGTTTAAAATAAATCATAAAATTAATTTCGTGAAGGGAATGGGAACTCCAAAGATTGTTTTAACAGCTGATCGTACATTAATGTCTCCGTACAGGGGATTATCTCTTGCTACGTTTTTTGGGTGTGCTCCGGCTATTGACCCTAATAGAGACCCAAAGAGCTTTTGGTACAAGATTCTTGGAAAACAAGTAACTCCAAAGATTCTGTTTGATTTTATCTGTAACTATATTCCACACACAAATGGTGTTGCAAATTATGCTCCATACGGTTTGAGAAAACTTGAAGCTGGTTTACTGAGAGATGGATTTAGCAGACAAGATGTAGTTGTTGCACATCCAGACCACATTGAAAAATTCATTGGACCTGAAACTCTAGTTGTTGGAACATATGAGATGGACCCACTTGGAATGGGACCAGTTACTATGACATTTACTTATGGTAGAAAACAAACATCATACGATGAATATTACAATACTGAATTACATCATAGAATTAAAGCTGCAAAAGCAAAAACTGGAAGTAAAGCCAAAGTAATATCTGGCGCATCTGGAACTTGGCAATACAACTATGATCCAGCAAAAATTGAAGAGTTTGGAATTTATGCAATCTTAGAAGGTGAGCTTGGAGGTATTGCACCTGAAATTGATGGACATGCAGGACGATTCTTTAACTATTTGATTAACGGTGACTTTGAAAATATGGATCCTTTCAGAAAGAGAAGTGATTTCAAAGTTAACATTAAAGAATTTGAGAGAAACGGCAAAAAAATTCATGGAAGATTTGTCAATTTCTGGGACAGACCTGATTTAGAAGAAATCCCAGACATTGTAGAACCAAGTATGCACGGAATGATTGAAGTTATGAGAGGTTGTGGAAGAGGATGTAAGTTCTGTGATGTAACATTAAGATCATTGAGATATTATTCTCCAGAAAAAGTCAAAAAAGAAATTGAAGTTAACATAAAGAAAGGTGGTTCAAAATCTGCCTGGGTTCACAGTGATGATATTTTCGTTTATGGAATGGATCCTAGAACTGCAAAAGGAATGGAACCAAACAGAGAAGCACTAGAAGAATTATTCACTGCAATCATGTCTACTGGAGTTGAACACACAAACCCAACACATGGTACATTGGCAGGTGCAATTGCTGATGAAAAATTAATTCCAAACCTATCTAAAATTATGAAAGCCGGACCTGATAACATGATTGGTGTTCAGGCTGGATTTGAGACTGGAAGTTTGAGATTAATTGGAAAATATGCTGATAGAAAACTTGCACCATACTCTCCTGATGAATGGCATTGGGTTGTAAAAGAAGGTGTAAAGACCTTAAACCAAGATTACTGGATTCCAGCATTTACTCTGATTATGGGTCTTGATAATGATGAACAACCAGAAGATTCATGGGAAACAATCCGTTTAATCAGTGAATTAGAACGCGAACAACCTGAATCCATGTTTACAACAACAGCCTTGACATTTGTCCCAATTGGATTATTAGAAAAATCTGACTTCTTTAACATTGGTAATGAAATGACTCCTGCACAACTAGGTGTTCTTTACAAGACATGGCAACACAATTTCAAATATGGTATTCAAAAATTCATGACTAGAACTGGTTCTAAAGGTCCTCAGAGATACTTTTTCAATGCAATTGCACGTTCTCTTGGTGGTGTTCCATTAGGTGCTATGGAGAGATATGCTCGCAAGAAGGGTCGTGAACACGAACACGTCATTGAGACTGTAAAGAACAAGTACAGATAAAATTCCAAATACATAAATTCGTTAATTTGTGATATAGACTATGGCAACTCACGGTTCGCTTACCAAAGCAGGAAAAGTAAGAGGACAAACTCCAAAGGTAGAAGGACGTAAAATTGTAGGTACTAACTCTAGTCTTAGGAATAAAAGTAATTTTAAAAAGAGATTTGTCTTAGGTAGATTCCCAGGCCAAAATAAACCTGGACAAAGAAGAAAGAGACGCTAGTCAATTTTCTCTAAAATTTTATCCCTTTGCGATCATTTTCTAAAACAATACTCTTATAAAGTACTGGTACCGTACCATACGGTATGGTAGAAGATTTAAGATTAGATAGTTTAGAGGGCGTAGGTCCTGTAACAACTAGAAAATTATCCGATGCAGGTGTCCACAACGTCATGGACCTCATCGTCAGGGGTCCTGTAGAAATTGCAGAAATAACTGGGATGGAAAAGGATACTGCTGAAAAAATTGTCAATAAAGCACGTCAACATCTAGTTGATGGCGGATTAATTGCTAAACACTTTACAAGTGCAAGTGAAATTTACAAGCACCGTCAAAGTATTGGTAAAATTACAACTGGTACAAACTGTCTTGACACACTATTTGATGGTGGTATTGAGACACAAGCCTTGACCGAAGTTTATGGAGAATTTGGTTGTGGTAAAACCCAATTTGCCCATACAATGTCTGTAATGGTTCAAAAATCAAAAGAAGAAGGTGGTCTTGAAGGCAGTGTTTTGTACATTGACACTGAAAACACTTTCAGACCTGAAAGAATTGTATCAATCGCTCAAGCTCATGAAATGGATCCTGAAAAAGTTCTAGATAACATCATTGTTGCACGTGCATACAACAGTGCACATCAAGTATTGATTCTAGAAGAGGCTGGTCCAATTATTGAAGAAAACAATGTAAAACTAATTGTCGCAGATTCTGCAGTTGGATTGTTCCGTTCTGAATATCTTGGAAGAGGAACTCTATCCACCAGACAACAAAAACTAAATCACTTTGTTCATTTGTTGTCTAGAATTGCAGAAACATACAACTGTGCTGCAATTGCAACAAACCAAGTTATGGCATCACCTGATGTCTTCTTTGGCGACCCCACTCGTCCAATTGGCGGAAATGTAGTTGCACATACTAGTACCTACAGAATATACTTTAAGAAATCTGGCAAGAAAAGAATTGCTCGAATGGTAGACAGCCCTCACCATCCTGAGGAAGAAGTAATCTTTGCTCTTGGTGAAGCAGGTGTTATTGATCCTGAAGATGCTGAGAAAAAGACCAAAAAAACTACCAAAAAAGCAACTAAAGCAACCACAAAAAAGACAAAAGAGTCTGAAGTGGAAGCAACAGTAGATACTCCAGAAGAATCTATAGAAACCCCTGAAATAGAGGCAACTACTGAAACACCAGAAGTTGAAACTACCCTAGAGGTAGAAACTGTGGAAGCACCTCTAGTAGATGCTGAAACAGATGATTCAGAACCTGTAGAAGAGTAACTTTACTCTTTTTCTCTTTTCATTTTTCTGATATTGATTAAATTATAGTATCATTTGATTAACTACGTTAATCATGACAGATCTTTATCGATTACTTCCTGAAGAGATGGAGCAACTTGTAATTGATATGGGATACGATAGATATCGAGCAGACCAAATTTTACTTCCATTGTATTATAAATTCCCAAAAGACATCAATGACATTCCTCAACTTCCAAAGAAATTACGTGAAGACCTAACTGAAGCAGGATACACTATTGGTTCTGCAAAAGAAATTCATCGTGTAGTAAGTGAAGATGGCGATACTACCAAACTACTATTACAATTATCTAATGATTCTGCAGTTGAAACAGTTCTAATGCAATATGAACCAACAAAGATTGGTGGTCATCCAAGATCAACTATTTGTGTTTCAACCCAAATTGGATGTGCAATGGGTTGTGTGTTTTGTGCAACTGGACAAATGGGTTTTGAAACAAATCTAAAAGCAGAACATATTGTATCTCAAGTAATTCATTTTGCTGAACTTTTAGAGCAACGTGGTGAGCATGTTACAAACTTGGTATTTATGGGAATGGGCGAACCAATGGCAAACTATGATGAGATGATTCGTGCTGTAAAAATTTTAACCCATGATCGAGGTTTTGGATTGGGTCAAAGACACATTACAATTTCTACTATTGGAATTGCATCTGGAATTGAAAAATTAGCTGAAGAAAATCTTCAGATTGGTCTTGCTATATCTTTACATGCTCCAAATAATGAATTGCGAAAAAAACTTGTTCCAACTGCTGGACCAAATTCTGTTGAAGATATTATAGAATCTGGAAGAAAATATTTCAAGAAAACCGGACGACGTGTTACTTTTGAATATGCATTAATGGAAGGAATTAATGACTCTCCAGAAATTGCAAAAGAACTAGCTAAACTTTTGAAAGGAAATGGTTCTCATGTCAATATCATCCCAATCAATCCCACTGCAGGTGATTTTAAGCGACCATCTGAGGAAAATGTCTTAGAATTTGAACGTGTTTTGCTAAAATCTGGTGTAAATTGCACAGTTCGTGTAGAAAAAGGCACCGAGATCTCAGCTGCTTGTGGGCAGCTTAGAACCGATATTATTGGCTAATCCTAGTAGGACCCTGTTCTAAGTCTTAAAATAGGGCTTTTCAAGGTTTTACACTACATGGCAACTAAGAAATCTTCTGGTCGTTCACATGGATTCAAACACAAATCCAGATCAGTTATGAAGAAAAAGTCTCCTAGAGGCGTTTCATTCCTATTACGTGAATACCAAGAAGGTCAACAAGCACTTGTCATCATTGATCCTAGACAGCACAAAGGATTACCTCACAGAAGATACCATGGTAAAGTCGGTATGATTACTAATGTAGGAAGACGTGCTATCACACTAGATGTAAAATTAGGAGAAAAATCGAAAACCTTAATCACTAGATTGGATCACATAAAACCATTCGGTGTATAATTATGGAAGAAGTACAAAAGAAACAAGCTATTTCTCTTTCAGAAGTTAAAGAAATCTTAGGCAAAGTTGATCCTGAAGAAATGGATCAAATTCAACGTTGGACCTATGATTATGTTTCAAAATTTGTAGCACTTGATCCTAAAGATGCAAAAGAGATGAAGAAAAAACTCATCAAAGAATGTGAATTAACAGAAGATGAAGCTGTTGAAATTGTTAACATTAGACCAACAAGTATGGCAGAATTACGTTCTTTTACCTTTGGTTGGAAAAAATTAATTCTTGCTGAAACTCTAGAAAAAATGCTCAATATAATCAAGGAGCATTCTTAATTTCTTAGGAGTATTTTATTTTGTACAGGGCACAAAACCCACCTAGAAAATATGAGGAATATGCATACGTTCTAGATTTTAATCCTCGAGGAAAATCGTCTACTGTAAGAGGAAGGGAAGGAATAATCATTACTGCAATTGGCGAAGATAGATTAACACTTTTGGAAATTCTTGGAATTGCAAATTCTACATTTGAAGTCGGTGAGAAAATTTACATCGGAAAAGAAGGTAGAACCAAAGTTCAATCAGTATTAGGTAAGATGGAATATGAAAAAATCTCGTCAACTGCTCAAACTGAATTACAAAATGTTGTAGAAACCATTGTAACTGAAAATGAATCAAAATTTGTAGAATATCTAAACAAGGCACAACCACTAACACCTAGAATTCACGCATTAGAATTGATTCCAGGAATTGGTAAAACCTACATGAAAACAATGCTTGAAGAACGAGAAAAGAAACTATTTGAAAGCTATGCGGACTTGCAAGAACGAGTTGGATTCAAAGAGCCAATCAAACACATCACAGAGCGAATCATGGATGAAATTACTGGTGAAAGTAGAATGAATCTCTTTGTAAAGAGATGATAAAGCGAAAACTACTCGGACAACACTTTCTCAACTCAAAATCAATTGCAGAATCTATTGTATCTGAGGCTAAAATAACAAAAAATGATGTTGTATTTGAGATTGGAACTGGATTGGGGGTTTTAACTCCACTACTATGCAAAAGGGCAAAAAAAGTCATCTCAGTTGATGCTGATGAGAATCTAATCAAAAAAGCCAGAACCCTATTTTCAGATATTGAGAATCTTGTCTTAAAATCAGGTGATGGTTTTAAGAAAAAAGATTCTTTTTCTGTTTTTGTATCTAATTTACCTTATTCTAAGAGTAAATATGCTATTGAATGGTTGGCTCAGTGTTCATTTTCTCATGGTGTGATTATGGTCCAAAAAGAGTTTGCAGAAAAACTTGTTGCAAAATCAAAAAACCGCAAAGCCATAAGCATTATTGCTACTCATGCATTTGACATAGAAAAAATATCTAATGTGGGAAAGAATAATTTTTCCCCTCCTCCAAAAGTTGATTCTGTGATCTTGAAAATAACAAAGAAAACTAATATGGATAAAAAACTAATTACAACAATAAATGAAATATTTTCATACAGACGAAAGACCGTAAAAAATATTCTAAAACAATTTGGACAAGACTCTAAAATTGAGAAACGTGTTGATAATTTAACAGGAGATGAAATAGTAAATCTTGCAAAACAAATTATCAAAAAATGATGAATATCCTCCATCTGAGGATACTTTTTTTATTGCAAACAACATTGAAAACGAAAAAGGAGAATATGCATTAGATATTGGGAGTGGTTCGGGATATCTTACAAAATTACTTTCTGAGAATTTTACTCTGGTTGTTGGAACTGACATTAATTGTGATGTACTGCAACATCAGAGCTCGTATAAAACACAGAATTTGATTTGTTGTAATGGTTCAGATGCACTAAAGATAAAATTTGATTTTATTGTGTGTAATTTACCCTACTTGGCGACTGATGAGATTTTGGATATTGCTACTGATGGTGGCTCTGAAGGATTTGAAATTCCAAAAAAAATTTTTGATTCAGCAAAAAACAATTTAAAAGAAAATGGCAAATTTGTGTTTGTCACTTCTTCTCTTTCAAACTATGAAAAACTCATAGATTACGCACAAAAACTAGGCTTGAAAACACGAATTATGGCAAAAAAGAAACTTTTCTTTGAAGAATTGATTCTTGTAGAGGCAATAAACTGACTATTTTCTTAGCTTTTCTTTTGCATATGTAATTATTGCATCAGTCATTTGTGTTGTGGATGCATCACCACCAATATCCCATGTCACTGCTTTTCCTTCATTGATTACCTGTTCTGTTGCTGCAAAAATTGCATCTCTGACATCTCTTTCACCCATATAGTCTGCCATCCAAGCTCCTGATAGAACAGTTGCAGTTGGATTAACTTTGTTTTGTCCTGCAAATTGTGGTGCACTACCATGAGCTGCTTCAAACATTGCATAATTGTCTCCAATGTTTGCAGAGTAAATTAATCCAATTGAACCTACTAGTGCTGATGCAAGTTCAGAAATAATATCCATAAACAAATTGGTACTAACTAATACTGAACCATTAAACTGTTCAGTTGCAATTACCATTTGTTGTGCCATGTTATCAATGTAAATTTCAGACAATTCAATCCCTGTTCCTTCAACTGATTTTTGTGCTTCATCCCAAAAAATCCCATCAGTTTGTTTTAGGATGTTTCTTTTTGTAATGGCAACCATCTTTTTCATATTGAATTTGTTTGCCCAATCTACTGCTGAGTCAAGTAATCTTCTACTCCCCTGCCTTGTAATTTTTCTAATTGCAATTGCTGCATCATCTGTAATTTTTGCCTCTACTCCTGTGTAAAGTCCCTCAGTTGCCTCTCTAAAACAAACACAATCAAGTTTTCTATCTGGAGTTAATCTATCATAAGTTTTTGTTGGTCTGATATTTGCATAAAGATCAAATTTCTGTCTTAGAGTTACTGCCACACTTCTAGGTGCACCTGGAACTGGAATTGTAGTAGTTGGACCTTTAAAGCAACAGTCTGCTTCTTCTAGAATCTTCATGGTTGCATCTGGGATATATGATGCATCTTTTCTGCCATTTCTGTCCCATTGCTCAGAACCTGCCTCACATAGAATCAGTTCTGATTGAAAATTACATTCTTTGAGAACCATAAGCATTGAATCTACAACTTCAGGTCCAATACCATCTCCTTTCATTACTGCAGCTTTTTTGCTCAAAACTGCAATTTTTTGAAGAGTTTATTATTTAATTCTACCTTGTTTGAAAATGATTTCTACATATTATCTATAGAGATGATTTAATAGCTATTTTTTTAAAATAAACTTTAATGAAAATAGTTCAAATCTCTGATCTTCATGTTGGTTCGCAATTCTTAGAGGAAAAATTCAATGTACTAGTTGATGAAATTAACGGGTTGAACCCTGATGTAATTGTAATTACTGGTGATTTAACAAATGAAGGATTGATGAAAGAATATGAAGAATGTAAATCTCTATTAGAAAAGTTTAACACAAAAAAAATTATTGCAATTAGTGGAAATCATGATTATCGAAATACTGGTTATCTATTATTCAAAAAATTCTTTCCATTTCAAACTGTAAATGAATTGAGTGACGATGTTGTTTTAGTAACTGTAGGAACTGCAAGACCTGACCGAAATGAAGGTGAAGTTGGATACAGACAAAATCTTTGGCTTGAGAGAACCATGAAAAAATACAAAGATAAGGTAAAGATTGTTGCAATGCATCATCATCTAATTGCAATTCCTGATACTGGTTCTGATCAACTAACTGTAGTTGATGCTGGTGATGTCTTACGTACTGTACTTGATTCCAAAGTTGATGTTGTTTTGTGTGGTCACAAACATAGACCTTGGGCTTGGAATTTTAGGACATTAACTGTTGTAAATGCTGGCACTGCTACTTCTGAACGAGTTCGTGGATTGTTTGAAAACACATACAATATTTTGACAATTGAAAATAAAAAAGTCCAAGTTGACCTAAAAATTGTAGGTGGAAAACGTGTACCTATTGATGAAATTGTGAATAATTACAGCCAATTTCATGATGAACTAGACAACGTTTAATCAAAAATTCTATCCAAAGTTTGACTTATTTACAGATTAATTCTAGCCATCTTTGTGCGGGGATCGCCTAGCCTGGTAGGGCGTGGGATTGCTAATCCCATGTCCGCAAGGACACGGGGGTTCAAATCCCCCTCCCCGCGCCATTAAAACTTAATAGACCGATTCGGGAGGTTTTTTCATGGGTCGAAGAAAAACTCAAAAAATTATCCGTACAGGTCCTAAAAATGCAACAACTGGAATGTGTCCTGTTTGTAAAACAATTGGTAAAATTTTCATCCTAGGCTCTCCTGGTGAGGAGCGTGCAAAGTGTGAAAAATGCCGTCAAGAATTTGAATTATAGTCCAAAAAGCTAACCTGCCCATCAAATTATTTACCCATAACTTTTTAAGACAATTTTTTCTTGATAGATAATCATGAGTTCAGAAGCTGAAACCATCTATGAACGAGTTGCAAAACTTGAAGATGAAATTGCATTACTCAGAAGTGAAGTCGACATCCTCAAAAGAGCATTGAGAAATAAAATTGCCCGTCATGAAATCTCAATGATCAAGAGTGGAAGAGACATAGATTCTATTATTGATTAATTTTTTGTCTTTATACTTCTAATCAATTCTAAAATAAAATCTACATCTTCTGCATTTGGATTAATCTCCAAATATTTATTCAAATATTTTAACGCATTATCATAATTTAGTAATCTTTCTTCTAGTATCCCTTTGTCTCTAATATCTTCAGGTGATTCTGGATCAATTGCCAAAACCATGTTAACACAACGAAGTGCTTTTTCATAAACAAATGATTGTACATAAGAATTCTTCAAGTTACGAGTCATTCTTAGTAGAATTTGTTCAGGTTCTATCTCATCTAGAAATTCTGGTTTGAATTCTATTTCTCCTCCATAATTTGTGTCCAGAATTTCTTGCAAGTCATCAATGTCTAATAATCGTCCGTCATAGAATGGATCTAGTATCATCTCTTCGTTATATTTTACCAAGATGTGACTTGGAAATCCTACAATTTTGAGATCTAATCCTATGAATTTTGCAACTTCTGCATAAATAATTGAAATTGTAATTGGAAGCCCTGTCTTTTTATCTATTACCTCATTTAGAAAATTATTTTTTGGATTGTAATAATCATCATCGTCTCCACTATACCCTAGATTCTCAAAGAGATGCTCGTTTAACATTGAGATCAAATATGTGGGATTTTTGACATCACTGACTGACTCTTTGAGGGACATTCCAATTTTGGTGATTTTTTCTATGTATTTTTCAATGTCTAGATCTGGGTATTCTAGAATCTGTGCAAATTTGAGACATTTTTCAACTAGATTGAAATTTGGATTTTTTACAAATGAAAACCATTCTGCAACAAATGGATCAAACTCTTTTTCCAATTATTACTGACTCAACTTGTCAAGGTATAGTTGAGGATCCTTGAGTTCCCTGGTATTTGGAGGAATTTCTATAATTTTCTTGAAGGTATTTGAGCCTAGTTTTTCGTATATTGCTTTAGTAAAGTCTTTGCCCATACTCTTTCTTACCTGATATGATGAAAAGTCTGTTCCCATGAATGTGGTCAGATAATTTTGAAAGTCTTGATCATCTTTTAGGATATTTTCAATTGCAAATCCTGCCATGCCTTCCATTGCAGTAAATGCTGCATGGTGATGCTGTATTGGTGCAAGCCATCTTTTGTAAATGTCTAATAGTTGTGGGATTGCTTCTTTGATTTTAGGATCCATCTCTACATGTGTAAATGTCATGACATCAGGTCCAATTTGTTCAATTAAGAAATGATCTGGATTCAAAAAGAAAAATAAATTTGCTCTTTTAGCAAATGGAAAGTCATCTGGTACTGTTTGTAATTGACAGTATTCTGCTAACATGTTAACCGTTTCTGTATCTAGTTCTAGAATAATTCTGGCCAATTCTTCATTAATTTTATTTACCTGCATTGCAGCTTCTTTGTTCATCTTGTGCAGTTTTTCCTGTGTAGAGTGGATTAGTTCCTCTAACACTGCCATCTTTATTCCTCCTGTATATCCAGAGTTTACCTTTTCAAATCTTGATTCGTATGGCTCTCCTTGTTTGTGTAACATGATTTGTGGATAACGTGACAAGATGAATCTATTCAGATAGATTGTTCCATCAAGATAATCTCCATAGGTTGTAGTAATTTTTGAAATATATTGAATTGCATAAGTAGAATACACCAAATACTTTGCAGTATCTTGCTTCATTAGTTCTGCAATCTTTGTGTTGTCTTCTTTTGCAACTGCATTAAATAATTCTCTTACAAACTCTTTTGATTCAGCATCTGCAAAAACTTTTTCACCTTTAAGTCGTTTTAGGTCTTCAAGTTCTGGAAACTCAAATTCTAAATCATTTGATACTTCAATTCCAAGAAAATCTTTGATTTTTTCTTTGAATTGAGGTACTATTTCCTTTGTAATCTCTTCAATATCTTTGAACTTTACTTTTCCTTCCAAGTCCTCTTTGGCCTTAATTGCTAGGCTTGAAATCTCTTTTTCCTCATCAATTTCTACTGATAATTGACCAAAAAGTGCTTCTGCAAATTCCTCAAACTCTCCCATTTTCAAATAGAATCTCGAATTACTACATTTAACATTATCTTGGTTTTACATCAAAGAAATATAGTTTGTAAGAATTAATTTTTCATATGTTACAATCAAGTCTTGAATTTTTGAGATGTGTGAAATGTGGCACAAAACTTGAACTTGATGTGTTTGAATCAGAAAAAGAAATTATTGAAGGAATATTACAATGCAAAAAATGTAGATTAGAATTCCCAATTATTCAAAAAATCCCAATACTGTGGAATGATTTTTCAAAATATCTGTCTTCTAGGAGAATTCTTGGAGGAAAACTCTACAAGTTGATTAATTCTCAAAAACTCAAGGAATTCGTAAAAAAATCCTTGAATAAAAAAGACAATGACCGCAGTAATGTTGAGGAAAAGTGGGCTAGGGTTTACCAAAATAGCAGAAATTCAAAATTTTATCTTACAATCAAGAAAAATCTAGATTCATTACCTTCATCAAAGATTGTTTTGGAGCATGGTTGTTCTATTGGAATTCTAACTAGTCATTTGGCAAATTCTAATGAACTAGTCTTTGGTGTGGATCGTTCATTTAGTGCAATCGAATATGCAAAAAAACAATTCAAAGAAAACTTGGATTATTTTGTAGCTGATTCTCTGAGTCCTGTGTTTGGAAAATTACAGTTTGATTTGATTTTGGCTCTAAATGTTCTAGAAATTATTGAACCACGTCTATTGCTCAAATCTATATCAAAACAAATCACAAAAGGTTACTTTGTAATCTCTGATCCTTATGATTTTGATAGAGGACCAGGTTCTGTAAAAAACCCTATTGACGCAATTACTTTACGTACAAATTTGAGTGATATGGGATTCAAAGTTTCAAATTCTACAAAAAACCCGTCATTCATTCCATGGAATCTAAAACTAAATTCACGTGCAACTTTAAACTACAAAGTAGATTTTATTATTGCCCAAAAATCTAGTGCTAACCAAATAACCCCGTAAAACTGGTTTTAATAGAGGAATAAATTTAATTTTGCATATGAGTGATGAATTTGCAAAATATGGAATTTATGACATTTCAGATAGTCTTGATTTAAAATTACCAAAAACTCAAATGCATTTTAAAAGACACGCAGATGGAAGACTCTCATATCATAGGCTAGATTCTTCTAACAAAGAGTTCAGAAAATCAATCTCAGCATCTACAAAAAATACCAAAATTGAGTTATGTCCAGTCTTACCTCTTCATCTCCCAACCAAAAAAACACATGACTTGATATTTCTTAGATTAAACGAATCGATATTTGTAGAAAAAAATTCCACGTCTGATGTTTTGGTTCAATTTCCAATCGAAATAGGGATTTTTCTGTATAATTCTGTGGATAATTCAAAAGAACTCTTTGATTGTTTTACCTGTGAACCAATGCATTCACGTTTTGCCTTGTATGGTACCCCTGAAAAAGGCAATCTTTGCATGTACTCTAAAGTTAAAATTTTAGAAAATGATGATCTGGATCCTTATATTTTTGCAAAAATGAGAATTATTTTTTCTAATGAACTAGAGAAAGGAGTGTCTGTTGGCAAATTGGTTTTTCCAGTAACTAATCACAAAATCTATTATTTGGACAATTCATCTGAGGTTCACATTGACGATGTCAAGTGTAAAATTATTGAAGATGTTAATAAGGAAGTCATCAAAATAAAGAAAAAGGATTTTTCTAACAAAGATAAAGATTGGAAAGTTGTTACTTACTCAAAAAAAGATAAGGTATCATTTGTAATGGATAAGGGGTTTGATTAGTTGGTGTTTGAAATACTAGATACGCCATTAATGGAGGGATTATCAATATGGGGATTACTCATAATTGGAATTTTGGTTTCTGTGGGAGTAATTGTTGCCCGAATTGCTAGAATGATTTTTAACAAAAAATTTGCACCAAATATGCCTGTTCATACTGTAAAGACTCTAAACAAACTGATCTATTATGGAATAATTATCATCTTTCTCTTTGCAGCTACTGCTAGTCAGGGATTTGATATTGGAGGACTCGTTGTAGGGGCAGGATTTTTGGGAATTGTAATTGGATTTGCAGCTCAATCAGTAGTATCTAACATGATCTCAGGTGTTTTCATGTTGATTGAAAAACCAGTCAAACAGGGAGATACTGTAGAAGTAGTTGATGTAAATGTTCTTGGAAAGTTAATTGATATCAATACATTCTCGTCAAAAATTCAACAGTTTGATGGAACTGTAGTACGTATACCTAATGAAAAAATGTTCACATCAAATCTTAGAACATTTAATCTATCTGAAGTGCGACGAAGTGAAGTAACAGTAGGTATTGGATATGGAGAAAATATTGATAATGCAATCGATGTCATTAAAAACGCAATTGAAAAAAATGTAGTTTATTCATTAATGGAACCTGCACCACAATTTTCCATTTCAGAGCTTGCTGATAACAGTGTAAACATCTTGATTCGTATTTGGTATCCTAGAGATGATCTACTTGAAGTAATGCCTAACTTGCTTAAAGTTATCAAGAATGCATTAGATGATGCAGGAATTGAAATTCCTTTCCCACAAAGAGTTGTTTGGGAAGGAAAAGAATCTTAATTATGATTTAATTCACATGTAAGACCAAACTCCATTGCAGTGTTAAATTTTTAGTTTGATATTATAGTTGAATAGAGGAACAATATGCTGGTGAGGGTTTTAAACAAAGTTGTGTGTGCCGGGGGCGAGTTTCGAACTCGCGACCTCCAGATTATGAGTATTGCCTTAGTTGGAGAACCGTTAGAGATTACCAAGCGAACTGGCACTCTAACCAGGCTGAGCTACCCCGGCATAATATATGCCTGAAAATATGGGAAATTAAATGATTCTTTTTAATTTTTAATTTCTTTCCACTTTGCATTTTCATTTTTGACCCAAAGGAATTTCTTTTGAAGTGCTGATGTGTATAGTTTTTCCCATTCTGCACCTACTTCATCGGTCCATGCCTTGAAAACACGTGGATCTATGTAATTTCTAAGTGATGTTCCGAGATTATAATCTCTAGTTTTCTCAGACAAATCAACTTGTAATTTTAATTTCTCAATCCTCTCTTTGTGTTTTTGTTTTTGTTTTTTGATTTGTTCATTTAATGTCTTAATTCTTTTTTCCTTGTTCTTTTTCTGAGTGTCTGTTTTTGGTTCAGTTGATTCTACCTTTTTGAGAGTGAGTTGTGTTTTCTCCCATGCTTTTTCTTTTTCTCTAGTTTTGAGAGTGTCTTTCTTTTTTTGTAATGATTGCTCAAATGTTTTTGGAATGGTTCTTTTGTGATTACACATTATTGCAGCTTCTAGATTTGCCAATTTTGCATGGTATAGTTTCTCATTATCTGATTTTCCTTTCATATTGTCATGGTCAACTAGGTAGTTTTTGACTACTGTTGTTGCAAGATATGTTCTGAATACCTTTGCAGTCAACCCCTTTACTATTCCTGAATAATATGCATTAACATGTCTTGAAGTAATGTCGTGGAAAATCTCGTCTTTAGGTTTTTTCTTTTCAACTAATTTTTTGAGATTTTCTTGGAATTGTTTGTCATGTCCTTCTGCCTTTACTGTTTCTTGCCATCTAACACTATCTTTTCCTAAGAAATCAAACTCTATTGCATCTGCTGTAATTTTGATATGTTCTTTTCTTAGAGTTGTTGCACCAACAGTATCTGCTTCTTCTGGATCCTTTTCATCTCCTACCCTCATAGCAGTTCTGTAAATCAAATAACATGCAGTAGCAATTCTACTGATTTTTGGATCAGAGCTTTTCATATCTTTGACAATTCTATCTTTAATCTTGTCAATCTCTTTTGCAAGTTTTACTGCTTTTTCATATTTTGCCTTGTCTCTATCTTGTTTTAATCCTGCTGTATCTGCAAGCCAAACATATTTTCTTTTTTGTGTGAGAAAGTCCATCCAACTTGCAAGCCACATTGAATCTTTATCGTGAATAATTTTACCCCATTTTCCTTCTGGCACTTTAGCTTCTTTTCCAAGGTTTAGCGTAACATCTTTGGCAGTAACACGTGGTTTCCATCTTCCACGTAGTGGATGTTCTCCTCTACCAATAAAAATTCCTGGAGGTTCTGCCATGTAATTTCCTACCTCTACTTCTTTTCCATCCATAATTGCAACTCCGTATTTTGCTTTGAGTTCTTCACGAAGTTCTTTTCTTTTTGCAGCAATTGCCTTTTTTTCCTCTTTTGTCATCATCTCTTTGAGATCTTTTTCTTTGTCAACTAGTTTGTAAGCATCTGAAAAATCAATATCTTCATATGAAATTTTTTTAAATTTAGAATCTAGAGTTTTTGCAAAATCTACTGTAAAGTTTTTTTGAAAAACTTTATCCTGAGCATATGGAGTGTCTTTCTTTTTTGCCCATTGGTAAATCATCTCTTCTTGGTCTAAATTAAGATCTACTTTTTCTCCCTTGATCTTTATCTTGATTCCTTGTGCTTCATAGGCAGGAGGAAATAAGATTCCGTTGTGTTGTAGCGTTTTCCATTTCATTCTTTTTTCACCTTAAAATTGCGGACTTTGACAAAAATTGGATTCTATGTGTATATCAAGTTAACGTAGGGGTGGTGTTATCCTGGAAAGAGCTCTTTACTCATGTATTTCTCAAATTCTAGGTCTGTTTTCATCTTTTTTGCCTCCATAAACATTGTAGCGTCTGTTCCAACTACATATCTTGGATGCATCTCCTCATCATGAATTACTTTGATGATTACTTCTGCTACTTGTGATGGTGCAGTTCCCATCTGGACCATCATCTTTAGTCCTGCTAGAATATGGTCTGTTAATTCCTTGTATTTTGGATCTGTCTTTGAATCTGGGACTTTCATTGATTCAAAAAAGTTTGTCTTTATCACTCCTGGCTCAATTAGAGTTGTCTTTATTCCAAATTGACCTAGTTCATATCGTAAGCATTCTCCAAATCCTTCTAATGCAAACTTTGAACTAATGTATGCTGGAGAACCTGGTAATCCCATTCTTCCGACAACAGAACTAATGTTGATGATGTTTCCTGAATTCTGATTTCTCATAATTGGAGCAACTTCTTGAATAATTCTTACAATGCTAAAGAAATTAGTTTCAAACTGTTTTCTAAAATCATTAACTGTTACGTCTTCAGTACATCCAAACTGACCATATCCTGCATTATTTACTAAAACATCTAGTCTTCCTGCAGAGTCTATTACTTTTTTAATTGCAGATACAATTGATTCTTCTTTATCAACATCAAGCTCTATTACTTCAATTGGAAGATTATCTTTTTTTGCGGCATTTTCTAATTCCCCTGCTTTTGATAAATCTCGCATACTAGCAAATGTATGATATCCGTCTTTTGCAAGTGCTAATGCTGTTTCTAATCCAATTCCCGAAGAACTTCCAGTTACAAGAGCTACTTTTTCCATGATAATTCTAATTTTTTTGTTATATTTATCCCATTTTGATTATACTAGTGGTTTGTCTCCTTCTGTAGGATCTACTAGTTCTGTTTTCTCACCATTGTTGATTCTCTCCAAAATCTCTAATGCAGAGTATTTGTGCAAATACTCATTGTTATTTCCACATCTGTATGAGAATGTACATCTTGGACATCCAGCTTCATTTTTGCATGGACACTCCTTTACGATGAACATACTTCTTTCAAGTGCTAGCTCAAATCTGTCATAGAGTGCCTTGCTTGCACCGCTGCCACCAATGGCTCCATCATAGATGAAAATCAAGCCTGATGTGCCTAGTGATATACCTCCCAAATCTTGTGATACTCCTCCTGTTATCATGTTACTTCCTTCAATTACCACGTGTTCTGTAGCATGATATCCACTAGCTTCAGTATATTCTTCATCTTCGGATTCTTCCATTACTTTGAGAGGCCTTGGTGCATGAAAGACAATACCCTTTGTAATAAAATCGTATTCTAATGGTGTGTCAAGTAGAACTTTTTCTCCTTGGGTTACTTCTTGTCCAAGCTCGATGTTGACATATCCGTATACTTTTTTCTCAATATGTAATTTACAAAAGGCAACTTCAACTCCATTTGCCACTCTTCTCTCAAACACCGTCTCAATTGTAGGCCACTCTTCAGTTAATGATTTTGTATAATATGGATAGTCTCTAGGAATTTTCTCAATCTTTGCATAATTTTTTTCTGGATAATCAAACTCTTTTACCTTGTAACGAATACCTGCAAGAAAATAGATTGCATCTTTGTGTAATTCCTCTAATGCAATTGGTAGTATTCTGTCTCCAACTTTTTTTCCATTTAAGAAAATATCAATTGATTTTCCTATTCCTCTAATACTATATTCGTTTAGAAGAGAATTGATTTTATCAAAATTTGGAATTATTCTGTTATTGAATTCTTTTAGATTTTCTTTGATAATGTGATGTTCTATTACTTCTTGATGTTCTTTGAGCTCGTGTTTTGAGATTGGTCTGTCACATGCCATTGCCAATATTTGAAATTCTTCAACAAACGGATTCTTGGGATCGATGTATGTTTTTTCAGTGTCTTCAAAATAGTCATCAGGATGATTTTTGTAATACTGTGAAATCGGGTCATTTCCCAATGCCAAAAATGCATATCCTCGCTGACCTTTTCTTGCTGCTCTTCCAATTCTCTGAATTAGTCGATTTACTGGAATTGTTGATGAAATCACACAATCAACATTTCCCACATCTATGCCTAATTCAAGCGTGGGAGTACATGAAATTGCATCAAGCATATCATCTTTGAACTGCTTTTCAACAAATGTTCTATAATTTGCCATAAGTCCTGCCCGGTGAACTTTGATGTTTACTTTTTGCTTTTTTGCCTGAATTGCTAAAAGTTCAGAGTTGAGATGAGAATTGTTGAATACCATTGTCTTGTGTTTTTTTTCAGTAAGTTTCTTTGTGAGTTCTACCATCAAAGCTCTCTGTGTACGAAGTGAGGGAAATAACATTGCAAAATCTGTTTGGCCTTTCTTTCCTGAACCCTGAATCTTTTGCATCTGCTCTCCAAACAATTTCTCACAAAACTCTTTGGCATCTTCAAGTGTAGCTGATGCTGCAACAAATTGCAATTTGTTTCTGCAAATTCTTTTGAGTCTCTTTATGATATAGTGCACATTAGAGCCAAAAATTCCTGAATATACATGGGCTTCATCTATAACTAGAATTTTTGTGGATGTCAGAATTGATGAGAATTTTGTTTGATGCCACATATGATAATGCAGTACATCAAAGTTTGTTACAAGTATCTGTGGTGGATTTTCAATAATATCTCTTCTATCTGTTAATTTTGTGTCTCCATCAAAGACGCTAACTTTGACTCCAATTTTTTCTGCAAACTTTTTGATCTTTGGGAATTGATCTCTTGCAAGTGCCTTTGTTGGATAAACAAAAATTGCAAATACATTTCCTTCACTTGAATCTTTTTTTATTCTTTGAATCACTGGAATCAAAAATGCCTCTGTTTTTCCTGAGGCAGTTGGAGCTTCAATTACAACATTTTCTCCATATGCAATTTCGCCTATTGCATCTTCTTGGAATTTGTAAAACTGTTCAATTCCTAATTCCTTTAGATGCTCTGTAATTGATTCATCTAGTCCTAAATCATCTACTTTGCAGCCCATTTCAGGCTCAGGATTACTCAGAACCTTGTATTGTGAAACATAGTCTTTTTTTGAAAATAGAATTTCTTCAGTTATTTTATCTGGTTTGTTTTTACCAATCATGCTTTTTATTTCACTTTCAGCACGTACAATTCCTTCATCTTTGAGCCCTTCAGCCAGTCCCTTTTCTGTGACTAGTCCTTTATCATATCTTGAAAGAAATTCCAAAAACACCTCGTCTACATTTTTTGAGAATTCTAATAGATCTTCAATTCCACAGTTGCCACATGATACATGCATTTTTTTGTTGAAAGTCTTTTGGATTTCAATTCTGGATTTGCATTTTGGACATGATAGTTTCAAGATCTATTTGCTAAGAAATGATTAGTGATTTATTGTTACTTCACAGTATTTACCCATGACATTATTATGCTAGGAGCCAGTCTTGAATTTAAAAATGAAAAAAATCGAGATTAACAAAATTTACAATCAAAACTGTATAGATGGAATGAATGCCATTCCGAAAAACAAAATTGACTTGATTATCACCGATCCACCTTTTGCTATAAACTTCAAGGCAAAAAAGGCAAATTATAACAGAACCTCATCTCGTGTCCTTTCTGGATATAATGAAATCAAACCTGAGGACTATTATGATTTTACATTCTCTTGGATGAGTGAAGTTTTTCGAATCCTAAAAGATTCTGGAAGCATGTATGTATTTTCTGGATGGAATAATCTCAAAGATATTTTACGTGCCTTAGATGATGTTGGATTTACTACTATTAATCACATCATTTGGAAGTATCAATTCGGTGTGGTAACAAAAAAGAAATTCGTTACATCTCACTATCATTGTCTTTATGTCTGCAAAGATGATAAAAAACGTAAGTTCTTTCCATTTTCTAGGTTCAAAAAAGAGGACAAAACAAAGGATGGTCGCAGTCTTCACTATAAAGACAAAGAAGATGTGTGGGATATCAAAAGAGAATACTGGACTGGTGATGAAAAAACTCCTACTAAACTTCCTTCTGAATTAATCAAAAAACTCTTGGAATACTCTAGTGAAAAAAAAGATATTGTACTTGATCCTTTTCTTGGCTCAGGACAAGTTGCAGTTGTAAGCAAATCGCTTGGTAGGAGATACATTGGATTTGAAATTGTTCCTGATTATTACAAGTTTGCAAAAAAGCGACTTGACAAAGACCTGTATCGAATTAAAAAATCAAACTAATCATTGATTGTTTTCTGGCTCATCTATCTTCTTTTGACCAATTTTATCTGAAATAATTTTTCTCAACTCATCATCTGTTTTTCCATCAACTTTGACTCCTATTGATTTTGCAATGGTCTCTAGTTTTTGTCTCTCTGATTCCACTGGTCCTGAAATCTTTGGTGATTCTTCTGTAACTTCTTTCATACTTTCTTGAATGTCATTTTTTGCCTTGTTGTATTCGTTTACTGCTTTTCCAAGTTTTCGTGCTGCACCTGGAAGCTTTCCTGTACCTAAAATCAAAACTAGTGCTACAAAAATTATGATTATCCATTCACTACCTGCCACATTTAGTGAATAATCTATCATGATCTCACATGTCTTATTTTGAAATTAAACGTAATGTTTGACATTATGCCTGATTGCCAATTTCATCTTTGAATATCATCTTTGAGAATATACTCTATGGTTTAAAGAAATTCAACTATAATTTGGCTTATGAAGAAAATTGAAACAATAGTTCCATCTGGAAAGAAAGATGAAGTTATTGCTGCTATCAAAAAAGTTGGTGTAGGTGGTGTAACTGTTCATCAAGTTCAAGGTCAAGGTGCACAAGATCCTCCTCTAGTTGGAGAGTTCTTCAGCAGAGATATGATAATCTGTGTAGCAGACGATCCTAAAGTAGATGAAATAATCAATGCGGTTGCAAATGTGGCATGTACTGGAACCAAAGGTGACGGTAAGGTCTTTGTTACTGAAGTTGTTGATGCACTAGATATCTGCACTAAAAAACGTGGAACAATGGATATCTAATGGAATACTCTTTGCGGTTCTAGTTTCTTTCTAGACATTATTGCAAGTAGTGCCACTCCGATTCCTATTACACAAAATATCAGATACGGTGTATCGTCTCCCAGAGATTGTGTTATTGGACCTCCAAGCGTTGGTCCTATTGCCCAACCCATTCCAAAGACTGTTTCATACGCACCAATGATTTTTCCTGAAATTCCTTTTTTGGTCTTACTTAGAATTATTTCTAGTGTTAATGGGAAAAATATACTAAAACCAAATCCCATCAAAACTAGTGCAATTCCAAAAGTAATGATGGAATCAGCTACAACTGAAATTGCTAGTCCTGCTGATACTGCAAAAACTGCTGCAATCAAGGTCTGACTTGTTTTTCTTGCAAATTTTCCTGCTAATGCCAATGATACTACACGTGAAATCCCAAAAACAAAAAACAGCAACAAAATGTCAGTGTCTGTCATTCCGTTATCATTTAGAAATGCTGGGTAAATTGTCAAAATTATTCCAAAAGATGATGTGCAAAAAAGCAACAAAATTATGACTTCTGGAAATCTCTTCATTTCTTTGATTGATGAAAATGAAAAATGCTCATGATGATTTCTTACACTCTTTCTTGAAACAAGAATTGATGAAATCAGTGCTGCAGCTAGAATGAATGCTGTAATTTGGAATAGGATTCTATACGTAATATCAAGCCCTTCCAAAAACACTGTACCTAATAGTGGTCCTACCATGAATCCAATGACAAAAAACATTGTAAACCATGAGATGTTTTTCACTCTGTTTTTTTCTGTACTTTCATTTGATATGATGGATTCACATGGTGGCCAGAAGAATGCATGTGCCACACCTGTCAAAATTCTGAACCCCATTATCTCTGGAACTGATTGTGCAATTGATAGAAGGTAAATTGATGCCGAATTAATTGCAGTTCCCAATGCCAAAAGATATCCATTGTTAAATCTGTCAAGAAGAATTCCTACAAACAATGGGATGAACATGTAAGGGATGAAATTAGCTAATCCGATTAATCCGAGTTCAGAATATGTTGCTCCTATGACATTTTTTGCAAATACTGGAAGTATTGGTCCATGTAATCCATATGAAATTCCAATGATCAGACCTGTAATGTTAACTAGAATCAGAACTTTATTCATTTGTATGCTGCAACCATTATTGCTCCGCCCATAAGATCTTTCTCAAATTCCACTCTTGAGAATTTCTCTAACAGCAAACCTTCTAGCTTTTTGTTTTGTGGCCATCTTTTGAAAGTTCCATAAAGTGTTCCAAACTTTAATCCCAGTTTACCTCCTGCAGTAAATGCAAGAATTGGTAGGATACATCTGAGATAAAATGCAACACCTGCCCTGATGAATCCGTTATCTGGTTTTCCCAAATCTACAATCACAAATCGTCCTTCTTTTTTCAAGACTCTATGAATTTCTGAGATTGCAATTCTCAAGTTTATTGCATCTCTTAGGGAATAACCACACAACACTGCATCAAACTCTTCATCTCTAAATGGAATATGTTCAAAAACACCATTTGCCATATCTGGAGTTTTCTCAAAATGTGAACCTGTATTTTTTAGCATTGGAACTAGAGGATCATAAAGTGTCACTGAAATTTTTCCATCAGTTAGTTTCAATGCAGTCTTTGACATGTTGCCAAACCCTGAACCTGCATCAAGTATCTTGTTTCCTGGAAAAACTCTATTTGAAATTCCACGATTACGGTGCTCTACGTCTTTTCCTAATGATATGATTGAATTTACCTTGTCATAAACTGGAATAATTTCTCGAAGTACCTCGATTACTTCGCCCCAATAATTACTTCCTAAACCCATTATCTATCGTCTCATACACTGAAATGAATATCTTTCAAATCTAAAATTTTATTATGGAACAAACTTTGATGCGTTTTGAGAATATTTTTCCAAGTCTGCTTCAGATACTTTCTCAAAGATTTTAGATTCAGTTGAAATTTTTGCCATCTTGATGTCATTGATTCCCTCTTTTTTCTCTGCCTTTAGATTAATTGCTGCAATTGCTAATGCTGCTGCATCTTCTAAACTCAAATCCTCTTTGTAATTTTTCTCCAAGAATGCATTTACATCATCTGAACCTGCTCCAATTGCAATTGCTGCAAATTGAACATAAGTTCCACTAGGATCAGTTACATAGATTGACTCTCCTTTTTGGTCAACACCTGCAATAATCATTGAAACTCCATTTGGACGAACTCCTCCATACTGAGTAAATTGATGAGCTTGGTCTGCTAGATGTTTTGCAACAGTGGCAACCTCTACTGATTCATCATAGGTCATTCTATTTCCCTGTGAGAAGAATCTTGCATTGTCAACTTGAACACGTGCATCTGGAATGTATCCTGCTGCTGCTACTCCAATATGATAATCTACTTGGAAAATTTTCTGTGTAACATCTGTACTTTGTAATGTACGAGGTTTTTCCTCAACTGCTATGATAACTCCTTCTTTACTAAGTACACCAATTGCTAAAGTTCCTCTTTTTACAGTCTCAATAGCATATTCAACTTGGTAAATTCTACCGTCTGGAGAATACATGGTAGGGGTCATATCGTAACCACGTGATGCCATCATGTTATCACGAGTTCATCCTCAGTCAATTTAAGGGTAATTGTCAAGCCTAAATGTGGAAAAGATCTGGAAATAGGGTTTTAAGCAAAATGAGCATATTCCACTTTAAGAAATATGGCAAACCAATTATTGGAATTCAAAGAAATTCTTAGATCTAGACAAGTTTCAGGACAAAGAAAACCCGATAAACAAACTCGAAAATTACTATTTTACTTGTTTACAAGTACTAGGGGTGGATTTACCAGACTACGAATTGTCATGAGCCTTCTTGACAAACCTTACAACACTCACCAACTCTCTCAAGAACTTGAACTTGATTACAAAGCCATACAACATCATATGAAAGTCCTTGAGAAAAATAACATGGTCTCAAAAATTGGTGAAAAATATGGTGCAATATTTCACTTGTCAAATTTTCTTGAAATGAATATCTCTGCACTAGATGAGGCAATTGATAAACTAGATAGAAAATTGAATCACAAGAAAATCTATCTTTAATTCATATAATATGAAACAGCGATCAGAAATTTTAAACCAAACTTATATAATCCGAATCTTTCTAAAACGATCGTCTTGGTAAAGAATGATCCATTTGCTAATGCGACCAAACAAGTCAATGATGCATGTGATATTTTAGGAATTAAAGACAAAGGTTTACGTGAATATCTTGCAATGCCAAATAGAGTACTTAGAGTAAAGATTCCAGTAACAATGGATAATGGAAAAATTAGAGTTTTCACAGGTTTTAGAAGTCAACACAATAATGATAGAGGTCCTTACAAAGGCGGTATTCGATATTTCAATCCTGAGGGTGGCGTTGAGTATATGGAACGTGAAGTTATGGCACTTTCATCATGGATGACTTGGAAATGTGCAATTGTAGATGTTCCTCTAGGTGGAGGAAAAGGCGGTATTTTTGTTAATCCTAAAACTGAAAAACTTAGTGATAATGAATTAGAAAGACTTACCCGTGGATTTGCATATAAAATTTCAGAAGTTATTGGTCCTCAAAAAGATATTCCAGCTCCTGATGTTTACACAACAGGAAAAGAAATGACCCAAATCATGGATACATTTAGTAAATTAAACAACAACAAATATTCTCCAGGTGTTATTACTGGAAAACCAATCTCAATGGGTGGTTCTCTTGCAAGAAACGTTGCAACTGGTTTAGGTGCAGCATACACTGTTAGAGAAGCTGCAAAAGCAATTAAACTAAATCTCAAGGGTGCAAAAGTAGTTTTACAAGGATTTGGAAATGCTTCAACATTTGCAGGTGAGTATCTTGAAAAGATGGGTGCAAAGGTTATTGCAGTTAGTGATTCTAAAGGTTCCATTTTAATTCCAAAAGGTGCCAAAGTCAGTAAAATCTTAGAACACAAACAAAAGAAAGGTAGTGTTGTTGGATTTCCTGGAAGCAAAAAAATCTCAACTGAAGAATTACTTACAACAAAATGTGATGTTCTAGTTCCAGGAGCTTTAGAAAATCAAATTAACGCAAAAATTGCAAATAAACTACAATGTAAAATTATTGCAGAAGCTGCAAACGGCCCAACATTGCCTGAAGCAGATCCTATTATTTACAAAAAGAATATTCTTGTAATTCCTGATATCTTGGCAAACTCTGGTGGTGTGTGTATTTCATACCTAGAATGGGTTCAAAATAACATGGGTTACTATTGGACTTTTGATGAGGTTGCAAACAAGATGGAGAAAAATATCACTCAGGGATTCAAAGATGCTTATGCATTATCAAAGAAACACAAAATCGATATGAGAAAAGCAACCATGGTTTTGGCCGTAGAAAGAGTACTTGAAGCCTTTAACCAAAAAGGTATCTGGCCTTAGGCAAAATAAGACTCGTAACAAACTAGTTGTTCTATAAACATAATTTTCCCTTTTGTAATTTGTCGTAATTTTCTTTTGTATGAAAGATCTAATTTTACTCTTCTTTGCAATAATTGAATTGTCTTTCCAGTAAGGTGTCTTCCTTTTTTGTCTCTGTCAAATAAAAGAATAATTTTTTTATATTTTACAACTGAATCTGCAAAATTATTAATTCCTCCGAATTTATGAAACTCTAAAATTCTTCCTTGATATCCTAATCTTCTTAATGCATTGAAATCTCTTTTCCCTTCAACTACTACAACCCCATCTTTTACAGAATTTAATTGAAGAACAAAATTTTGTAATTCTGAAATCTCTTGTTCTGTAACAAACATACTTCTAAATTTATTTTAACATATTAAGCACTTTTGTTTATGCAAAACATGTCTGATGTATTACTTGTACAAAATACCAGAATTGAAGGTTCTGGATATCTTGGTGACTTGTTAAAAGAAGATGGATTTAACATTACATCTGTTAATGCAAAACATGATAAACTTCCAATCAAAGACTTTTCACTTGTTGTAATTTTGGGAGCTCCTGAAAGTGCAAATGATGATTTACCTTATCTTAAAGAAGAACAACAACTAATCAAAAATTCTGTTGAAAAAAATATTCCTGTTTTGGGAATATGTTTGGGCTCTCAACTAATTGCAAAAACATTTGGTGGTAATGTGTACCCTGGACCAAAAAAAGAAATTGGATTTTACAATGATTTGAAAATTTCAAATGACTCTGGATTCTTTTCAGGATTCAAAGACCCATTTACCGTATTTCATTGGCATGGTGACACCTTTGATTTACCTGAAGATGCTATCAAATTAGCCTCATCTGAGCACTATCCAAATCAAGCATTTCGATACAAAAGTGCAGTTGGATTGCAATTTCATTTGGAAGTAAATGAAGAGATGGTGAATCTTTGGCTGGATAATACTAAAGAAAAACTGCAAAACATTCCTTATATCGATCCAAAAAAAATTCGTTCTGATATTGATGAAAATATTTCAATTGTAAAATCGAATATGAAGAATTTTTACAACAATTTCAAATCGGAATTTCAACTTTGACCAAAGTTTAATATACTGAGTTTTGATTTCATCGATCGAACAATGGCTGCAGTTAAGAAAATTTTTGATGAAATTATCGAAACTGATCACAAAGTCATTACTGAAGAAACTTCCAAATCTATTCTCAAAACTTATGGTGTTAAAGTACCCCCTTATGCATTAGTAACTTCTGCTGAAGAAGCAGCAAAACAAGCAAAGAAGATTGGATTTCCACTTGTAATGAAAGTAGTATCTCCTCAAATCTTACACAAAACTGATGTTGGTGGAGTAAAAGTTGGTTTAGACAATGTCAATGATGTGAAAAAGACATTCACTGACATGTATGGAAGACTTTCTAAAAAGAAAGGCGTTGATGTTAAAGGAATTCTTTTGGAAAAAATGGTTCCAAAAGGTGTTGAACTAATTGTAGGTATTCAAAACGATTCCCAATTTGGTCCAATCATTATGGTTGGAATGGGTGGTATTATGACAGAAGTTATGAAAGATGTTGCATTTAGAATGTTACCAATTACAACTTCTGATGCAAAATCAATGTTAAACGAACTCAAGGGCTCAAAACTCCTCAAAGGATTCAGAGGAAGTGAACCAATTGATACTAACATGGTTGCAAAAATGTTGGTAGATATTGGAAAATTAGGCGTAGAAAATGCCGATTACATTAACAGTATCGACTTTAACCCAGTAATTGTATATCCAAAATCACACTATGTTGTCGATGCAAAAATTATTCTAAACAAAGAGAAGAAAAAAGACTCTATCTCAAAAGCAAAACCAAACATTACAGATATGGAGACATTCTTTACTCCAAAATCTGTTGCACTAGTAGGAGCTTCTGCAAGTCCAGGAAAGATTGGTAACTCTATCTTAGATAGTTTGGTAAATTATGATTTCAAAGGAAAGGTTTACCCAATTAATCCAAAGGCAGATAAAATCTTTGGACAAAAATGTTATCCTTCAGTAGCTGATATTCCTGGTGATGTTGATCTAGTTGTAGTTTCAGTTGATTTATCCATGACCCCTCCAGTCTTGGAAGACTGTGCAAAGAAAGGAGTTCACAGTGTTGTAATTGTATCTGGTGGAGGAAAAGAACTTGGTGGTGAAAGAGCAGCATATGAAGCTGAAGTTGCAAGATTATCTATAAAACACAAAATCAGAATTATTGGTCCAAACTGTATTGGTATGTTCAATGCTGCAAACCGTCTTGATTGTGCATTCCAAGGACAAGAAAGAATGCTTCGCTCAAAACTTGGTCCTGTAGCATTCTTCTCACAAAGTGGAACAATGGGAATTAGCATGTTAGAAAGTGCTGATGTATTTGGATTATCAAAAATGATCAGTTTTGGTAATCGTTCTGATGTTGATGAAGCAGACATGATTTGGTATGCTGCAAATGATCCTCAAACTAAAGTAATTGGATTATATGTTGAAGGATTTGGTGATGGTAGAAAATTCATCAATGTCGCAAAACGTGTAATGAAAGAGAAAAAGAAACCAATTGTTATTTGGAAGAGTGGAAGAACTGCTGCTGGTGCAAAACAAGCTGCATCTCACACAGGCTCACTTGGTGGTTCAAATGCAATCATCATGGGTGCATTCAAACAAGCAGGAATTATTTCAGTTGACAGTTATCAGGAATTAGCTGGAGTACTAAAGGCACTAGCATGGCAACCAGCTGCTAAAGGCAACAAAGTTGCTATGACAAGTAATGGTGCAGGCCCAATGATTGGTGGAATTGATCAACTAGAAAAATTCGGTTTAACTATTGGAAAACTATCTCCAGCAAACGTCAAAAAAATGAAAGCACACTTTCCACCTGCAGTCCCAATTCACAATGGTAATCCTGCAGATGTTGGTGGTGGCGCTACTGCAGAAGATTATAGATTTGTTATTCAACAGTTCATGGATGAAAAGAATGTCGATATTGCAATGCCTTGGTTTGTATTCCAAGATGACCCTCTCGAAGAAACAATAGTTGATCATCTAGCTGATTTCCAAAAGAAAAGAAAAAAGCCACTTTTGTGTGGTGGTAATGGCGGTCCATATACTGAAAAAATGATAAAATTAATTGAGAAACACAATGTCCCAGTTTACCAAGACCTCAGAACTTGGGTTGCAGCAGCAGCTGCGCTATACCAATGGGGAAAACTTTCTAAAAAATAGATAACATTTAAGTCTCGCATGGCTTGACAAATTTTCATGTCACTAGTTACCACATCTACTTCTGATGGCATTTGTACTGTCAAAATCAACAGACCTGACAAACTCAATGCTATGAACACTGATGTTGCAAAAGAACTAATCAAAACTTTTGAAGAACTAAATCATAATGATGATGTCAAAGTTATCATTTTGACTGGTGAAGGTGAAAAAGCATTTTCTGCTGGAGCAGACATTGAATACATGTCAAAAATTTCTGCAGATGAATCAGTAGAATATGCAAAAACTGGTCAACTTGTTACTGCAACAGTTGAATTAGTTAAACAACCAACAATTGCAGCCATTAATGGTTTTGCATTAGGTGGCGGTTGTGAACTTGCAATGTCATGTGATATTAGAATAGCAGCAGATTCTGCTAGACTAGGCCAACCAGAAGTAACAATTGGTGTCCCTCCTGGATGGGGTGGAACACAAAGATTGATGAGAATTGTGGGAATAGCAAAGGCAAAAGAACTTGTTTACACAGGTAAAATGATCAAAGCAGATGAAGCAAAAGAGATTGGTCTTGTAAACCATGTCGTTCCTCTTGCGTCATTACAAGAAGAAGCTTTGAAAATGGCACAACAAATTGCTGCAAACTCTACTATGGGTGTACAGATGTCCAAAGTTGCAATCAACAAGGGAAGAAATGCAGATCTTGATACAGGTCTTGGATTAGAAATCCTTGCTTGGAGAAACTGCTTTACACATCCAGACAGACAAGAGAGAATGACTGCATTTGTTAACAAGTCAAAGAAATAGCTATTTCCTATTTCCTTCTTATTTTATTAATTATTTTCTCAACTCTAGGATACTGTAACTAATCCAACTCGCCATGGATGGAATGAACAATAGTATTTGTAAACACCTTCTTCTTCAAATGTGAATTCAAATCTGTCCCCTGTGTTTAGTGGTGGACTGTTAACCATTTGTGTGACCTTTCCATTTGCATCTATGCTTTGGATATTATGTGGTACTGAATCATCATTTACCCATGTAACTGTACTACCAACAGGAATCTCTAGATTCAATGGTGAGTAGAATCCTGCACCTGTAACATCAAAGTTTCCGTTTGGAATTATAACCTGCGGATTAACTGCTTGTGGAATTGGTTCCTCTATACTGTCTATTACTATGACTTTGTTTTCAATCAAGAATTTTATCATGTTGAGAAATTCCCCTTCAGATACAATTCCTTCGCCATACCATAATGCTGTGTTTTTTACCCATTCAGGAACTGATTCTGCATTTGCAAAATTGACTGAAATAGACACTACTGAAATCGAAAAAACTAAAATCAAAACTGATACAACTTTTGGTATACGATTCATACTGCATGTAAAATTATGTATGATTTATAGGATATGTGTGCAGTGTCTTGCAATGTGTACTCCTTCATTTTATTCTATTATTCAATATGATCACCATGCAAGAATTAATCCAAACAAGAAAAATAATGGATGATGAGAGAAAGCAAGTAATTTTAGAAGTCCTAGCTGACAAATACTGCAAACAAATCCTTCATGATACACTAGCAAAACCAAAATCTGCAATGGAATTATCTAGTGACAAAAAAATTCCCATTAGTACTGTATATCGAAGATTACAAACACTATATGATGCAAAATTACTTGCAATCTCTGGTTCCATCAATGAGGATGGAAAGAAATACTTTCTTTACAAAAGTAAGGTAAAATCCATATCTCTTCAATGTAATTTGGAAGAAACAGTTCTAGAAATTGTTCCTAACTCGTCTAGTACGAGTTAACTATCATTTTATAATTGAAGAACTGAAATAACATGAAAGAAAAATTGGTTTCAAATAGGCAGACCCATAACCAAAAGAAAGAATCCACTCGTAGTATTACCTATAGACTTCCTGAAAAATTAGTTAATGAATTGGAAACTGAAGCTACGATGAAAAATATATCTCAAAATGTACTTGTAAAACAAATTCTAGAAAAATATGTTCAATGGGATAGATTCTCAAATAAAGTGGGAATGATTCCCGTTCCAAAAGGTATCTTAGAATCTTTGGGCAGTGAACTTGATGGAAAAGATATTGATGAAATCGTTACACTGATCTTTCCAATGATTAAAGATACTGTTATGTTTATCAAAGGTGGTTATGACCTTAAGCGCTGTATTGAAACCTTAGAAGATTACATGAAGGCATCTGGAATGAATTCTGATCATAGGGTTGAAGGTGACAGGCATATATTTTTGATTCAACATGAACTTGGAATGAAGTGGTCTGTTTTTACAGAGCAATTACTCACACAAGTCTTTCGTAGTTTCTTACCTGATAAAGAATTAAAATTCCAAACAACTGACTCTACTGTAATTCTAACTATCCGTTTAGGTTCTGATTTTAATGAACATGATTATCATGATTGAAATTCAATAATCCTTTGAAATATTACTTTACATAACACTTAACATGACTTCTGGTACTGTACAACAAAAAACTACTGTGAAAGAAATTATGAATAATTCTGTTTTATCAATTGATTCATCAGTTTCAGCAACTGATGCTGCAAAAATGATGGAGGATTCTGGTGTTGGAGCAATTACCGTTTTAGAAAATGGTTCTCCAATTGGAATTGTAACTGATAGGGATTTTGCAATAAAAATAACTGCCCACTCTTATCCTATTGATACGCCAGTTAGGCGAATAATGTCCTCTCCATTGATTTCCATTGATCCTGATTCTGATCTTTGGACTGCCTCTGATTTAATGTCTACACGAAATGTTAGAAAATTACCTGTAATTGATGATGATAGGGTTGTTGGCATAATTACCTCTAGTGATCTTGTCAAACATATTGCTGATCACTAAAATTCTGGTTAAAAACAACTAATTCTCTTGAATTACTAGTATGTTGGGTTGCAAAAGCTTATTATATTTAAAAACGACTTTTTTGTTCATTATGGCAACTGAACAAACACAAAAGATGATCACAGTTACTTCAAAAGCAGCTGAGAAAATCAAAGAATTCATGAAAGAAGAAGCAGAATCTCCTGAATACCTTAGAGTATATGTTCAAGGTGGAGGCTGTTCTGGTTTGTCTTACGGAATGGGCTTTGAAAAAGCACCAGAAGAAGATGACCTAGTCATGGAAGAAAATGGTGTAAAACTATTAGTTGACAGTTACAGCGTTGACCATCTACAAGGTGCAAACGTTGACTATATTGAAAGCCTAATGGGTTCTGGATTTAAGATTAACAATCCAAATGTTACAAAATCCTGTTCATGCGGTCATTCATTTAGTACTGAATAAACACACCATCATTTTTCATTTTTACATTATCTAGTGTTTGCATTACCTGCAGATTTTTTAAAAAATTCTAGTTTTTCAGTGTAAATTTTTGCGATACCCTCATATATCGAATACAGAGAGTCAAAACATGATAATTAAGGAGATGAATAATTTATGCCTCAATCAGGAATTGTCAAATATCATGTTAAACTTTCCTATGAAGTTGATGGGCTCGTTGAAAGAGCAGATATAATCGGAGCCATCTTCGGCCAAACAGAAGGACTGTTGGGCCCTGAGATGAATCTGAATGAACTGCAACGAGTTTCAAAAGTAGGTCGCATTGAAGTAAGTGCTAAAACTACTGCAAACACCACTAATGGTGAAGCGTTAATTCCTATGAGTACTGATATTGATACTTGTGCATTGATTGCAGCTGGAATTGAGAGCATTGACAAAGTTGGTCCATTTGATTGTAAATTCACATTAGAAGCAATTGATGATGTACGTGCTGCAAAGAAAGATGACATTGTAAAACGTGCAAAAGAAATCAAGCAAAAATGGGCAACTAAAACTGTTAGTGAAGGAGAAAGCATGCTAAATGATGTCCATCAAGGTGATTCTAAAAAATTATCCACATATGGGCCATCCAAACTCACATGTAGTTCTGGTCTAGCTGATTCAAACTGGGTAATTCTAGTTGAAGGAAGAGCAGATGTAATCAATCTTCTCAGAGCTGGATATGACAATGCTCTTGCAATTGAAGGTGCAAAAATAGATGAGTCTATCAAAGAATTATGTAGTTCTAAAGACACTGTTGTAGCATTCTTAGATGGTGATAGAGCAGGTGGGTTTATTCTCAAAGAACTAAAATCCGTTGTTCCAATTGATTATGAACTACAAGCTGACAATGATGTTGAAGTTGAAGAATTAACTCCGCAAAGAATAGATGAGATTCTAAGTCCTATTGCTGAAGAAATCAAAAGTGGAAAACCCGCACCTTCACTCAAAAGTGAAGATGACAAACCACTTGCAGAAATGGCAGCAAAAGTTTTTCCAACTCTAAATGAAACTCTTGAAGCTGTTGCATTAGATGGTGACAATAATGAAATCTTTAAGGTTCCAATTAGTGAAGTTGTCAGTAAACTATCAACACAATCTGGAATCAAATATCTTCTATTAGATGGAATCATCACTCAGAGACTTTTAGAGGGTGCCAAAAATGCAGGAATTGAATGTGTAGTTGGACACAGAGTAGCAAAACTATCAAACTCTGATGGAATGACTCTCAAAACATTCGGTGAACTGGGCGTAGCATAGGATCTTAGATGCCTGAACTAAAAATTCAGCATATCCTAACTCTATCTTATCTTCTTTCTAAAGGTGCTAAACACAACTATGTTTCAATAACTACTTCTTCTTTGGGAAAGAGCATCAAAAAATCACAACAAGCTGCATCAAAACATCTGCTTGAATTAGAACAAAATCAATTCATTGACCGAATTATGAGTGGAAGAAATGTATCTGTAAAGATTACCTCAAAAGGTTTCTCTGAAATAGTAAAACTATCTACAACTCTGCAAAAAAGCTTGAACTCCTTTCCATCTCATGTTGAACTAAAAGGAACTTTGGTATCTGGAATGGGTGAAGGTGCATATTACATGGGGCTAAAGGGATACACAAAGCAATTCAAATCAAAAATCGGTTATATCCCATTTCCTGGAACTCTCAATGTAAGATTAGATCAAAAAATTCATCAAGAGGCAGTCAAACAATTTGAAACCTTGGATGGAATTAAAATTAAGAGTTTCTCTGATGGAAAGAGAACCTATGGTTGGGTCAAATGCTTTCCTGCAAAACTAAATAATTCAATTAATTGCGATATGATTTTACTTGAACGTACTCATCATGATAACTCTGTTGTTGAGCTGATCTCAAAAACATGTCTGAGAAAAACTGCAAAACTCAAAAACGGTTCTAAAATAACCATCAAGATACCTATTTCTCCCTAACCAAAAATTGATTAACAGTAAGTTTGTTAGAATTATTACTTGATTAAACAAATTACGGTTGCCATAATCACTCCTACTCATGACAAAAAATCTTTTGAATTAGGGTTAGAATTGGCACAGAAATTAGGATGTTCTCTTTCTGTGATTGAATGCTTTTATCAAAAACCTCCAACGTTTCATTTCTTTGAGACCAAAACTGACAAAATTGCCTTGCAAAAAAGAAAAAATCAAATAAAAAATGAACTCTCAAAATGGGAAAAAGCAGCTGCAAAGAAAAATGTTCCAATTAAAACAAAGTTTGCATTAACTGACTCTATTGCACATTGGGTAATTGACTATGTTACTGAACATAAAGTTGATTTGCTTATTGTAGACTATCCAAAATTATCCATGACTGAATCTACCCTTTATGATGATATTATCAATACAATTCATCACAAGGCAAAATGTAACGTTTTAACAGCTAAACAATAACTCAAATTCCGTGAATAGATTCACCATACTCTTTTTGGATTTTTGAGCTAGAACTATCTGGAATTGGGGATTGCAATCTTGCCACTTTTGCATCTAGATTGATTTTTTTACATCCTTCTGTAATGAATTTCTCTTGGTGAGTTTGGTCGTATCCTAGTGCAATTATTTGTGGTCTCACATTATTTACTGTCTTGAAAATATCATTTTCTTGTCCTATGAGGCAAAGGTCTACCATGGATAGGGAATTTACCAATTCTTGTCTTTGTTCTTGGGAATGTAATGGTTGCCTTTTTTTCATCTTTACTGCAGTGTTGTCTGTGGCAACAACTACCACAAGAATATCACCTAATTCCTTTGCAGCATTTAGAGTGTAGATGTGTCCTGGATGAATAATATCAAAAACACCACCAGCTAAAACAACCTTCAAAGAATTTCGTCCTGATTCTGTGAGTGATTTTTTATCTTCTTTTACAAATTGATTTTTTATCAACTCGTCTATCTCTGAATTAATTTGTTCATCTGAAAGTACAGTTTTTTCTTTGATTTTTTCAATTGGATTAGTACCATCAATCTGAGATATGTACATTGTAGAAAGAATTACTCTTTGAATTGATTCCAACATTTTTTCTATTTTTCTCCCTCTCTTTAATTCATCGCTAAAATTACATTTTGGGATCCAAGCCTTTGGCTAACCTTAATGCATCTACTAATCCATCTGCATATCCAATACTTAGAATGGCCACCTCATCTTGACCGTCTTCTAAAAATTTCTCTGCGTCTTTGACATACAATTCTGCATTTTCTAAAATTACTTGGTACTCTTTTTGGTTTTTGTAGTATGGTTCTACCTCTTCAAGTGCTTCTCTTACCATTGGAACATATTTTTCAATCATTTGAGAAGAAATTTTTCTTGTTTTCTCTGTATTATCAAATGGCTCATCAATACATTCTCCTAAAACCTTCAATGCGTCTGACTCTGTAAAATGAAGTCTTCCGGGAATTATCACTGTATGTGGTGGTTTTCCAAAATCTCTCTTTTTTAGGCTAGATATTTTACCTGATACTATTTCTTGGTCTTTGAATCCCACTCTTGATGCGACAATGGCAAAGGTTGATGAACTGATGACTTTTCTTCTTTGACCTTTCTCTGTTTCTAATAATCCATTTAATGCATCCTTTGGATCTAAAAAGAAATCTTTGTCTTGATTAAACTCCAAAAGAAGGACTGTGTGATTCCCTTCTATGACATTTTTGTAAATTACATAGTATGGTGTTGTAAGTGATTTCATTTCACTCATTATAGTTGCAATTCTTCCAACTTTGTAAAAGTGAAGACCGCACTCTCCAATCATTGAAGTTAATGATGAAGATGCATGAATAGAATGTGTTTTTATTTTTTCTTTAATTGCTCTTTCACGTAACTCGATATGTGTTGTAGCAATGTATGGGTCTCCATACGATAACAAGACAACTTTCTTTTTCTTTGCATTCTCTAAAATCTCATTTCCATCTTCGACTAACCATCTTTTTGCCGGTCTGAATTCCCCTTGTGTTGCATTTTTGATTTTAGTTAGATCTGATTTACCAATAGGACTTGTGAATTGCTCAAGATATACAATGTCTGCTTTTGCTAAAACATCAATTGCTTCATTCGGAATTGATTTGAATCCCGAAATTCCTAAACCTACAAACCAGAGCATTACTGCATCTTTCTATCATGAAGTCTTTTTAAATGCTGTAGCATCTTTTTGAGAATTTCGATTCCTCTGAGATATTCATCAATTGAAACTTTTTCATCAATGGTGTGAGCTTCATGAGGGTCTCCTGGACCATACGTTACAACTGGAATACTCCACTGTGTTCCTAGTACATTCATGTCTCCAGTACCTGTTTTTCTAATTAGTTTAGGCCTAGTATGCTCTACATCCATGACTCCAAGCGTAAATGCACGCACTAGTGGAGAGTCATGTGCTGCCTCAAATGGCTCTGTTTCATCAAGAATTGAGTAAAATGCTTCTACGTCTCTTTTTTCTGCAATTTCCTTTACCAAAGTAGCAATCTTTTGTTCAATTGATTTGCAGTTCATATCTACTGGAATTCTTATATCAAAAGTTGTTTCACATTCTTTTGGAGTAACATTGTGACTTGTTCCTCCTTTTACTTCTGTCATAGTTGCAGTCAACAACATTCCTTTTGTTTTATCTTCTTGATTTTCTTCAAGTTTTTCTTTTAATTCTCTTGCAAAAATCATTGATTCTAAAATTGCATTTTTTGAAAGCCATGGTGCACTTGCATGTGAACTATCTTCCACACTAATTTTGAGATTGATTGCTAATCTTCCTTTGTATGCTATAGTAACTTGTTTGATCCCGCTTGGTTCTCCAAAAACTGCATAATCAACACCCATCTTTTTTTTAACTAGATTTTTAATTCCAGTGGCATTTCCTTCTTCATCAACTGCACCAACAAAAATTATTGTTCCATTGTTGTTTTGTATTGATGCTGCAGCAAATAGCATTGCCATTAATGGTGCTTTTGCATCAGATGCTCCTCTACCATAAAGAGAGTCTCCCTCTTTTCTTACCTTTACTTTACCTGGAACTACATCCATGTGACCACATAGCATAATCGTTGGACTGCCTGAACCCTTTCGGGCAATTACATTTCCTACTTCATCAATTTGAATATCTTCAAATCCTAAATCATCACATTTGTCTGCAAGAAACTCTGCCATTGGTTTTTCACTAAGAGATGGGGTGTACAATCTTAATGCCTTCTCAAGCATCTTTGTTGCAAATCTTGGTGTAACTGTAAAATGAGTGTCCAATTCTTACTTGTCTATCTTTAGTGCATAGTCTAGCATAAGTGAAGGAATATCTACTTCACACACTCTAACTGTGTTTTTGTATTCCGTTGTATTGTTTACTTCATGAACAACCAATCCTTTCTCTTCACTTTCCATCAAATCTACACCTACGATATCTCCTTGAACTGCATTTTTTGCCTTAATACACATTTCTTCCATTTCCTGTGTTACCTCGCATGGCTCTGCCACTCCTCCAAGTGCCATGTTTGTCTTCCAGTGCTCTGAGTTGCGGTAAATTGCTGCAACAATTTTGTCTCCGACCATAATTGCTCTGATATCCCTAGGTGGTCTTTTTACAAACTCTTCTAGATAATGAACTTGATAAATTGGATACATGGTTTCTCTGCCCTCAATGATTCCTTCAGCAGAATCTTTGTCATTTAATTTTGAGATTAGTCTTCCCCAACTTCCAACTGTTGGTTTGATCACTTTTGGGTATCCCTGTAAATCTAATGCTTCTAGAGCTGCATCTTTTGAGAATGCAACTGTTGCATCTGGTGTTGGAACTCCAGCTTTCTTTAACAACATATGTGTGAATAGTTTGTTTCCTGCAAAGATTCCTGTGTTGAGACAATTGATTACTTTGACTCCTAATCCTTCAAGAGCTGCTGTTGAATGCAAATTTCTGTAATAACTTACACATCTTTGTATAACTACTCCATAATCTTCAGGCTTTTTTTCTAAATCTACTGCTAACTTCTTACAATCTACCATCTGGATGTTGATGTCTTTTTTCTTACCTGCTTCTAGTAGGCCTTTTTCTTCCCAACGGATGGTATCATAAAGAATCGTAACGTCGGGACTCACTGTCCCCAATCCTCGCCAACCGTTTGGGCAGGCTTTAGATCGAAACCGTCTGAACCTTTTGCTAATTCAAAACTTGCGCCACATTCCGGACATGTTACAATTTCTCCTTCAAGTGCATCACTTGGTATGGAAATATCTGCATCACATTCTTCACATTTTGACATATTCTCTTCTCCACCTCCTCTCTATTTATCGTTAATTATTTTTTCAAGTCTGTCTTCAAGAGGAATCTCGATCAGATCTCCCATTCTAAGACCCTTTAATCCAGCTGCTACTGCTTTTGCACTCTTGTCATCTTTTTCTAATCCTAATAGTGACATCAAATAGGCAGCTCCTGTCTTTCCTGCCAATTCTCCAAATACAATTCTTCTTCTGTTTCCTACGGCTCTAGGTGGTATGGGCTCATATGCTGCAGGATTTCTTAGTATTGCTGCAAGATGTGTTCCTGCTTTGTGTTTGTATGCTGAAGAACCTACAATTGGTTTTGAATCATATGGTTTGATTGTAGTGTACTCTTCAATTAATCTAGACAAATCTAGTAACATGTCTAATCTGAAATCATTTGGTGATTTGTACAAATATGTTAAAGCGACGGCAACTTCTGCAAGTGGAGGTATTCCTGTTCTTTCACCAATTCCGTCAATTGTAGTATGAATTTGATCAACTCCTGCATCACATGCAGAAAATGCATTAGCTACTGCAAATCCAATGTCATTGTGTACATGTGCATCTAGTGGAACATCTATAGAGTCTCTTACTTTTTTGACAAAATTATACATTCCAATTGGACGCAATATTCCAACAGTATCTGGTAGACTGATTCTATCCACACCAGCTTCTTCTATTGCTTTGCAAACTTTGAGCAAGAATTCTGGCTCTGCCCTACTTCCATCTTCTACTGTAAATCTAATTTTTAATCCATGTGACTTTGCATACTCTACAGTTTCCACAGCTCGCTCAAGTGCATCTTCTCTTGAAATACGAAGTTTATCTTTAAGATGAATATCTGAAATTCCTAGATATGCTGCACACCATTTTGCATCACAATCTAATGAAATATCAATGTCTTCTTTGAGAGCACGTCCGTGAGAAACAATATCTGCTTTTAGTCCTTGCTTGATTATTGTCTTTGTAGCTTCTTTATGATCACTTGATACAACTGGTGAAATTTCAATTTGGTCTACACCAAAATAATCTAACATCCATGCAATCTGGATTCTTTGTTTGTTTGTAAATGAAACACCTGGATGCTGCTCTCCTTCTCTTAGAGTACTGTCAAGGACTCTTATCTTCTTTGGATTCTTTTCGTATGCGTTGTACAGGTTTGCATAGTGATTCGGATCTTTCATTACAGAATTCGTTGACATAAATTGATGATATAAACATATTCGTACTAGTTTCGTTGAAAATAACTAAAAATGATCCTAAACTAGTTTTGAATTAAAATTTTAAACCGAAAGTCGGTTTAGACTACTTTTCTTAAAATAATTACAGTATTGGTGTCTACTACCCCTGGAATTTTTCTTAATGCATCAATACTATTGTTAATCTCTGCAATACTTGATGCACTCATGATTGTTGTAATGTCGTATTGACCTGTAATTTCATAAACTGTTTTTACACCATCAAGTTTTGCAAGTTTTAGAGAAACCTTTGATGTGTCAGTTGCAGAATCTACTGAGACTAGAACAATTGCACTAGTTGCATTTTCTTCACCTAACTCCAAAGTAAATTTTTTGATAGTTCCGTTTCCGATGAGATTTTTAACCCTTCTTCGTACTGCTGATTCTGATAGTTTTAGTTTCTTTCCAATATCTACAAATGATTCCCTTGAATCTTCTTTTAGATAGCCGATAATTTTTTCATCTACATTATCCTTGTACATTTCGTTTCTGTTCCTCTTCTGTTAGTATTATATCTAGAGCATGTAAAACTTTTGTTACATCTTCTTCAGTAATCACTAATGGAGGCAAAATTCTTAGAATATTTCTTCCAGAATATAGCATAAGAACCCCTTTTCTGATTAATCCCATCAAGATATCTCTAACTTCAAACTTCATTTCTACACCTATCATGAGTCCTTTACCTCGAATTTCTCTAATCATGGTATGCTTTTCTTTTAATTTCTCTAAACCTTCTCTGAAAATTTTTCCCATCTTTTCAGAATTTTCAATTAATCCATCTTCTGTAATTGATTTTAGTGCTGCAACACCTGCTGCACATGATATTGGGTTTCCTCCAAAAGTTGATGAATGTTCTCCTTTACTCATAGAAGCTAGTATATCTGGTCTTACTAGAGTTGCACCCATTGGAACTCCTCCGGCAATTCCTTTTGCTAAACACAAAATGTCTGGTGCTGTGTTCCAATGATCACAAGCCCATAATCGTCCTGTTCTACCTAAACCTGCCTGTATTTCGTCAAAGATTAACAGAATTCCTTTATCATCACAAAGCTTTCTTACGTCTTGCAAAAAACCATCAGGTGCAACAATAATTCCACTTTCTCCTTGGATTGGTTCTAAAATTACAAACGCAGTATCATCATCAATTGCTTCACGTAGTGATTCAATATCTCCGTATGATGCAAATGAAACTTTTTCCACAAGTGGAGCAAATGCTTTTTTGTATTTTGGATTAAATGTTAATGATAATGCTCCATATGATTTTCCGTGATAGGATCCTTTCATTGCAACCATTCCTTTTTTACCTGTAAACTTTCTTGCAAACTTTATTGCAGCTTCAATTGCTTCAGCACCACTGTTGTTAAGATGAACTTGTGTTAATCCTTCAGGTGCTAAACCAATTAGTGTTTTCAAAAACTCTTCTCTTGTTTTGTTGTAAAGTGAACTGTGTACTGTTATAATTTTGTCAACTTGTTCTTTTATTGCATCATTAACTCTTTTATTTTGATGTCCTACTAGTGCTACTCCATATCCTCCCATACAATCTATGTACTCCTTACCATCAATATCCCAAACGTGAGCTCCTTTTCCTTTTTCAACTGTAACTGGAAATCTCTGATAGAGATTGCCCATGTACTGGTCTTCACTCATGTTCAATCACCGTACAATTATCATGTGCAATGGCTGATGAAATAGGATTTTCTTTTTGACCATTTGCAATTAATGCTATTTTTACTCCCATATCTAATGCTTCAGTTGATGCTAAAATCTTCTTTTCCATACCTGGTCCAATTTTTGGTCTAATCTCTTTTGCTTCAGCCAATGTGAGCTTTGGAACCACTTTGTCATCCATTAAGAGTCCATCTACATTTGTTATGAATAATACTTTGTCGCTTCCAACTTTTCCTGCAACATATGCTGCTGCCCTGTCTCCGTCTACATTGAGAAATTCTGATTCTTCGCTGATTGCAATAGGTGAAATCACAGGCGTCAGTCCTTGGTCTAGGAGTGATTTGATGAATGTAGAGTTGACCTCTCTAATTTTTCCAGTATATCCGCCGTCAATTGCTTGTTTTCTTCCTTTTTCATTTATGATGAGAAGTTTCTTTTTCCTATCTGCTTGAATTACTTTGGCATCAACTCCTGATAATCCGATTGCATTAATTCCATTTTTTTGGAGCATCTGAACTATTGTTTTGTTGATTCTACCTGACATTACCATTGTAAAAATCTCTGCAGTTTCTTTGTCGGTGTATCTACTTTTGATTCCACTAGGAGATGTTACAAACTTTGGTTCTTTTCCAAGTTGTTCGCAAACTTTGGTAACTTCTTTACCTCCACCATGAACTAGAATTACTCCTTCTGATTCTGCAACTTTTTTAATATCTGAAATTGTTGATGGATGTAAATCATCCACTACACTTCCACCAATTTTGATTGTGATCATTTCTAAACAGGTGTTAGTGGTGTGTATCTTAGTCCATCCATTTCATCAAAACCGCACATTACGTTCATGTTTTGGATGGCAGAACCTGCTGCACCTTTCATCAAGTTATCAGATGCAGACAATGCAATTAATCTATTGTTGTCTTCGTCTAAATCAAATCCTATATCACAAAAGTTTGAACCAACCAAGAATTTTGGATCTGGGAATTTGTATAATCCTTTTTTGTCTCGAATTAATCTAACAAATTTCTCTTCACCATAAGTTTGACGATATAATTTCCACAACTCTTTTTCTTCAATATCTTTTTTCATGAATGTGTGGTTTGTACAAAGAATTCCACGGACAACATCTACTGCATGTGGACTCATTGAAACATGAATCTTCTTTCCTGCAATCTCACTTAGCTCTTGTTCAATCTCACCAGTGTGTCTGTGTTTTGCTGGTTTGTATGGTCTGATAACTCCTGCTCTCATTGCATGTGCAGTTCCTGAACCAGAACCTGCACCTGAAGAACCAATTTTAGAGTCTACAACAATGTGTTCTGTATCAATAATGTCATTTCTAATTAATGGTGCAAGTGCTAGCATTGATGTTACTGCCATACATCCTGGACATGAAACAAGTTGTGCTTTTTTGATATCTTCTCTATGTAGTTCTGGTACTCCAAAAACTGATTTTTCTAAATAATCTGGATGTGGGTGTTCCCAACCATACCACTTGTCATATGCTTCTTGATCATGCAATCTGTAATCTGCACTCAAATCAATGATTTTCACACCTCTATCATACAATGCTTTTACAATTTCAGTTGCAGTTCCGTGTGGCACTGCTGTGAAAACTAAATCACATTTGTCAGTTAATTTATCATAATCTAATTCTGAAAAAGTCAGATCGGTAAATCCCTTCAAACTTGGTTGAACTCTGTGTAGGTACTCTCCGACATGTTGTCTTGATGTAACCATGCTGATCTCGACATCTGGGTGATTAACCAAAAGACGTAGTGTCTCTCCACCTACATATCCTGATGCTCCTACAACACCTACTTTCATGATAAACCTCCTCGTAATGGAGTATAATTTATTTCCTAACGTAGTTTAGAGCAAATTCTACCATTTCTTTTGGTATATTTCGTTGTGCAACTCTTGCCAATCCCTTGAATTCTACTGTATTGTTGACTTCGTGAACCACTAGGCCATTCTTTTCATCTTCCATCATGTCTATTCCTAGAATTCCTCCTCCCATTGCCTTTGATGCTTTTGCTGCCATATCCTCCATCTCTTTTGTGATCTCACAAAGTTCTGGATCGGCACCAAGTGCAATGTTTGTCTTAAATCCGCCCGAAGACTTTCTGTACATTGCTGCAACAGGCTCATCTCCTACGGTAATAACTCGAATATCCCTAGGTGGCCTCTCTACTAGTTCTTGTAGATAGTAGATTCTATCATGTGGGCTATCTGTAATATCTCTGATTTCAGAAATTGCATCCATCGTATCTTTGTCTTTAATTGGCATTACACCTCTTCCCCAACTGCCAATTACTGGTTTGATTACTAGTGGATATCCAACTTTTTCTAAATTCTCAGATGCACTTTCACTTGTAAATGAAAAATATGTTTTTGGTGTTGGCACTCCTGCTTTTTTCAAAAGCAGTGTCATGAACATTTTGTTTCCACAAACACTTGCAACATCAAATTTGTTTAGAACAGGAATGTCCATAAATTCAAGACTTGCAGTAAAGTGCAGTCCTCTAAAGTAACTTACACATCTTTCTAAAACAACATCTCCCAAATCAAAATCTTCTTTCTTGCTATCTGTATTGACTTGAGTAATCTTTGCATCTAGCATCACTGTATCGTGTCCTAGTTCAGCTGCTTCTTTTTGAAGCATCTTTTCTTCGGCTCTTAGGCGATCAAACACAATACAGACTTTTGACATTACTCTCCCCAGTCTTCGCCTACGCTTTCTGCTTGTTTAAGCTCAACATTTGATCCGTCTTTTTTTGCGATTTCAAAGTCAGCACCACAATCAGGACAGGAGACAATTTCTCCTACTGCGGCATCATCTGGGATGTTTAGTGTTGCGTCACATTCTGGGCAGTTCATGTTTTTTCTGACCTTTTCTTTTGTAATTTATTAGCTTCTGTTGATTGCATTCCCCACAATTCTACAAATCCTTTGGCCAATCTTTGGTCAAATGTAGATTCTGTACCATAAGTTGCAATCTCATGACTGTAAAGTGAGTTCTTGGACTTTCTTCCAACTACTCTTAGGCTTCCTTTGTACAGTTTTAGTTTCACTGTACCTGTAACTGGCTTTTGAGATGCCTCAATAAATCCATCTAAATCTGACTTTAGTGGATCTTGCCATAATCCTGAATATGCTAGGTATGCCCACTCATCATCAATTATTGATTTGAACTTGTTTTCGTGTTTTGTGTGAACCATTTTCTCTAAATCTGAATGTGCTTCAATTAAGCAAGTCGCAGCTGGTGTCTCATATACTTCTCTTGACTTTATTCCAACAACTCTGTCTTCGATATGATCAACAATTCCAACTCCTGCATCTCCTGCCTTTTTGTTAATGTATTCGATTAATTTTTGACCTTCCATTGTTTTACCATCAACTCCAACAGGAATTCCTTTTTCAAATTTAATCTCCAAGTATGTTGGCTTGTCTGGCAAATTTTTTGTTTTTACCCAAATGAATGCATCATCTGGTGGTTCGTTGTATGGGTCTTCTAAGACACCACCTTCAATTGCACGTCCCCACAAGTTTTGATCAATACTAAACTTTTTTGCTACAGTGTCAATTTGAATTCCATGTTTTTTTGCAAACTTTAATTCTGTAACTCTGTCCAAGTTCTTGTCACGAATTGGTGCAATGATTGGGAGATTAGAACCTGAACGTAATGTAATATCAAAACGTACTTGGTCGTTTCCTTTTCCAGAACAACCATGTGCTAGTGATGTTACTTTTTCTTTTTTTGCAATCTCTAAAACTTTTTCAGCAATTAATGGTCTTGCAAGAGCTGTTGCTAAACAATATTTTTTTTGATAAAGTGCATTTGCTTTAATTGATGGGAAAATGTAATCTTTGACAAACTCTTTTCTTGCATCAATGTTGTAGTGTTTTTTTACTCCTAATTTTTTTGCTTTTGCTTCAATTTTTTTATTGTCTTCACATTGCCCAACATCTACCGTAACTGTGATAACATCCATGTCATGTTCGTCTTGTAGATACTTTACAACAACTGAAGTATCTAGTCCTCCAGAAAATGCAAGAATTCCTTTTTGAGTCATAAAACATCTTTTCCGTCGTATTTTGGAATTTATCTTTTGTGATAGGCTTGCAAATCAATTTTTTTCTGTGAAAAATTTCTGGCTAGCTTGAGCTAAAATTCGATGATTATTTAACCGCCAAATATAACGCTGTTTTATGAAAATTCGTTCGGCAATTGTTGCAGGAATTGCAGCAATTGTGGTGTTTTCTGTACTTGGAGTTGCTCTAAACTCTAGTGATACTACACATGAGAGCAAACTCCGAATAGCTTACTTTCCAAACATTGGACATGCCATCCCAATTGTAGGAATAGAAAAAGGATTCTTTGCAGAACATCTTGGTGATGATGTTAAAATTGAAACCAGAGTCTTTGATAGTGGACCGCAAGCAATAGAAGCTCTATTTTCAAATTCAGTTGATCTTGCATATGTTGGACCAGGACCTGCGATTAATGGATTTTTAAATTCTGAAAATAATAACATCAAGATACTTGCCGGTGCTGCAAGTGGTGGTGCCAGCTTTATCGTACATCCAGATTCTGAAATAAACTCTCCATCTGACTTTGCAGGAAAAAAGATTGCTGCTCCACAAATTGGCAACACACAAGATGTTTCACTGCGCCATTTTTTGGCTGAAAACCAACTAAAACCTGCTGAGAAAGGAGGAAATGTTGTTGTTTACAATATTCCAAACCCTGACATTTACACATTATTTGTAAAGGGTGATATTGACGGCGCATGGATTGCAGAGCCCTGGGCTACAATTTTAGAGACTGAATTAAATGGAAAACGATTATTCCATGAAGAAGAACTTTGGCCAGACAAAGAATTTGCATCTGTTCTGTTAATTGGAAATGTAGATTACGTTGAAAAAAATAGTTCTATCTGGGCTGACTTTATTCGCGCACATCATGAAACAGTAATTTGGATTCAGGAAAATCCTAAAGACACTAGAATTGTTTTTAATGCTTTTCTAGATTCCTACCTTGGACAATCTCTGTCTGATGATGTTGTAGATATTGCATTATCAAATATTTTGATAACTGCTGACCCTAAACCTAATTCTGTTTTCTCTTTTGCTGAAAAGGCTGATGCTTTGGGATATCTTGGAAGAAATGGATATGATTTGTCTGGAATTTTTTACAGCTTTGATACAAATTCTCTAGAGGAGACTAGCACATAATGTCCAAACTAGAGGCAAAAAATATTGTCAAGTACTTTAGTCATGATTCTCATAAACTAAAAGCTCTAGGTGGAATAGACCTCAAAGTAGAATCTGGTGACTTTGTATGTTTGATAGGGCCATCTGGATGTGGAAAATCTACATTTTTGAGAATAGTTGCAGGCCTGGAAAAGCCTGATGAGGGTCAGATACTCTTTGATGGCCGCCCTGTTGATGAGACTGGACCTGAAAGAATTATGGTCTTTCAGGAAGGCGCATTGTTTCCATGGCTCACAGTACAGGATAACGTAGAGTTTGGATTAAAGATGGCAGGAATTCCAAAAGAAGAACGTGCAAAGATATCTCACAGATATCTTGACATGATGCAATTAACAAAATTCACTGATTCGTATACATATCAACTTTCAACAGGAATGAAACAACGTGTAGCAATAGCTAGAGCTCTTGTAATGGATCCTGATGTATTGCTCATGGATGAGCCATTTGCAGCACTTGATGCACAAACACGTGACTTGTTACTAGTTGAGATGCAATTAATCTGGGAGAAAACAAAAAAGACTATTCTATTTGTAACACACAGCGTTGCAGAAGCTGCAGTACTTGGAACCAAAGTTGCAGTGTTTAGCAATCGTCCATCAATAATCAAAAAAGAAGTTGATAATGATTTTCCAAGACCTAGAGTCACTGAAGATGAATCCTTAATGAAATTTCAACAAGACTTGCTTTCTGAACTAAGACCTGAGGTAAAGAAAAACAAACAGTGATTGCTATGGCAAAAAATTACACTCCTCACAGAATTGCATTTTACATTGGCATCATTGCAGTTTGGCAAATAACTGCAATGACTGGACTTTGGCCAGACAATGTCTTTCCATCTCCATATGAGGTAGCTGAAGACTTGGGTTATGGTGCAGCTGATGGAAGTCTGTTTTATGGAATTGCAACTAGTATGTGGAGATTGGCAGTTGGATTGGCTATTGCAATTGGTGGTGGCATTGTTTTAGGAATCTTTATGGCAAGAGTTGAAGTTGTTAACCAGACTGTTGGCTCTCTAGTATTGGGCTTGCAATCAATTCCATCTATTGCCTGGGTCCCACTTGCAATTCTTTGGTTTGGTTTGACTGATGGTGGAATTATCTTTGTTACTGCAATTGGTGCAATTTTTGCTGTAACCATCAATACCTACACTGGTGTCAAAAACATCAATCCTCACTTTATAGAGGCTGCAAGAAACATGGGTGCAAAGGGCAGTCAACTAGTAACTGCAGTATTGATTCCTGCAGCATTTCCTTACATGATTTCAGGATTCAAACAAGGATGGGCATTTGCCTGGAGAGGTGTAATTGGAGCAGAGATTCTGTTTTCATTTCTAGGATTGGGCTTTTTGCTTAATGCTGGCCGTTCGCTAAATGATGTATCACAGGTAATTGCAATCATGCTTGTAATTATGGGAATTGGCCTTGTAGTTGATGGTGTTGTGTTTAAGAAACTTGAAGACAAAGTAATGTCTAGATGGGGATTGCGATAGTTTCAAAACTTTTCTGATATGAATGATTATTTGAAAAATTATATTGTTTTTATTTTAGAATGTTTTAGATAAATCCTGTCTTCAAAAGAAATTGAAAGTTTAGAGCAGTCATGTCAGAAAGTTTTGGCATTTCCTAAGGTTAGATTTGTAGGTATATTAAATAAAATGGGCAAAAAAATTGCAGGGAATTTTAAAGAAGGTGTAACTTCTCTGGTACCTGATGTAGAGAGTCAAAGAATGTATGTCCAATTAACATTAGAGTATATGATGAGAAAGGATTTTGATGAACAATTAGGTTCTATTGACTATATTGTTTCAAGACGTAGCAATGTTACTATGATTAGTATTCCAACTAAAGAGTATCTTGTCTTAATCTCTGCTGAAAGAGATATCGATGCTCAAGATATAATTCGAGAAGTAAATTCTGCTTTTCCTGTACTCCCTAATATCAAACCATAAAAAAAATTCGTGCCTAAATCAATTTATTCAAGCAAATTAGTATGACATTGTTGAAAAAAGTTTTCTTACTAATTCCTGTTTTGCTTGTTTTAATTATTGGAATAGGTTCTGTTTCTGCAGAATCACTTATTCCTGAATGGATAAAAAATACTGCACTATGGTATGGTCAAGGAATAATTACAGAGCAAGAGTATTTGGATTCTATAAAATATCTAATTAAAAATAAAATTCTATTTCTAGAACAAGAAGAAAAAGAACAAGTAATAGATTCTACGATAACTAGTGAAAATGTTATTGTCACAAAACCAAGAATTAATCAGTGTTCTGTACTTTATCAAGCATACAAAAATGTTGGAAAAATACAATTCTTGTCAAAATATGAACATGTAAACTATATCAAAACATGTGTCGCCCTATACAATGATCCTATATGGAAATATCAAGGAGATGATAGGGTAGACAAACTCAATGAACGATTTGTTGAACTGAATCAAAAAGTCATTGAAGAAAGAAAGAAACTATCATTTGCTCCACATGTAAAAATAATTTCTATAACTGATATAGGTCAAGGCAAATACGATGTAAAATTCAACACATGTGCTGGAGATAAAAAAATAGACAAAGCAAAAATTCTTGTAAAATCCAGTATTGAAGCAGTTCAGATTGGTTCTGACAAAGATATTCCTGAAAATTCTTGTAGAACTTATGTGACACAATTACATGCAAAAAATCCTGCAAACATTCAAGCATCTATACTGGAACAAGTGTATGCAAAATAACTTGTAAATTTATTTTAAATTATTTTTGAGAAATAGGTTTTCTGACCAACTAGGAGGATTTTCCTTCAGAAAACCTATCCTCATAACACAAAAAATTGAATTTGATTAAAGTAAATC
>NZ_JBTNRI010000011.1:0-52143 GCF_054515815.1 Nitrosopumilus sp. S6
CTTCTCCAAAGGACATATCTTTCAAAACTTTGAAAGATTATACTGTAATTAAACTATTGTAAATTCTGAAAACTGTGATCTATTCTAATTTTTGATTCTCTAGAATTTTTTGTAAGTGTATTTTAGAGTAGATTTTTATTAAATTTGAAGTCAAAACGATCGATATGGGGCTCAATTATTATCAAATTAAGAAGAATATTCTTAGAGCCCGAAAACTAGTTATCAAAGCCACTAATGCTGCTGGTTCGGGACACCCTGGTGGTTCATTTTCAATGGCTGAGATATTAGGCTGTCTATTTAACAAACACCTAAAGTTTGATCCTAAAAATCCACAATGGGAAGATAGAGATCGATTAGTGTTATCAAAAGGTCATGCCGCTCCAGGATTGTTTTCAAATATGGCAGTTGCAGGATATTTTCCAGAATCTGAACTTGAAACTTTGAGAAAATTTGGAAGTAAATTACAAGGTCATCCAGATTTGAAATGTCCTGGCGTTGAATTTTGTGGTGGCTCTTTAGGTACTGGTTTATCATATTCAGTCGGAATTGCACTAGCAGGAAAAATTGATTCTAAAGATTATCATGTTTACACGATTATTGGAGACGGTGAATCTGATGAAGGTCAGATTTGGGAGGCTGCTATGACTGCTTCAAAATACAAGGTTGATAATCTTACTGTCTTTCTTGATAGAAATTTTATACAACAAGATTCTTACACTGAAAAAATTATGCCTCTTGATAAAAAATTAGAGAGTGATGATCTTTCTGAAATGTGGAAAGATGCTTCTAGATGGAAAACTGGTGACAAGTGGAGATCTTTTGGTTGGAATGTAATTGAAATTGATGGTCATCGAATTGAACAAATTGATTCAGCTATTACAAAAGCAAATGCAACAAAAGGTGTACCGACAATAATTATTTCAAGAACCATTAAAGGAAAATCTGTTGAACATATGGAAGACAATCCTGCATGGCATGGAAAAGCACCTGACTCTGATGTTGTTCCAATTATCAATATGGAATTAGATTCTCAATTCATGATTGCACCATCAATTATTGCTGGTGATATGACAAATCTTGAAAATGAAGTTAAAAGATGTGTTTCTGGAAGGGCTGATTTTATTCATCTAGATGTTATGGATGGTCAATTTGTTCCAAACAAAACATTTGATCATGTCAAAATCAAAGAATTACGCCCGCTTACTGTAATACCATTTGATTCTCATTTGATGATTAATGATCCTGTAAAACATGTTCGAGATTACATTAATGCAGGAAGTGATATTATCACTGTACATGCGGAAGTAACTGATGAATCTAGTTTTGGAGAAATTCATGATGTATTAAAACAAAATCAAGTTGGTGTTGGTTTTGCAATAAATCCTGACACTGAATTACCTGAATGGTCTTACAAATTCTTGTCTTCTCTTGATCAACTCATTGTCATGTCTGTGGTTCCTGGAAAATCTGGTCAAAAATACATTGAGGAAACACATGCTAAAATGGCTAGATTGAATATCATCTTAAAAGAACATAATTTTTCAGGATATATTGAGGCTGATGGTGGTGTGAATCTTGAAAATATTGGCTCAATTTTTGCAGATGGTGCTCGTGCATTTGTTGGTGGAGGAGCTATTGTTGGACAACAAGATGTACGCATTGCAATTAGAGATTTCAGAAATGAAGTACTATATTCTAGAAGAAAACTATTGCTTGACAAAGCAAATGAGTTAGGTGGAACTGAATTAGTGAACAAATGGATTGGATTACATGTTGTTGGTGAAAAACAAGAACAAATTAAAAAAATTGCACAGGAGAGAGGATACCTTTGAATGATCCAGTAATGACTGATATGCGTTCAGAATATTCAAAATCTTTAATTCAACTTGGAAAAGAAAATCCAAACGTTGTTGTTTTAGGAGCTGATACTACTGATTCTCTAAAAACATCTGGTTTTGGAAAAGAATTTCCAAATAGATTTTTCAATGTTGGAATTGCAGAGGCTAACCTTGTTACAACTTCTGCTGGATTGGCAGTATCTGGAAAAATTCCTTTTGCAAGCACTTATGCAATATTTTTACCTGGAAGAGCAGTAGATCAAATTAGAAATAATGTAGCTTACCCTTCTCCACCTGGAAAAAAAGGCCTTAATGTAAAATTTGTAGTTTCACATGGTGGTCTTTCAGTTGGACCTGATGGTGGTTCCCATCAGCAAATTGAAGATATTGCAATAATGAGAGTAATTCCAAATTTCAGAGTTTTTATTCCTGCAGATACAGTTGCAGTTTCTAAATTGACCTCTTTAATGGCAAATGAGTATGGGCCATTTTATATGAGAATGGCAAGATCTAAAACACCTTTGGTTCATTCAGATTCTCAAAACTTTGAAACTGGAAAAGCAATTACTCTGAGGGATGGTTCTGATTGTACCATTGCTGCATGTGGAATTACTGTCCGAATGGCATTGGAAGCTGCTGAAACCCTTCAACAAGAAGGAATCTCTTGTAGAGTCTTGGATATGTTTTCTATAAAACCAATTGATAATGAAATTTTAGAAAAAGCTGCTCGTGAAACTGGATGTATTGTTACTACTGAAGAACATAATATTGTAGGCGGTATGGGCTCTGCAGTTGCTGAATCTGTTTCTGAATCATATCCTGTACCCATTAAGAGAATTGGTGCTCAAGATATGTTTGGTGAATCTGCTAGGGATGATGAGATTCCTTTACTTTTAGAAAAGCATGGAATAACATCTTTTAATATGGTAAAACAAGTCAAAGAAATTAGGAGTAAAAAACTATGAAAATCTTTCTTGATACTGCCAATTTAGAATCAATAAAAAAATTCAATGATATGGGACTACTTGATGGAATTACTACAAACCCCTCTCTTCTGTCAAAAGAAAAAGGTAATCCTAAAGATGCAATGGAAGAAATTACTAAAATTATCAAAGGTGATGTAAGTCTTGAAGTTGTTAGTACTGAATTTTCTGGAATGATTGAAGAAGGAAAACGACTACGTGAATATGGTGATAATGTTGTTGTTAAAGTTCCTATGACTCCTGATGGATTAAAAGCATGTAAATCATTTTCATCTGAAGGAATTCCTGTGAATGTCACATTGGTTTTCTCTCCAAACCAAGCTCTACTTGCTGCAAAATCTGGTGCAAAATATGTTAGTCCATTTATTGGAAGATTGGATGACATTGGTCAAGATGGTATGAGTCTTATTCAAGACATTAAAGAAATTTTTAAAAATTATCCTCATCTAAAAACTGAAATTCTAGTTGCAAGTGTTCGTCACCCAATGCATGTAGTTGATGCTGCAAAAATTGGAGCTGATGTAGTTACTTTGCCTCCTGGAGTATTAGATAAGATGCTTCAACATCCATTGACAAAAATTGGTTTAGAGAACTTCCTCAAAGATTGGGAAAAAGTAAAAGCAGAAAATCCAGACGTAAAAATATAAGATAATTTTATTTGAATACTATTGTAAAAATGAAGTTTTGAGGAATACTACTTACCTCTGCTTTTTCTAGAACCTGTTCCTCTACCTGTACTTCGAGTCATTCCTTCTGTTGAAGGTCTATCTTTTGGTTCTGGTACATCGCTAAGTTTTCTAGAACCTGTTCCTCTACCAGAACTTATTCTAGTATTTCCTGCGGCTTTTTTCTTTTCTGCTTGGAGTTTTCTAAATTCATCTCCTGAGATTTTTTGTTTTGCATCATCAACCTCAATAGTTCCTGTTCCCCTTCCAGTTCGTATTTTGATTTTGCCCATGAAATTAGTTAAATTATCTGGTATTTATCTAAGATCATTTTTGAACAAGATCCAATTTCACTATCTTTAGTTATTGATCCAGCCTAATTTTTTGAAATATGTAAACATCATAATTGCTGGAATTGCTGATGCAAGAATTACAATTATGAAAGTTGTAAATGGTCCTAAGAACATTGGGTTTTCATCAACCCCTCCTGGTAAATTTACGTTCATTCCATAAAATGTTCCAATTACCGTTGCTGGAATTGCTAATGTGAATATAATGGTCAAGACTGCAAGTACTTTGTTTGTTTTTTCTGTACTTAACACAAAATCTGTGTCTTTGTAAATTTCCATTGTCTCTCTTGACTCTTCCAATGTTTCGATTACCTTGTCAATATGGTCAATTACGTCATCAAAATATAATGAAAGATCTTCTTCATCTCTTTCAGAGAATTTCTTTACATTTTTTGTAATTTCTAAAACAAATTTCTTTAATGGTGTGGCTATTCTTCTTAGTCTGTTAATTTCTCTTCTAAGTAATGCAATACTTCTTGCTACTGGTTTTGTCTCATCAAACACTCTATCTTCGATTTCATCTAAATTTGCAATCATCTTTCTTGAGGTGTGTAAAAGATCATCTACTAACACATCTATGATCTCGTGAAGTAATAATCCTGAAGATTTTTGTAATATTCTATTTTTTCTCTGTTCATCTGAATTTGATTTGCAAATGTTTACTAATTCTACAAGTGGTTTTAGATCTCCTTGATGAACAGTTACTAGGAAATCCTTGCCTATGAATATGGATAATTGACTATTTTTTGAAATTCCAACTTTTTGAGTAAGTGGTGGAAAATGAAGAATTACAAAGAAATGATCATCATAACTATCTAATTTTGGAAGCTCAAATTTTGTCATACAGTCTTCAATGTTTAAAGCATTGAAATTGTACTTTTTAGCAAGTTCTTCAACATCATTTCTATCTGGATTCTGTAGGTCTATCCATACAAACTTCTCTGCATGTATAGTTTCAATTTTTTTCTCAATAGAACTCTCTGTGGTTTTTCTACCTGAACGTAATCTATTGGATATGAATCCTTTTTTCATGTCGAAAAATACCCTGATACAACAAATTTAAAGCGATCGTTAAGAGCCTGACAAAATCTGTAATTGATTGTGAAATAAAGAACTGTACAAAAATTTTAGGCTCTTGTTACTTGTATGGAAGTAGGTACATTCCACCATAATATGTTAGTCCGATTGTAATGGCCATTGCAACCCACCAAAATCTCATAATAGAAATTTCACCTAGTTAATAATAAATCTACAGTCCGATTTTCATAAAAAATCAAAGATTATTACTGGATAATCTCTTTTTCTAATTTGTGGCCTTCGTAGTACAGTGGTTAGTATAGAGGATTGTGGATCCTCGGACAGGAGTTCGATTCCCCTCGAGGGCCCTCCTTTTATTTTAGAGTCATACAGAACAAATTATTCCGCATAAAACACAACTCATAATTTTGTAGGTTTATTTTCTAATAATGCTGAGATATCATTTATGTCGACATTTTTGAACATCTCTACTTCCTCATTGTTGTTATCCATACTGATAAAGAGTAAATGTTCATCATCAATAGGAATGGTCATTCTCTTAATTTTTTCATATGATGTGACTGAATACAGAGGCTTTCCAACTTTATCTTTAATCTCTGCACGTGATTTCCATGATTCAATAGTTCTACTCAATTGCTCTTTTGTTTCTTCTAAAGAAAACAATTTTCTAATATCGTCACGGCGTTTTTGAAATAATAACTCTCCATCTAAACTACAAATTGCTGAAAACCTAACGTTTTTGTTTGAAACCATCAAAACATCTAAAAATTTTTTATAATCTTCCATTTTTTTCATTAATCTTTACTATTAAAAAATATGATCATGACTGTATCAAATCTAATATCCTGAACTCACTTAGAATATTCCAAATTTACTTGATTCCATCTCTTCTTTTATAGCAAGCTTGAATCTAGGTGATTTACTCTCTAAATTATTGGTCAACCAAGTAAGAAACTTTTTTTCCGTTCCTTTACCCTTTAATTTTTCAAAATCAGGACCCATTATATCCACTAATTTTTGAATTAGTGATTTATTTACACTTAATACAAAAAAATGCCATCCAAACGCAAATTCAGAGTCTGTCATAACAAAATCTTCTTCACTATGAACCATCTCTTCTAATAGTGATAGTTGCCTTGTTAGCGCTTTACTTGTTTTATCATAATCTACGGCTGATACGTTGATGTGCATTCTTCCATCCATGATTGATTTATGTAAAAACAAAATAAAAGGATTACACGAATTATTCTTTTAACATGGGTTCAAAGTCTATGTCAAAATTCATTTTCATGAGTTTAATGTATGTTTGAATAGATTCTGGGATGTCGTCCCCACATGCAACCCCTAACTTTTTTGCATTGATCCATATGACTAAGGTTTGAATAATTGTAAGAAATCGATCGTTTTTGATCTCCGGTGATCCGATTGCTTTTGTATATCTTTCTGCAAATTCCCAAGCCGTAACAAAATCTACACATTTTACACCAAATATTGCTAATAATTGCTCTTGCATGTTTTTTGCTTTTGTAAATGGTACTTTGTTTATGATGTATGGAAAATCTACTTTATTTGGAATGCAATCTGGTAATGGTCCCCAAATAGTAATTATTTTTGTATCTGGTTTTAGTTCTTCAAATTTTTTTAACATCTGATTTGTAATATTTTCATCTGTAAACCAAAACAAAATTACCGTGGCATCAGAAATTTCTGAATCTAAAACATCTTGACATCTTAATTCAGCTTGAATTTGTTTTTCTTCAAGCTTGTTTTTTGCAGTTTCAATTTTTTCACTATTATTGTCTATTCCTACAGCTTTTTTTACCTGAAATTCCTTTACTGCAATCTCGATTCCTTTTTCATTTCCACATCCTAAATGATAGAAAATATCCTCTTTCTCTAGTTCAACAAATTTGAAAATTTCTCTTAGGGATTTTTCTGGTAATTGTACATCTTCCCCACTTAGTAAATTTTCAGGAAGAGTCTCTAGATATTCATCAATTTTCAATAATTCTTATTTTAAAAACGAGAATTTATTCTCTTATGCTTTCTAATTTGGACACTGCCTGCCATAACTGTGTTCTGACATATGATGGCATATTGGGATCTTGTGTTACATCATCAAGCAAACTGATTGTATTTGCAGCTCTTACTGACAATGAATATTCTTCATTATTCAAATCTGCAATCAAATCTGTAATGGATTTTTTTATTGTTTTTGGAGTCGAACTGCTACCAATAATCTGATTTAATGTCTCAATTGCTTCTTTCATTGATTCTTTGTTTTGTTGGTCGTCAGCCATTTTTCCACCTTTTCTTAAAAATTAGAAGTATATAGTTACATCTCTACAAATACGCTATCAGATTCAACTGTAACATTGTATGATGTTAAATCTCTAATTTTTGCTGGAAATTTAACCAGTTTTCCTGTCTTACAATCAAATTCTGCTGCATGCCATCCACATGTTACTATACAACCATCTAATTTTCCTTCTGAAAGACTTGCACCAGAATGAGTACACGAGTCATCTGTTGCACAATATTCTCCATCAATATTTGCAACTAGTATGTCTCTTCCATCAATGGATACTTTGATCATTTTTCCAGGAGGAATATCTGATGTTTTTCCTGCAATAATTTTTCCCATCGAAGTTTTTATCTTACAAGACTTAATATTTTTTCGTATATATGATTAGAAATGCAAAATCTTCTGATAAACTTCAAGTTTTAAAATTTTGTCAAAATACTTTTTCTTGGGGTGATTATGTTGAGCATGTTTGGGATTTTTGGTTAAATGAAGATTTGTTGTTTGTTTACGAGAAACAATTTCCAGTTGGTCTTTGCCATGCATTTTTTTCAGAAAATCAAATATGGATAGAGGGAATTAGAGTTGATTCAAATTTTCGTAAACAAAAAATTGCATCTGAATTAGTTAATCATGTTGAATCTATAGGAAAAAGAAATGGTGCATTATTTTCATTTATGTTAATTGATGTTGAAAATTCTATTTCTCTCTCTATGGCACAATCCTTGAATTATAAAATTTTCCAAACTTGGAATTTTTATTCTCTTGAGCCTAAAAAAAACTCAAATTTCAATATCGTTTTTGCAAACTCTTTAGATCATCATATTTGTACTCATTATGTCAAATCTTGGAGGTGGCTTCCAATTAATGATACAACCATCTCTAAATTTATTCAACAAAACAAAATAATTCAATCAAAAATAGATGATACAGTATCTACTGCAATCCTTTCTGATTCTGAACATTTTGAAAAAACTCTTGTTGTTACATTGTTTTCAGGTTCTCAAAAAACTACCTCACAAATATTATTATTTTTACAAAACCACGCCATGCAAAATAATTACACTCGCATTCAAATTTTAACTAAAGAAAAATTACAGAAATCCGATCTTTTAGAGCAAAAACTTTCTTTTCACTTGCTAAGAAAAAATCTATCTTGATTTTACAACTTTTATTGTGTTGTTTAAAATTCCTAGACCTTCAATCTCCATCTCTACTTTATCTCCGTCTTTTAAGAACACTGCATTTGGTTTGTTTAACATAACTCCTGCGGGTGTACCCGTTGAAATAATGTCTCCCTTTTCTAATGTCATAACTTTGGAAATTTTTGAGATTATTTCAGGTATTTTGATAAACATATTGCTGGTGGATGAGTTTTGTCTCAACTCTCCATTAATTTTAGTTGTTAATTTTAGATTTTGTGCATCTTGAATTTCATCTGCAGTTGTGATCCATGGTCCACATGGAGCAAATGAATCAAAACTTTTTCCTCTTGTGAATTGTTTATCTTTAAACTGAATATCTCTGGCGGAAACATCATTGAATACCATATATCCAAAAATTACATTTTTAGCTTCATCAGGACTGATATTTTTACAATTTTTCCCAATTATCAAGGCTAATTCAACCTCATAATCTAACTGTGTGACAAAATCTGGGCATTCAATATGAGAATTGTTTCCACTAAGAGCGGTTCTGGGTTTTATCACAATTGCCGGATCTTCAGGTGCTGTTAATCCTTGCTCTTTTGCATGGTCTACATAATTAAACGCCAAACAGATTATCTTGTTTGGATTTGGAATTGGTGCTAATAGTTTGAACTTTGAGAGATTTTCTTCATAAGGCAAATCTTGTATTTTATTTTTTATTTCGTCAAACCATCCATCAAAAAGAAAATCTTTTACATTATATGGAATCGGAACTCCTGTAAGATAAGTTATCTCATCTTTTGTTGCAACTTTGTCCCCTTTAACAAATCCATATGTTTCATTATTTTCATATAACAATCGTGCTATTTTCATATCAATCACTTGTGTGTAAAAATTGCTTGATTCTGTGAATCTTTTCTACAATATCCAAATCTAACAAACTGAATCTCTTCTCCTTCTTTTAATTGTAAATATTGAGGTTCTGTATAAACGTCTAATTCTTCTAAACTGTCTTCATTAAATTCTTCACCATTGAACAAAATATTTGGAATAATCATTTTGATTTCGTGAGCTGTTTTTTGAGGTACCCACTGAATTTTTGGTATGTTGGATGAATCTCCTTCTACAAACTCTCCTTCAAACTCATCACTGACTTTTGTAATCTTAACATTACCTAATCCTAGCAACCTAATTGATGATTGTTCCTTAATTAATTCTGTATCATCCCCAGAAATGTAAAAATCTTCAGTAATTTCGATTTTTCTTTTTCCCATGTCATTTACTGGATGATTGGGAATCTCAACCACTGATGTTGGCAAATTTTTTACCTTTAATTTTTTGGCATCTTTTACCATAAACAATCTCATACTATCTGCATCCACGAATTTTCGATTGAATGCTTCAAGTGCATCAAATGGAGCAAGTGTGTTTGCTTTAGTTAATCCTAAAGACATGATGAACTTTCTAATTGCTTCAGGTTTTATTCCTCTTCGTCTAAGTGCCTCTAAAGTTGGCAGTCTAGGATCATCATACCATGAAACTTTTCCTTCCTCAATCAACGGCTTGATTATTCTCTTTGATATTGGCATTCCTTTGAATTCGAGCCTAGAGAAAAAGCCTTGTTGAGGTTTCCTCATGCCTAGTGCATCTAAAATTGCATCGATAAGCTCTTTTCGCAATTCAAATTCTTTTGAACGAAATGCATGTGTTACTCCATCTACACTATCTTCAATTGCTACTGCAAAATCATAACTAGGCCAAATTCTGTATTTGTCCCCTACTGTGTAATGCTTTTCATCAATAATTCGTAATAATACAGGATCTCTCATAACTGCATTATCTGCTTTCATATCTCCACGAAATCTAACTATTGCTTCTCCTGGTTTGAATTTATTTTGCATCTTTTCCCAGTTTTTATTATTTTTTCCAATATCTTCCATACTGCATTTACAATCTTTTCTTTCTCTTCGATTCTTACTGATGTCTTCTCTTTTACAAGTACAAATGTATGCTTTTCCAGAATTAATTAACTCAATTCCTTTTTCATAAAATAATTCCATATCGTCTGAAGTATTTTTTACTTGGTCAAATTCTATTCCTAACCACTCTAGTCCTACTTTAATTGCCGCATGGTACTCCATTCTTTCAGCTTCAGGATTTGTATCATCCATTCTAAGTATGAATTTCCCTCCGTACATCTTTGCATATTCTGAATTAATTATTGCAGCTTTTGCATGTCCTATGTGTGGATAACCATTTGGTTCTGGAGGAAATCGTGTAACAACTTTTCCATGTTCTGCATCTTTTAGTTCTGGTAGTCCTTCTCTTTCCTCGATTTTTTCTTTAGGAACTAACGCTTCTGGAAAATTTTCTTCCATCTCTTTTTGTTGTTCTTCTGATGATAATTGGTTCACTGATGCAACAATCTCTGAAATTTCAGGAGAAATTTCTTTTACTTTGGTTCTAAATTCTGGTTTTGTTCCAAGAATTTTCCCTAAAATAATTTTATCTTGAGTTTGACCTCCATGCTCAAAAGCATTCTGAAGAGCCATTTTTCTAATTTCTTTTTTTATTTCTTCATCCATTGTGATTTACCTGATGTGTCTAGACACTTCTCTTTACTACAAAATCTAATAATGCAATAAGTTCAGTTTTTGCCGAGCCTGAATATTTTGAGAGTGATTTTTCAGCTTTTTCAGCGTATTTTAATGCCTGTTTTCTAACACTATCCTCTATACCTAAAGAACGAATTACATCTACTGCCTTGTTTAGATCATTTCTTGAAATTTTTGGATTTCCAAATGCCTTTAAAATAATTTTTTTGTCTTTACCTTTTGCAATCTTTATTGCCATTAGAATTGGAAGTGATTTTTTACCTTCACGAAGATCATTACCTACTGGTTTCTTTGTGATTTTAGGATCTCCCATTACTCCAATCAAGTCATCCGTAATTTGAAATGCAATTCCTAGATTTCTTCCAAATGAAGAAAGATTTGAAATATCTCTAATCTTATTTGTTGCACATATAGCTCCCATTGCACATGATACATCAAACAATGCAGCAGTTTTCTTTCCAATCATTGTAATGTATTGGGATTGTGTTGGAATTTTCTTTTCTTCTGCCATTTTGACATCCAATAATTGCCCTTCACAAACATCTACACATGCTTTTGCAAGTCTTGAAATAAGATGTGTAGTCGCAGTTGGTGATAATTTAGTATCTGAAATTACTTGATATGCTTTTGAAAATAATACATCTCCTGCAAGAATTGCAATTGGCATGCCATATTTTCTATGTGTAGTTGGTACGCCATGACGCATCTCATCATTATCCATAATGTCGTCATGAACTAAAGTAAAATTATGAACCATTTCAACTGCACTTGCAGCTGGCATTGCCTTGGAAACTTTTCCACCTAAAATTTGACAACTTCTAATTACCATATATGGTCTAAGTCTTTTTCCTCCATTAATGATAAGGTGACCTGCAGCGTCATAGAGTGTTTTTGGATTTCCTTTTAATTTTGATTTAAGATACTTGTTTACAATTTTTGCATTTTTTTCAATCTGTTTAGTTTTTTTCATTTACTAATCTCCATTTTTCTTGTGGCAAATGTGTTTTGATTGCATTTTGCAATCCTTCATGAATTTCACTAGTCATCCATGTAGATAAGATATTTGCATGTTTTTCTAGCATAGAATTATCTGATTTGTCCAGCAGTTCTAATGCAATTAGCATCCATGGACAATAAATCTGAGGGTTTGTTTTGATTTCTGAAAGCAATTCATTGGCTGAAATCCATTTAATTTCATCTATCTCTCCTTCAATCTCTTTTAATTCTGTAGATTTGTCAATGACTCCAATCAATGTTCCACAGATTTCATTTTCTGAACCTATGTCTTTGTAGGGTACATGATATTCAAATTTGTGTAAATAATACAACTTTCCTTCAATTCCTAATTCTTCAGGCATTCTTCTTTCTCCTGATGAAACATACGTTTCTGATTCTCTAGGATGACTTGCAAATGTGCCATCCCAATCTCCTGGCCACAACATTTTTTCTTTTGCTCTTTTTGTTAGAACCAACCTTCCACTTTCATCAAACAATAATGCAGTAAATGCTCTGTGAAGTTTCCCGTTAGGTAAATGACATTTTACTTTTTCTTCTTTTCCAATAGGGTTGTCGTTTTCATCAACTAGTATAACGAATTCGTCAGTCATTATTTTCCTCTAAACAACGTTCCCTCAAATTTCCTATTTTTAATCGCTTTCACGATTCTTTCAGGTTTGTTTCCATTTACAAAAAATACATTCATTCCCATCCTTGAAATTTTTGATGCTTCTTCAATTTTTCTAGTCATCCCCCCTGTCACATCCATTTTATTTTCAGAGATAGATGGACGTTCTCCTTTTAATTCGTGAATTAGTTTTTTAGATTTAAGATCAGAATACACTCCATCTTCATTTAAAGCAAAAATACAAAGTTTAGGTTTTAGAATTTTTGCAAAATGAGTCATTATTTTATCTCCTGATAAAATGAATGTCTTATTTTGTCCATACCATAATGCATCTCCAAAAGTAACTGGAATCAAGCCTGATTTTGAAATTTTTTCAACTTCTTTTACTTTTTTTGTTATTGGTTTGTTCCCTGTCATAAAATCTGTAGGTGGAAGACAATATGGATTTAATTTGTTTTTTAGAAATGAATCTAAAATTATTTTGTTTAATTCTATCATGGAGTTTTTTATAATTGAAACCCCTTTCAAATCATATTTTCTTTCTTTAGTGTGCATGTCATATTTGACAGACCAATAATGTCCATAAGATCCTCCGCCGTGAACTATTATTATTGGCTCTTTGATCTTTTTGAGACTCTTTGCCAGGTTGTCTATTGTTTTTCTTCTTGCAGATAATGGTTTTTCTTTATTTGTAATAATTGAACCGCCCAATTTTATGAGAATCATGTTGTTCCAAATTATCTATATAATTAAAAAGTATCCAGTCCTTTGAAATCAATTTTTACAGAAAAACATTCATAATTTTTTTCATTGAATTCTTTTATGGTATTTTCTAAATTTGATTCATCAGTGAGGGCAAAAATACAACCTCCTCCACCTGCACCCGTAATTTTTGCTCCAAATGATGCTTTTTGTCCTATCTGAATCATGTTTCTAAGTTTGTCATTTGAAACTCCGATTCTCTCCAGATATTCTTGATTTTGTATTGCTTTTTGCCCTAAATCTTTAATGTTGTTTTCTTTTAGTGATCCTAAGACATTTTCAATAAGAACTGATTCATCTTCACATAATTTTGAGAATTCTTTTTCATTATTTTCTTTAAATTTTCTTACTCCTGCAACAACGTTTTCTGTTGAATGCTCGACATTTGAATTTGCAATAACTAGATGAAAATTAGGTTCAGATTCTATTTTTGAGAATCCATTTTTCTTATCATACTCCATTAATCCTCCAAAAGTACAAACAGTACAATCTGCGCCTGAAGTATTTTGAAAAATTGTTTTTTCAGCCTCTATTGCAAGTTTTAAAATTTCTTCTTTTGAAATATCTTCAAACAATTTTGAAATTGCAGCTGCTCCTGCTACACAACACGCAGATGATGAACCTAAACCTACTCCTAATGGAATATCTGATTCTACATCTATCTTGATTCCAGAATTTTTATTCTGGATTAGATTGTTTGCTAAATAATAAAATGGTTTTAGTGGCGAATTAATTTCTGAAATTGGTTTGTTTGGTTCTAATTCAAGTTCACCAATATTGGATTTAATTGAAATTTTTCTTTCACTAATCTCTTCTGCAGTAACTGTAATTCTTTTGTTAATTGCGCAAAGAATTGCTTTTACTCCGTATACAACAAAATGTTCTCCAAAAAGAATAACCTTTCCTGGAGCAGATGCTTTTGACTTCAAGTAAACACTTTAAGTTTTTGATTTATTTATTCGATTTCCTCTTCGGTAATCTTTGTTTCAAAATCATCAATTTCAACACTCATTGGATCATCTTCTTTTAATTCTCCTTTTTCAATGAGAATTTGGCGTACCAATAACCAGTAAACTGTAGCTAATGCTTTTCTTCCTCTGTTGTTTGCTGGTATGATTACATCGATATTTGATGTTATGTTGTCTGTATTTGCAATTCCAATTACTGGAATGCCTGCATTAGTTGCTTCAGTGATTGCCTGTTCATCAACTTGAGGATCTGAAATTAAAACTAATTTTGGTTCAATATAATATGGTAATGATGGATTTGTCAGGGTTCCTGGCATGAATCTTCCAAGTAATTTTTTAGAGCCTAATGTTTCACAGAATTTTTCAATTGGTGTTTCAGCATATTGTCTACCTGAACATACAATGAGATTTTCGACCCCTAATCTGTTGATGAATTTGGCTGCAGTCTTGATCTTGTCTAGTGTAATATCTAAATCGAGCATGTAGAGTCCTTCTGGACTAGCCTTGGTGATGAATGGTTTCATGAATTTTGTTTTGACTTGAGTACCTACTCTGATTCCTGTAGATAGGATCTTCTTCTTGATGTCTGTTGTTTCTGCTTGTTGGCTCATAGCGATTTTAAATCTCTGCCATACCGCGTATTAAATCATGCTCTGATAGGCGTAATAATTCATTTAATTTTGCCACTCTTTCTCCTCCTACAACGCCAACTTTAAGCAATTTTGACTTTGTTGCAAGGCCAATATGGGAAATCTGTGAATCTGTAGATTCGCCTGATCTGTGTGATGTGATTAATCTAATGTTGTTTTCATTTGCTAGATTTGCAAATTCTAGGGCATCATAAAGACTCCCTGCTTGATTAACTTTCAAAATTGCGGCATTACATGATTTCATATCAATAGCTTTTGAAAGAATACTTTTGTTTGTAACTGTAAGGTCGTCTCCTGTAATCAAAGTATTTGGAAATTTAGCTGTTAATTCTGACATGTCTTCAAATGCTTCTTCATGAACTGCGTCTTCTGCATAAATTAATTTGAATTTTTCAATAATGTCTGCTGCAAAATCTATTTGTTCAGATGTTGTATTTTCAAAACCTGCTCTATCATACACATACTTTGATTTTTCTTCATTCCATTGTGTTGATGATGCAAAATCAACTCCTAGTGATACTTCTTTTCCTAAAGTAAATCCTAAATTTTCACAAGCCTTTGCAGAAACTTCTAATGCTTTTTGATTTTCTAATTTTGGTGCCCATCCCCCTTCATCTCCTCTACCATTTGTAAAACTAGGATCTTCTTTTTCTAAAACAATACGTAATTCTTTGTGTACTGCTAAGTTTGTTTCAATTGCCTCTTCAATGCTTTTTGCACCTGTTGCACAAATTAAAATTTCTTGAATGTCGGGTGTACCTGGTCCGGCATGAGCTCCTCCTCCTAAAATATTTCCTAAAGGAAATGGAAATTTGAATGATGATTCATTTGATAGTGTTTTGAATAATGGTTGTTCAAGTGCTTTTGAGGCTGATTCCATGGATGCAATTGTTACTGCAAAAGCAAGTGCGCCCCCGATTTCAGAATAGTTTGATGAACTATCAAAACTTTTCAGAGTATCATGAATTACTTTTAGATCCGATGATTCTAAACCGATAAATTTTTGCGAATTTTCTTTTAAAATTTGAAGACTCTCTTCAGGTTTTCCATTGCGAAAACTTACTGCCTCATATTTTCCAACGCTTGCACCTGATGGAGCACAAACTCTTCCCAAATATTTTCCATCAGATTCAACATCTACTTCTATTGTTTTACTTCCTCTACTATTGTATAGAATACGTCCTTCAATTGAAGTGATCTTGGTCAAGTTATTCTAACTCAGATTGAACTTCTTGTTTTCTTCTCTGAATTGCTTCATAGAATGGAATTACTTGTTGAATTGTTTCAACAGTAGTTAGTAACATCCTTCTACAACAATATCTCTCAACTCCAACTGAATCTAGAGTTTTTTCTGGATCTTCTCCAGCTTTGATTTTATTTTGATAATCATCATATTTGTCGGCAATTAGATTTCCACACGTAAAACATCTAACAGGAATTAACATACGAACGAAAAAGTAATCAAGGATTATAAAAACCATGCATGGAAATTTCTTTGCGGGCGTCGCCCAGCCTGGCCAAAGGCGCTAGCTTGAGGGGCTAGTCTCTCAGGAGTTCGTGGGTTCAAATCCCATCGCCCGCATACCAACTTTGAAAATTATTTTTGAAATTTTTGTAATGTTTTGATTAACTCAGTTCTTCTCTTTTCTTCAGTAATTGCAGATCTGACATCATCAACTAAAATTCTATTTACATCAATTTTTCTTCTAGCTTCTTTTACTACTTTATCATACATTGAGAATGTGTAAAGTTGAAGATACAAGTTTTCCATTATTTCAAAAATTCTTGTTGCTTCTTCTATTTCACCAATTCTAATTTTATCAAATGTCATTCTCTTTAGTTCTCCGATACAGTCTAGTAATCCTAAAACATATGATTCTGGCATAACGCCTAATTTTTTATCTGATGGGATTTCTTTTTTCTCTACAACTGCAATTAGGCATGCTGCTTCAACAAATTCTTGTTCAGGTGTAATGATATATCTTCTAAGATCTCCTGTTGCTTTTCTCTTGTATTTTTTTAAGAGCATTTCTGCTTTTTTGAGATTACTTTTTCCTGTCTTTGTATCATTTTTATGAACTGCAATTATTGACCTACTACAAAGAATAATAATTTCCCGGGTATTTTTTAATAGAAATTCTCTAGAGTCTTGAACGTTGCCCAAAGACTTTGCAATTTTGTTCAGTGATGGTTTTACATTTTTTAACGTCATATTTTGTGTTCCATAAAACTGCCATAAAGTCGTTTTCTAAACTCTTATTTTGGATATGATTCTCACGTAAATTATGGAAATTACAGTTGAACAAATGTACAATATTGAAAATAAAGGTCATGATATGGGATTTTTAAAAAAATTCATGATGGAAAATGCTGGTGCTGCCTCAGTGAAAAGATTAGTTGAAAAACTTGGAAGTGTAGATTCAAAAAATATTTTGATTTTTGTTGGAATGGGAAATAATGGTGGTGATGGATTAGTAATGGCAAGACATCTTGCTGGGTATGGTGCCAAAGTTACCGTAATGCTTCTTGGAAAACCCGAAAATATCAAAACTGAGGAAAGTAATTGGAATTGGTCTATTTTGGAAAAAATGCCTTCTGTAAAACTCATGACTGGTGGTTCTACTGATTTTGATTTTAAGCCTGATGTGATTGTTGATGGGATTCTGGGTACTGGTATTTCTGGAGACATAAGAGAACCATATGCATCTGCAATCAATTACATCAATCAGACTGATTGTTACAAATTTGCCGTTGACGTCCCCTCTGGATTGGATCCTCAAACAGGTGAAACTGCAAACATTTTCACAAAATGTGATATGACTGTAACATTTCACAAAATGAAACAAGGCATTCCAAAACGAAAAGATTTGACGGGTGAATTATTTGCAGAAAAAATTGGGATTCCTCCCGAGGCAGAGGAGGGAATTTTGTGATAGTTCATCAAATTCCAGTTGGAAACATGCAAAATTTTTGTTACATTGTAGAGGATGAGGATACAAGTGAATCTATCATAATTGATCCCTCTTGGGATCTTATTGAGTTGGAGATGGTAATTAAAAAAAATGATTTGAAAATTAAATACATTGTTAACACTCATCATCACTTTGATCATACTCTTGGAAATGAAGCGATGGTAGAATCTACTAAAGCTCCAATTATTCAGCATGAAAATTCAGAATTAAAACATGACATTACTGTAAAAGATGGAGATTTCATCGAATTTGGTAACTCAAAATTAAAAGTTCTTCACACTCCTGGTCATTCAAAGGATAGTATTTGTTTGATAGGTGATGGAAAAATTTTTTCAGGCGATACATTATTTGTTGGAAATTGTGGTCGTATCGATTTACCTGGTGGTAGTGCAAAAGAACTCTATCATAGTCTATTTGATGTTCTTTATTCATTAGATGATAATTTGGTTCTATATCCTGGGCACAATTATGGCCATAAAGAGACATCTACAATAGGACAAGAAAAAATTACAAACATGGTAATGCAAAAGAGGACTGAACAACAGTTTCTTGATATGATGGGTTAGTGATTTTTTGGAAGATTTTGAATTATATGGCAATATTGATCTGGCTCAAAATTTCATTGATTCTGTAAAATCTGGCAGATTTCTTTTTTCGTTTGTTATTTCGTACACTGAAACGTCTGAAATTCCTGGAATAACTTTTGCTGGAGCAGATAAGAATTCAATTCAATTTACTCCTCCAGCTGATGCAGAATATCTCCATTACGGATATTGTAAGACTATTGATAAAATTCCAATGACTCCTGATGGCAAACCTACTCCTGGAATATTGACTAAAACTGCTCTAGAATCTGCAAGTATTTCTCATTTAACAATTAATGCTGGAAGTAAAATCGCCCCTCAATTACCTTTTATTGAATCTGGATTGCCTTTTGGAAAAAATATTTCAATCCAAGATGCAATGACTGACACTATCGTTTCTCGTGCAGTTGAATATGGACAAATTATTGGAAGAAGTTTAGCATCATTAACTGATTGTTTGATTATTGGTGAGTGTATTCCTGGTGGAACAACTACTGCACTAGCATTACTCAAAGCATTAGACTATGATGCAAAGGTTAGTTCAAGTATCCCTGATAATCCTGTTGAATTAAAAAATCAAATTGTAACCTCTGCACTTGAGAGAGTTGATTCTGATCATCCTTACAGTATTGTTGCAAAAATTGGTGATCCCATGATTCCTTTTGTTGCTGGAATGCTGAGCTCAGCTTCAAGTGTATCAAAAGTAATGTTGGCTGGTGGAACCCAGATGGCTGCAGTTTTGGCATTTGCATCAAAAATTGGATTCAATGAAGAAAACACTGCAATTGGAACTACATCTTATATTACAAATGACAAAAACGCAAATTTCAAAGAACTAGTTCATGATATTGCAGATATTCCCATCATCTCTGTAGATCCAGGCATGAGCAATTCCAAATTTTCTGGTTTAAAGGCATTTTCTGAAGGATTTGCAAAAGAAGGAGTGGGTGCTGGTGGCAGTATTATTTCATCAATGCTGAAAACTGGTAGTAATTCTGAAAATTTCTTGAGTTTAGTTGAAAAAGAATATCAAAGATTGTTTACTTGACTGTAACTGATTTTGCAAGATTTCTTGGATAATCTGGATCTGCATCTTTTTCTAGTGCTGCATAATATGATAGTAATTGAATTGGAATTATCTCTGAAATTGGATACAGTATTTCACTGATTTTTGGTATCTCAATCCAATAATCATAAACATCACTTTTCACATCAGACACTCCGATGATTTTTGCACCACGAGTTTTAATCTCTCTTGCGCTAGTAAGAGTATCTGAATACGTTGAATCATTTGGATTTAAAATAATTACAAATACATTGGAATCCATTAATGCAAGTGGTCCATGTTTTAACTCTCCACCTGCAATTCCTTCTGCATGAATGTATGTCAATTCTTTGAGTTTTAATGCTGATTCTGTTGCAATAGGATAGTTTATTCCACGTCCTAGAATGTAAATGTCTGAAACCTCTTTCAATTCTTTAGCGATTTCTTGAATGTTTTTTGGATTGTCTAATGTCTTTGAAATTGATTTTGAGAATTCTTCAAAATTAATTGTTATGTCGTTATTACTTAATTTCTGTACAATTTTGTATAATATTACAAGTTGTGATGTGAAACTTTTTGTTGCAGCCACTCCGATTTCTGGACCGCAATTCAAACCAATTACGACATCTGCTTCTCGTGCAAGTGAGGATGTTAATATATTTACAATTGCAATAATCTTACAATTTGCATTTTTTGCAATTTTTACTGCTTCTAAAACATCTGCACTCTCTCCACTTTGTGATATTGCAATTAGAATAGAATTCTCTTCAATCGCGTTTGGAGCAAATTGAAGTTCGCTTGACATAATTGGCTCAGCCTTGATTTTTACATATTTTGACAAAATTTGCTTTGCAATTAATGCCGAATTATAACTAGTTCCACTTCCTGTAATGTAGATATTTTTTGAATGTCTAATGTAATCTGTTGCTCTTTCAATATCGCTAATTGTTTTTTCTCCTGCTTTCAAAATTGTTTCAGGCTGCTCGTAAATTTCTTTTAATGTAAAGTGTGCATAATCTCCTTTGTATGCGTCTCCAAATTCTTTTGAAACTTTGGTGATCCCATATCCTGTTTTTTCTCCATCAAAATCTAAAATTTGGAATTTATCTTTGTCTAATATCACAAAAGTTCCATTTTCCATGTAAATTGCATCATCAGTAAATTCAATAAATCCTAAAACATCACTTGACAAAAAGAAATCACTTTCTCCTACTCCAATAATCAATGGTTCGTGAAATCTTGCAGCTGCTAATTGTCCATCTTCAAACATGGCAACAAATGCATAATGTCCTTTTAATGCTGAGACTGTTTTTAGAATTGTTTCTTTTACATTATTTGTTTGCTCATAATTTTTTTGAAGTAAATTTGCAATAATTTCACTATCTGTTTCACTTTTGAAAACATATCCGTCTTCTTCTAGTTGTTTTTTCAACTCTTCAAAATTTTCTATAATTCCATTATGTACAATTGCAATTTTTCCTGAATTGCTAGGATGTGGATGTGCATTTACATCTGTCACCTTTCCATGAGTTGCCCATCTTGTATGACCTATTCCAACTTTTCCAGGAAGTGTATCTAATTGCATTTTTGAATTAACTTCTTGTACTTTACCAATTCCTTTTTTTAATTCAATTTGGTTTTCTGATTCTGTTGCAACACCTACACTATCATATCCTCGATATTCCATTCTCTTTAGACCTTTTACAATTATGGGGGCTGCAGTTCCTTTTCCGTAATAACCGATAATTGAACACATAACTATTCTCCTGATAATTGGGGGTTATTTACTGATACGCCTAATTATTCTATGATTCAGTTGAAGAACTTTCATCTTTTTTTTCTTCAGCAGGAGCCTCAACTGTTTCTTCAGCAGGAGCCTCAACTGTTTCTTCAGCAGGAGCCTCACTTTTCGTCTTTTCTAAAACTTGTGGAATCTTTGATTCTGGTGCAAAATGAATATTGTCTTCTTCTTCTACTGTAACTGTATATGATGGAATGTCTACTTTTCTTTCACCAATCATAATGTGACCGTGAATAACTGCTTGTCTTGCTTGATATGGTGTTTTGAATCCTAATTTTTTTGTAACAATAGTTTGCAATCTTCTTGAAAGTAAATCATTTGGAGTCAAGTTAAGCACATCATCTAATGTTGCATCTGCACTAACTAATCCTATTCTAGCTAATGATTTCATTAAGATTGGTTCTTTCTCTTCTCTAACTTCTTGTCTTAATGCAAGCAATGATCTTGCTTGATGTCTTACTCTAGATAATTCGGTATGTGCTTTCCATAATTCTCTTTTAGTTCTTAATCCAAATGTTCCAAGTGTTTTCAACTCTTCCATTTTTAATTCATAATTAAGAGGTCTCTTTGGCTTTCTCCAAACTCTACGTGGATATTTTGGATCTCCCATTCAGAACACCTATTCTTTTTTCTCCGCTGGAGCTGCATCTGCTGCTGGAGCTGCGGCTGCATCTGCTGCTGGAGCTGCGGCTGCTGGAGCTGCGGCTGCTGGAGCATCAGAAGATGATTTCTTTGCAGGAGCTGCCATGCCACCTTTTGCAACACCAACTGCTCCGCCTTTTCTTCCAGATGTTCTTGTTCTTTGTCCTCTTACTTTGAGACCGCTAAGATGACGATAACCTCTCCAACTTGCAGTAATTCTTTCTCTTTCAATGTCATTTCTTAATGTAAATGGAATATCTGATGTTAGCAAATGTAAATCACTACCAGTTTCAATGTCTTTTCTTCTGTTAAGGAACCATGTTGGAAAATTACCTTCAACTGGGTTTGAAATTAGTTTCTCAATTGCTTGAACATTTTCCTCAGTAAGGTGACCTATGTTAGAATTTGAATCAATTTTTAATGTGTCAAGAATTGCTGTAGCAAAATTATATCCAATACCTTTGATCTGAGTTAACCCCACGAGCATTTTTCTCTCTCCTGGGATATCATTACCCACAATCCTAACAATGTGTCTATATTCTTGAGTGCTCAAGTATTCCAAAATTCAAAGAAACCCCGATAAAAACCATGCTAGGCACTATTTTGGGTGATTTTCGACATTTTTTGTATTGTATTCTTGTTTGTGGGCTTAATTGTATTTTGATTATCTAAAGTCTTCATCCTCTGTCCAATCATTACCTTGAACGTTCCATTGATTGCATTGACAGCATTTTTTGACACCTCGCTGGGCATCAATATCTATGCAGAAACAATGTTCTCCCTTTCCTGATGGGTCATTTCCACAAAGCTTTTGCATAGTGTATTGTGGGTTTTTTTCTTAATTATCTTATTGGATTTTGAAAAGTTATAACTTTCCACATCTTCATTTCTATTGAAATGACGGAAACTTTTGATCGCGAAAAGGTTGTAGATTGTATGTTTGATCCAATAACCTCTTCAATTTTGGCAGAATTGGAAGATGGTGAAAAAACAAGTTCTTTTTTGGCCGAACAAGCTTCTATTCCTGAATCTGAAGTCTTTGAAAGATTGTCTTATTTGATAGAACACGGATTTATCACAAAAAACACTGATGGTGAAACTACTCTTTCTGCAAATTCTGATAAACTTAGTAGCATTGTTGAAAGTAGTGATAATTTTGATCAAACCATCAGCGGTCTTGAAAAAATGGATAGCTATCTAAACTGATTTCTTTTTACTCTTTATCCTGTAAATTCCAGAACCTACCAACCCAACCATCCCGATTATCAAAATATATGCTGAAACAAAACTAAGTGATTTTTTTCCTGCATCTGGACGTGGCCCTATTGCACCAAACACTTGTGTTTCTTCATTGGAGTTACTTTGAATGATCAGTTTGTATTCTCCTGTGTCAAAAATATCAAATTCCTCTTCGATAGTTTCTTCATCTATATTTTTTGAAACTATTTCATTTTCAAATGGATCTAATATTTTGGCTGAAACTCTATTTTCCTTAAACTCCATTACTTGTACTGCAAAAACACCTACGGATGATTCTTCTGAGTTAAATTCTCCTGAGATGATCAAATCTTGGTTTGAACTAATCTTGCCATTTCCTTGAAAGACACCTTCTAGGATTACTTGGTTGCCTACTGCAAGTAAGACTAGTCCTATTACAATCAATGCCCCTGAAACAACTAGAATAACTCCGGCCTTTTGCATAATTTGGAACTTTTTTTCTTTACTTTAAACCTAATTTTTTATAATTTACTGATTTAGCCCTGTTTAACAAAGTTAGATTAGGCTAAAAAAGTTAGCTTAGGTTAAATTTAAATAAAGAACTCTTGGTTTTAATTTATGAGAATTACTCGTTCAAACGCAATGATTTTACTTATTTCAATTACTGTGGGTCTTTCTTTAGTTGTGGTATTTCCTACAATTTCTGAAGCTCAATCTGAACAAAAAACATTTGTTACTCATTCAGGGGCTGTTGTAAAAACATCTGGTGAAATAATTGATCCTCTTTATACTGTTTCAACAGTAGAATTTGATCCTGATGAATTTTTACGAAATTTTGAATATGGGAGAGTCTCTATTTCTGAAAGTGGACAGACAATTAGAGATTATACAATAATTGCTGAAGATGACAGAGTTCAAGAAATTTCACCTGGTATTTTCTTTAATGTTTGGACTTTTAATGGAACTGTTCCTGGACCTACCATAAGAGCTACTGAAGGAGATATTGTTAGAATCAAATTCATCAACAATGGTTCAAAAGAACACACAATGCATTTTCATGGAATTCATCCTGCTGGAATGGATGGTGTCTTTGAACCTGTAGGGGGAGGCGGTGGACAATTTGTATATGAATTTGAAGCCGGACCTGTTGGAGTTCATCCATATCATTGTCATATCATGCCACTTGAGGAACATATTGTACGTGGTCTTTATGGTGTCTTCATAGTTGATCCAAAAGAGGGAAGACCTGCAGCTGATGAAATGGTTATGGTTTTAAATGGTTTGGATATGGATTTTGATGGTGAAAACAATTTCTATGCTGCAAACACAATTCCATTTTACTATCAACATCATCCTATCCAAATTAACACTGATGAGTTAATTCGAGTTTATGTAGTCAATATGGTCGAATTTGATCCAATAAACAATTTACATCTTCATGGTAATCTGTACAAGTATTATCCAACAGGCACTGATCTTGTTCCATCATTTTACACCGATATGATAACCATGTCTCAAACTGAGCGTGGAATCATGGAATTTGAATATGATTATCCTGGAAAGTACTTGTTCCATGCCCACAAAGTAGAGTTTTCAGAGAAAGGATGGGTTGGAATATTTCTTGTAAAAGATAACCCCGAAAAAAATACTCAGGATGCAGAATATGGAACTTAGTGATAAGTCATCTAACGGAAGAGTCATTGCAAGTGGAGTAATTCCATTTGCTTTTGTAATTTTGATGATGGTGTACATTTTTGGTCCTGGTGCTGATTTATTAGATTTAGGTATTCCATTACCTGAAATAACTATTGAAAAAGTTGATTTTGTTGATTCGGAAATTCAAGCAACTGTAAGAAACACCGGACCAATTCCTGTTGAAGTAGCTATGGCAGATGTAAATGATCGAATTCAACCAGCTGCTGTAGAACCTGATAGGTTCCTTGAAAGGTTTGAGACAACCTTAGTTAGAATTCCATTTGAATGGAATGAAGCAGAGCCATACATTATTGGAATAACAATTGAGGATGGAACACGATTTGAAAAAGAAGTTGAAGCAGCTGCTCCTGCATTAGAACCTACTTTAGATCTAGCTATCTTTTTTGCAATTATTGGAACTTATGTTGGAATTATTCCTGTGATGATTGGATTATTGTGGCTTCCTTTTATCAAGAAGATAAGCAAACAAAAATTCCACTTCTTTTTAGCATTGACTGCCGGATTATTGCTTTTCTTAGCAATTGATTCTATCGAAGAAGCAATGGAAGTTTCTGATGAAAGTCTAGCAGGAAGCTTCAATGGCGGTTTACTAGTTGCTACTGTGACAATATTGTCTTTTCTTGGATTGTACTATTCAGGAAACAAGCTTGTTGAAAGAGCTAGTTCATCAAAACTTGCAAAACCTGTTGCAATCGCATTAATGATTTCTATTGGAATCGGACTGCATAATTTTGGTGAGGGATTAGCAATTGGTGCAGCCGTTGGATTGGGCTCTGTTGCATTTAGCACATTTTTGATTGTAGGATTTGCTTTACACAATACTACTGAAGGAATAGCAATTGCAGCCCCTATGTCTCGTGGAAAATTGATGATTGGAAAACTTGCTGCTATGGGCATGATTGCTGGTGCTCCTGCTATTTTTGGTGCATGGATTGGTGGTTTTTCCTACTCTCCATTTACTTCGGTAATTTTTCTCTCAATTGGTGCTGGAGCAATATTTCAGGTAATTGTTGTTATCACGAAATGGATTCGAGATGAAGGTGATAATAATCTCTCGAGTGCATCAGTAGCATCTGGATTTGCTGTAGGAATGCTTGTAATGTATTTGACAAGTATTTTGGTTTAGTTTGGTTCTGGATGAATCGTAATTACAGCATCATCAATTTCTTCTCTTATGATATGTTCAATCTCTGATGTCAAGTCATGAACTTTTTCAATTGATAATTTTTTGTCAAACGAACAATCAATATCTATCTTGAGTATGTTTTCAAAATTCAATGATACAATCCTTCCAATTTTTTTAATTTCCGGATATTTCTCTAAAATTATCTTAATTTTCTTCTCAGTGATTTTATCTTCCAAGTTGAAGTTTTCTGGTACTGTGACAAATGGTTCCAAGTGAATCGTAGCATGTTCCATCTCTGGTATGTTGTCCTGGATTTTTTGTTCTATGTTCTCTGATATTTTGTGAGCTGATGATAGATTCATCTCTCTGTCTACCATTACGTGTAAGTTACAAAATGTCTTTCCTTTGGTTTTATGTGTACTGACATTGTGTACTCCTTTTACTCCTTCTACACTTTTGGCAATATCTAGAATTTTTGCATCTAATGGAACGTCTTCCCAATCAGGCTCAAAATGGATTGTAATTGATGTATTTGGGAATTTATTTTTAATATTTTTCTCAACATTGTCACTTATCTCATGCGCTCTATCAAAACTCGTATCACCTCTTAATGATATTGTAACGTCTGCAAAAATTGTATCTCCAGAACGTCTCATTAGTATGGGATCTGCCCCAATAACCCCTTCTGTTGATGTTGAAATGTCTCTTACATTTTTGACAAGCTCTGGTGAAATAATATCTGTCAAATCAAGAGCTGTTTTGTAAACTAGTTTGACACTAAGTACTGCTAGCAAGCCTCCTAAAATTAATGCTGCAACAAAGTCACCATGATACATGCCATAAGATACCAAAATTATTCCAATAATTGCTACTAATGTTGATCCAAGATCCATGAATGCGTGATAAAAATCTGCTTTGAGTGTTGTTCCCCCAATTTTTTGAATTGATCTTCTCAAAAGAATTATTCGAAAAACATCAATTCCTATTGTGTATAGTCCGCCAATTATTGCAAACATTCCGGGCAACACATTTGGTGGAGGACTTTGTATTCTGTTAATGGATTCATAAATGAAAAAACATGCAATTAGAAAAATTGCAATTCCTCCAATTAATCCTCCTAATGATTCTATTTTTCCATGACCATAGGTATGTTCTGCATCTGGTGGCTTTATTGCCATTCTTGCAGCTAAAAGTAACACCAAAGTCACTACACTATCCAACAATGCATGAATACTATCTGTGATTAGCGCCAAACTGTTTGAGACAAGACCGAAAATTAATTCAACCACAAATGCTGAAAAAATAGCTAAAAGTGAAATTTGTAATACCTTGCTTCTCTGTACAAACATTTTCTTATTTTCTAATAATTTCTATCATGTATTACAAGTTTCTAAGGAGCAATCATACGATAACGTTATTTGGAAAGAGACTTCATTTTCGATATTGGACAAAAATTGGTTGTTTTTGTTAGGTTTTTTCTCAATTATGCTCATTCCAGTTATGGATGCATATGCCTCTAATCCTAATCTGTACGTATCTGCTGAAAATTCAGAATTTGGTAATGTTTTTGCAGGTTCTATGGTAATTGAAGTAGTTATTCGAGATTCCAATATTTCTGATACTGGTGAAGGAAAAGGCGAACCTGACGTTACTATTAATGGGAAAACACTCCGTATGGTACAAGCAACGGACGGGCATTGGTATGCATATTTTGCAAATGTTGACAAGGCAAAAATTGCTGATGCAACTGTTGGTTTGGCAGGCAAAGGATTAGACTTTGGAGAATTTTGCAGTCGTGATACTGCAACATCTGTCTTTGGAATATCTCTTAGTGAAACTGACGGTTTTGCAATTCCTAGACCTGGCTCTGTTTCTGGCTCTACTAATGGTGATTCATCTTTTTCTGCATGTACTACTAGTCCTACAAACACCTCTAATCATAATAATGTCGTCAGAAATGCAAAATCCATTAATACCAATTCCAATGTATCTGTTGGCCAAATTGGATTAGATGCTGATGCGTGGCCATTGATCCAACTCTATTCTTTTGATGATGTAACAATACAATACAATCCTGCTGGACCATCTCAAAAAGTATATCTTGATTATGATGAAATCCAAACTATTTCTTTAGAACTTGATAGAGAACTTTATCCTAAAAACTCTGAAGTTTTTCTAACTCTTAATGACATTCAATTAAATCAAGACCCAACCGATGAGGATTCTTGGACATTTAATGTTAATTCTCCAATAAGTACATTTTATCAAGCATTTGATAATTCCGGAAATAATGACGCAAATGGAAATACAGGATTGGTAAATCTGGTTCCTCATCTTTCAAATTTAGGATTTGAAGATAATGGAAAATTGTCTCTCAATCTTGGAAATATTATGAAATTAAAAACAAACAATGATCAACCCACTTCTTCGGTATCTGATGCAGTTCCAAACACTTACTCCAACATAGTTACATTAACTGAACAAAAACCAAACTCTGGGATATTCTCTAGTTCTGATCATAGTGATCAATCAGTAATTGGTATTTTAGATGATGCTCCTAGAGGACAAACTGGACAAATAACATACAATAAAGAATCTATTTCTGTAATTACTGGATTCTCTACAGCTTCTGTCTCTTTTGATGAAGAGCCTTTTCTAACAATTGGATATGATGGTCCACTTAGACCTGGTACTGAATACTCTGTCATATTGATTGATCCTGATCAAAATTTGAATACTGGTGCTAGAGATCATCTTGATGTCTTTAGAGACTCTGCACTAATTCCTACAATCACCATCGGAAATCCTGTTACTTTAGAACATGCGCATAGTGTTGAATTTCATTCATCATCTCCTACCTTATCTGGAGGTGATGATGCTAATTCTTCTGTTCCTGACTCAAATTCTGATATATTGATAATTGATACTTCAAATGTTTCTGATGCTTCTTATGAGATGATTTCAATTAATTTGGGTATTTCTGCCTCATCTTTAGCATCCTCTCTTCTTGATTCTTCAGAATCTAACACTGATGGTACAAACTGGATAAATTATGATTTAAGATCCCTCGAAAATGAACTAGAAATTTCTGATTTTAGTAGTGCCACATTTGCACTTGCATTTGGATCTCGTGATTCCACTCCTCAAATTGTAATTGCTGATGATGGTGATGTGTCTTCATCTCAAGGATTTATTCAAATTGATAATAATGATGTAGAGGATATTAAGACAAAAACTGGTAGTGTATTTCTAATAATTGATTTTGATTCTTCTGATACGGTTAAAGTTTCTAATGAATCCAATAAACTCCCAATAGTTTTTGACTTTTTTTCATTTGGATTAAAAAACAATGACAGCATAAACAATTCTATTTACCGTTTTGAATTAGAAGAAACACAAGACAACTCATCTACTTTTGAAGGTACTTTTGAATATGCTGTTGCAAACCAACTAAATATTCTTGATCCTAATTTTATTCGAACTACACAAACAATTGATGATGAAATAAAAATTATCGTTACTAATAGATTAATTGATGAAGATGGTGTTGCAATATCTTATGCTGATTTAGATTCTGTTGGGGTAACAACTACAACTACAAGTAAAACTGATGTCGCAACAAATTCTGGTAAAGTTTCTACAACTTCATCAACATTTCGATTTGGTCAACCTGTAACTATCACCCTTAGTGATTCTGATCTTAATTTGAAAAGTGACACAGTTGAAATTTATCAAGTGATTAATGATCCTAACTCTGACAATGTTGATACTGTAGGAAAAGATGGAGAAATATTGTTAGAGGTAAAACTCAAAGATATTCGTTACAAGCGATGTACTGTAAATGGAGTTGAACATGGCGGTTTAGCTTCTACTGGATTTACACTTGTAGAAACAGGACCTAGTACAGGAATTTTTACAGGAGTTTTCAAAATGCCATCTCAAATTTGTGATAAAACAGGCTCAAAATTAATTTCTACTGCTGGTGGAAGTCTTGATGTCCGTTATTATGACTCTCGTGATTCTTCTGGAAATGCAAATATTTTCAGTTTACTTAATTCAAAATCTTCTGTATCCTATTCTACTTCTGCTAAATTAAGTTCAGAAAAAGTGACAATTCCAACAAGTGGTTCTTCTAAAGAAATTATTTTGACAGGAAGTATTCAAAACCATAAACGAGGCGTTCCATTATCCATCGAACTAACAAATCCTGATGGTACAAAACAAAACTTTGCTGCATCTCTAAGTAATAGTGGAGGTTATCGTTCTATGTTTACTGTTCAACCAAACACTTTACCTGGAACATATTTTGTTTATCTCTCATATGATGGAAAAAACATTGGAACTCTTTCATTTAGTGTAGTTTCTGAAAATGTCCCTGATTGGGTGAAAAATAATGCACGTTGGTGGTCTTCTGACAATATTTCTGATGGTGAATTTATCAACGGAATTGAACATCTAATAGACACTGGTGTAATTTCAATTGAGCCCTCTGAAAGAAGTTTAATAGAACAAGAAATTCCTGATTGGATTAAAAATACTGCAAAGTGGTGGGCTGACGATCAAATTCCAGAAGGCGAATTTATAAAATCGATTCAATACTTGGTCAAAAAAGGTATAATTCGAATATAATCTGGTCAATTTTTCTTTCATCAAATACATAAATACTCACAACCCATGAATCAAAATGAAAATGAGGACTGCAAGTATCTTTGCATTTACATTATTAGCTGTTTCGATTATGTCCTTTGGCATGACTGGTCCTGCTTTTGCAGCAAACTCATACATAGAAGTATCTTCTAATTCTGGAAATGTTGGCAATGGTGATCCAATTATCATATCTGGAACTATTGTAGATTATGAAGATGCTGGTCATGCACTTACTTTCACAATTATATCTCCTGATAACAGTATTGTACAGATTGGTCAGGTAATGAGTGGCGTAAGTTCTGATGGTACTTTTGAATTAAATCTTGTTGGAGGAGGTCCTTTATGGAAAAACTCTGGCGAATATACTGTTAATTTCTTTTATGGTCCAACTAAAGGTGATGTTGAGATAAATTATGTTGGTGGAAGTGCTAAACCTACACCAAGCCCTGAGCCAAAACCAACACCCGAACCAACACCTGAGCCAGAACCTGAGCCAGAACCTGAGCCAGAACCTGAGCCAGAACCTGAGCCAGAACCTGAGCCAGAACCAGAACCAACATGTGGACCTGGAACAGAACTAGTTAACGGAATGTGTCAAGTAATCAAAACTGATGAACCAGAATCAAAAGGTGGCGGATGTCTAATTGCAACTGCTGCATATGGAACTGAATTAGCACCACAAGTTCAATTCTTAAGAGAAATTAGAGATAACACTGTAATGAGTACTGCATCTGGTGTATCATTTATGACCGGATTCAACCAATTATACTATTCATTCTCTCCGACAATTGCTGATTGGGAAAGAGAAAACCCAATGTTCCAAGAAGCAGTTAGGGCATTTATCACACCAATGATTTCAACACTATCTATCATGACATTGGCTGAAGATGGTTCAGAAGTTGAAGTTTTAGGATTAGGAATTTCTGTTATTGCACTTAACTTGGCAATGTATATTGCAGCACCAGCATTAATTGGATTCAAAGTTCACAAATCTCTAAAATCTAGAAAATAATCTTCTAGGATTACTCTAGGTTATTATACTGAAACACATTATCTTATTTCATGCATATTGAATATGAGGAATTTGATTCCATTGAAGATATTTTCATGTATTTGGCATCAGCTGCACCGCCAATGAAGAATACCATTCCGATTAATTCTTACAAGGATCATGTAATGTCCTTTATTCCACTTAGCCCTTCTACTGGAGAAACATATCTGATGTTGTATGTCAAAGGTTCATTGGAACCCGGAATCTATGAATTTGATGTACCTTCAAAATCTTACAAAAAAGTAGATAATATCGAAAGAGCCGACAAAGTTTACTTTGTGTCTTTAACACCAAAACGAAATACCATTGCAGATATAGCTCTGGAAAATCTATAGTTTCTTTGTTTGAATTTTAGGAGCAGATACTGATCTACTTCTGGCATATTTGTCAATTATCTCATCAGGTGTTCTTCCATTAAAGAGATCTTTGCACAATCCTCTTAGATATCTCATAATTGCCCAAGTTCCTGCTTTCAAAATTCCGTACATGAAAACTTTCATTGGTGGACCATATGTCTTGTTTCTGAGAATAATTGGAATAATATCATTAATTACACGGAGATTGTTTTCCCAACACTTCCAAAACAAAGTGAATTGAGCTTCATTCAAGTTTCCAAAGTGCATTGAATTCTTTTCACTAAAGTCTTGATACAATAATGGGGCTACTAATCCTCTAAAGTCCATCTCTCTAAAGTCACTCATCATATCAATTGTATATTGAATATCGTCTGGTGTTTCATCTGGCCAACCGATAATGATTGTAGCAGCTGGGAACCAGTGATTTTCATTAAGAATTTTTGCACCTTCTCTAACTACACTTCCCCACTCTTCAGTTGAAAATGGTCTTGTTTTGACACCAAGATGTTTCTTTACCATATCTGGTGCAACTGTTTCGATTCCTAAGTTAGTTGCAAGCCATCTTCCTGATTTATCTTGACCATTGATGTGTGAAATTTGTTGCATCAATGTTGGATCTGCAGCAACTGCAGAAAATGTCATGTGTGTTGTTCCAATAAAGTTTGCACCGAGCCCCTTTAATGACTTCCACAAATCTGTAATTGCATCTCTGTTTGGAACAAAGTCTCTATTATCGCATCCATAAAGTAACATTTCATCAGAATGTAACCATATTGAATCAAAACCATAATCTAAATTGATTTTTGCCTCATGTTGTAATCTTTCTACAGGTAAATCCTTCTTTGATCTTTTATTCACATCACAAAAGTCACAACCTCTTCCACAACCTCTCATTGCTTCAATCAAAGAATTGATTGTAGGTCCTTCAATAACTGGAATATTTTCAAGGTTTCTTACAAAACAATGCATTAATTCTGGTGCATCATTTTTCTCTAAATCTTGGAATAAGTCAATTGCTAGTTCATCGGCTTCTCCAACTACTACTGTATCTATTCCATGGATTTTCATTCTATCTGATTTTGCTAATTCCCATGCTCCGTTTCCTCCAACAACAACTTTGAAATCATATTTCTTTTTGAGTTGAATTATACTTGCACACATTTTTTTAAATTTCATTGCAACATATGACAACTTTTCTGGTGACATTGTTGTAGTAACTGGTGCCATTCCTAGTGGATCCATTACGTTGATACCTACTACTTTGGTATCTGGTCCAATTGATTTGTGTAACATGTCTGGATGTCCGATGAATACATCCTCTCTGTTGTAACCTCCTTGAATCAATGAACTTTCAATTCTTCTTAATCCAATTTGTGCAACCTTTGCTTCTCCAGTGATTGGGTCTGTTTCAACTGATGGACAAAATACTTTGTCAAAAACCCATTCCGGTAGAACCTCATATGGTCCACAAGCAATAAACCCATACAGAAAATTTCCTCTATAATTTGTCATTAAACTACGATCAGCAGTTAATACAACACGTTTGCCAGCCAACTATCACATTTCGTTTAACTATGTTATATATCATTTACGAGGTTAATTTGCCTCTTGAATTGTAAATTTTACTTATTCTCTTTTTCTTATTGTTCTATTTGCAATATTGGCGGCAATTCCACCTGCTGCGATACCATTGTCTATGTTTACAACTGATAGCCCTAACGAACAACTTTGCAGCATTGATGCAAGAGCTGCAATTCCTTTTTCTCCATAACCATACCCTACTGATGTTGGAATTCCAATAATTGGAATATCTACTAATGTAGAAACTAATGTTGCAAGTGCCCCTTCCATTCCTGCAGCAACTATAACACAATCAACATCTTCTTTTACCATTTCTTTTAAAATTGGAAAAATTCTTTGAATTCCTGCAACTCCTACATCGTAACTTGTAATGCATTTACAATTCATTGCCTCACATACCAATCTTGCTTCTTCTGCTACGCCAATATCTGAAGTTCCTGCAGTAAGAATGCCTACTTTACCTCCTTGAAATTTAATTGGTTTTTTGAATAATAACAATGTAGATGATTTTTTTCCTGTTTTGACTTTAACTTTGAGTTTTTTTGCAAATGCTTGTATTTTTGGGTAATCTGTTTTCTTTAATCTTGAAACAATTACAGAATTTGATTTTTCTAAAACTCTTTTTATGATTTTTTTGATTTCATCTAGTTCTTTTGTCTCTGCAAAAATTATCTCTGGGATCCCTCTTCGATTTCTTCTATTGATATCAATCTTAGCAATTCCTTCTATCTCTTCAATAGAATACAATGATAGGAGTTTTTTTGCATCATTAACTGAAATCTTTCCTGATTTCACAGCTTTTAGAATTTCGTGAGTTTCCAATAATTTGTTTTCTTTTTATGGATAAAAAAAGGCTTAGATTTCAATACCTGAAATTGCACCTTTAACGCTTTCAACTGCTTTGTTAAAGACTTGTTTTTCATCATCATTTAGATCTAACTCAATGATTTTTTCTACACCTTTCTTTCCTATTACTGCTGGAACTCCAATTGTTACATCTGAATGACCATATTCGCCATCAAGATAAGTCGCTACTGGGATTACCTGCTTTCTATCTCTTACAACCGATTCAACAATTGCAGAAATTGCGTTTCCTGGTGCATGTACAGTAGCTCCTTTTAGTTCAATTACTTTTGCTGCAACTTGTTTTGTATTTTGAACTAATTCTTCCAATTTTTCTTTTGGTAGAAATGACGATAATGGAATTCCTGAAACAGATGAAAATCTTGGTAAAGGTAACATGTTTTCACCATGTTCCCCAATTACTAGTGCTCTGATTGAATCACGAGAATGTCCCGTTGCTTCGTGGATAAATTGTCTAAATCTTGATAAATCAAGCATGCCTCCCATTCCAAATACTCTACTTCTATCAAATCCTGATACCTTGTATGTGATGTATGCCATTGGGTCTAATGGGTTAGTTACTGGAATAATCATAGAGTCGTCTGCGTATTTTTTGACATTTTCTACTACACTTTTTACAATTGATGCATTAATTTTCAAAAGATCCATTCTTGTCATTCCTGGTTTTCTTCCAGAACCTGCAACTACTACTACAATATTGGAACCTTTCATGTCTTCAAAATTATTGGAACCTTTTACTTCAACATCAATTCCTTGTTCTGAAAGCATATGGTTGATATCCATTGCCTCTCCCTGAGGAAGTCCTTCTGCGACATCTAATAACAAAATTTGATCATCTAGTCGCTTTAATGCTGAAAATAATGCCGCGTCTCCACCTACTTTACCTGAACCAATTATAGTAATCATGAACACCGCTGTTAATTTTCAATAATTAAATCTAGTGAAATTTTAGACCGATCAGACGAATTTATAAGCATTTTTGATAATTTTTAATCAATGGTTTTAGTAATTGATCCTCAAATTGCAGGAATATCAGGAGATATGCTTCTTTCTTCTCTGATTGATTTGGGAGCAAATAAAGAAAAGGTAATTGATGGAATTAAAAAATCTGAAAAATTTTTCTCAGACTCTACCATTAAAAAAATTGATTTTCAAAAAACCAAAAAACGAGGAATTGAAGCTCTTCAACTGATTTTAGATGTTGATGAGAACTCTCATGAAAGAAAGGGCTCTGAAATTAAAAAAGCAATTAATGACTCTACCCAAAATTTAGGTCTGTCAGACAAAGCAAAAGTATTTGCTGAATCTTGTATTAATTCACTAATTTCTTCAGAATCTAAAATACATGGAGTTTCAGAAGATTCTGTCCATTTTCATGAAGCCTCTAGTATTGATACACTAGTTGACATTGTTGGAATTACAATTGCTTTAGATGATTTAGGATTGTTTGATGAAAAAATTATCTGCATGCCTGTTTCTGTGGGTGGGGGAAGTGTAACTTTCTCACATGGAACAATGTCTAATCCTGCAAGTGCTATTCTTGAGATTTTCAAAAATTCTTATCTAAAAATTAAAGGCAATGACGCTAATGAGGAATTGACAACGCCTACTGGTGCGTGTATTTTGGCTAATTTGACAAATACTTGTATGGATTATTATCCTGCCATGAAGATTGACTCAATTGGTTATGGTGCAGGACAAAAAGATTTTCAAAATTTCTCAAATGTGTTGAAATTGGTTCGAGGTTCCACAAATAATTTAGAAAGTGACTCAGTAAAGATTCTTGAAACTAATGTTGATGATATTTCAGGTGAAATACTTGGAAATCTAATTGAGAAAATCATGCAAAAGGGTGCTAGAGATGCCTCAATTTATCATGGAATAACAAAAAAAGGAAGACCTACAAACCTAATTTCTATAATATGTGATGATCAAAATATTGATGAAATTGTCGATACACTGGTCTTGGAAACCGGTACGTTAGGTGTCAGAATATCTGAATCTAATCGATTTATTGTACCTAGAACTAATGAAAATATTTCATTAACAATTGATGGAAAATCATTTGATGTGAGATATAAAAAATCAACATTCAAAGGAAAAACTGATTTTAAAATAGAGTTTGATGATTTAAAGGATATATCAAATTCTCTTGAGAAGTCAATTAAAGAAACAGAATCTTTACTTCGAAAAGAGATTGAAAAATTGGAGAATTAAATGACAAAATTACATGAATTAGAAAATTGGTTTGCTGACAAAAATAAAGTCATGATTGCATTATCTGGTGGTGTAGATAGTGCACTTGTTGCGTATGCTGCATATCAAAAACTTGGTGATTCTGCAATTGCAGTAACTGCTGATTACAAAACTCTGTCTGAAGAGGAATTACAAACAGCTAAAAAAATCTGTACTGAGATAGGAATAACACAACTTTTCTTAGATTATAATGAACTTGAAAATGAAGATTTTACAAAAAATGATTCTACTAGATGTTTTCATTGTAGACTTGAATTAGGAGATCATCTGCTAAAATTGGCAAAAGAACATCATGTAGATGTAATTGTTGATGGGACAAATTTGGATGATTTGGGTGATTACAGGCCTGGAATTGATGCATTACGGAAAAATGGCATTCTGAGTCCTCTTGTTGAAACAAATCTCTCAAAATCTCAAATTAGACAAATTGCAAAATCTGTTGGATTATCTGTTCATGATAAACCTTCTAACTCTTGTCTGGCATCACGTATTCCTTGGGGTCAAAGAGTTACTGCTGAGAAACTCACTAGAATTGAATTTGGTGAAACTGTTGTTAAGCAACTAACCAAAGTCAAACAAGTTCGTGTTCGTGATCTAAATGGCTCTGCAAAAATTGAAGTGGAAAAAAATGATATTTCTGAATTCAATGATGCTGTATTAGATAAAATCACAGAAAAATTAAAGATGATAGGATTTACTTCAGTTGAAATTGATCAAGAAGGGTATAAACCAGGAAAAATTAACGTGATTGCAGATTGATTTATCTTGACAACGCTGCATCTACTCAAATTCATGAAGATGTCTTAGAATCAATGCTTCCATACCTCAAAGAACAATACGGAAATCCTTCTTCTATTCACCGCTATGGGAGATTATCTCGTAAGGCAGTTGAAAAAGCAAGAAAACAAATTGCATCTTTGATTAATGCTGAACCTTCTGAAATTTTTATCACTTCTGGAGGTACAGAATCAAATAATACTGCATTAAGAGGAATTGCAACTAAACATTTTTCTGGTCAAATTATCACTTCTTCAATTGAACATGACGCAATTTTAGAACCATGTAAAAAATTATCTCAAGATGGTTTTGATGTAGTTTATCTTCCAGTTGACAAGTTTGGTGCGATTAGCCTATCTGATTTAAAAAAACATCTTTCTGAAAATACTAGAATTGTTTCAATTATGTTTGGAAATAATGAAGTTGGTACAATTCAACCAATTGTAGAAATTGCTAAACTATGTCATGAACATGGTGTTGTGTTTCATACTGATGCTGTCCAGGCAGTAGGAAAAGTACCAATTGATGTTCATGAATTGGATGTGGATTTGTTGTCTATTTCATCTCATAAGCTATACGGTCCCAAGGGAATTGGTGCCTTGTATGTCAAAAAAGGAATGATTCTTAATCCTATGATTCTGGGTGGCGGACAAGAACATGGTTTACGTTCTGGTACTGAAAATGTGGCAAATATTGTTGGTTTTGGTAAGACGTGTGATATTGCAAAAACTAATCTAAATGATAATATTTCTCACATGAAAAAACTCCGAGATACTTTGGTTCAAAATGTATGTGATGAAATTTCCCAAGTAACTGTTAATGGACATCCTGAATCTCATTTGCCAAACAATGCTCATTTTACGTTTCTTGGTGTAAATGGTGAGGATCTAATAATCAAACTTGATGAGTATGGTATTGCTGCATCTACTGGTTCTGCATGTTCTGTTCATACTCAAAAAGCATCTCATGTTTTACAGGCAATGGGATTTTCTCATGAGCAAATTACTGGTTCATTAAGATTAACAACTGGAATGTTTAATGATGAAAAAGAAATTGAACATACTGTGGAAATTCTAAAAATAGTTGTAGAAGAATTAAGATCTGTGTCGCCGTTTAAGGAAAAGTATTCTTTTTCAAAAAACTAAATTTTCATTTGAATCTTATTTCTTGTTAGAATTACTGTTGTCATAATTCCGACTAACAGAATCATCATTGCAATTGTTCCAAACTCTGGAACAATGTAAGTTCCAATAATTTCAATATCTGAATCTCCTTGCTCAAAATTGATTGTAATTACTCTTGAATCTGAATGTACAACTGATTCTTGATATGCTACCTCAACTCCATCAATCAAAACAATAAAGGTATCATCTTTTCCATCTTGTTTTTCAGCTCCTATGAATTCTCTTGGCAAGTCCAAGTCAATTTTTCCTTCGTCTGTTGAATCAATTTGAACTATTAATGCAAAAATGTCTGAATCAACTATCATGTCTTTGACTGTGCCTCCTTTGATTGTATATTCTACATCAAATGTTCCATGACTTCCAGCGTCAACTTCAAAATTAGTTGTTGTTTCTACTACTTCCGATTTTGGTTCATAATTAAAATCGGTTTCAGCTATAGTTCCTCCAGCGACTTCATACGATGCTCTAACTGTAACGGTTCCTGCTTTCTTCCATAATGGACCTTCAGCAAGTATCGTTTTTGAAAATGTTCCATCTTGAGCTATAGTAATTTGTGCAATTTCTATCATATTGCCTTCTCTAAATAACTGTAATACCACATCTACTCCTTCTACAAATGTCTCTACTTCTCCTGATATGACTATGGTATCTCCTTCATCATAATTTTTATCATCTGTTTGAATTGTTATTGCTGGCTGTTCTTGTGCAAAAGCAAATCCCGTTGAAATTATCAATAAAGAAATTATTCCATAAAATATCCTAGAATCCACAAATTTTGAATGGCATGTTTGTATATTTCTTTTACTATCAAAAATGAAAAAATGAAAAAAGATGTGATTTTTAGTATCTTGGCATAATGCTGAGTCTTGATTTTGCAGATACTGCAATTATTGAGATAATTGCTACTGCTAGAATCATGGCTGCAATTGTACCAAACTCTGGGATTACAAAGGTACCAATAATTTCAATTTGTTCAGTTCCTGCTGGGAACATGACTGTTACTTTGTTTGCAACAATCTCAACATCATCCCATTCTTCTCCGTCAACTAATACCATAAAGATACCGTCTTGGACTGTCTTTGATGGAGTTACTGTTAATATTCCATCCTTCTTGGAACTTATGTTGATAACAATTGAGTTATCGTCTGTATTGAGAGTTGCACTTGTAACTGTACCACCTGAAATACTAAATGGTACACAATGACCATTTGCAGTAATTTCATTTACACTACATTGTTTGGACGTTGTTGGTGTTTGGTAGTTTGGATTGTATGCAACTCCACCAGTCAATTGAACTTTGACAGTACTCTTTTTATCAGCACTACCATAGTTTGCTTTGATGATGTAGGTACCGTCGTATTTCCACATGTTACCTGATGTATTTACTGTTGTCTCAAAACTACCATCTTTTGACACAGTTATTTGATCAACTGCGATAATTGAGTTAAGAGGACTTACAACAGTAATTGTAACTGGAAATCCAGATGCTACATTTGCTACTTGCCCTTGTACTGAAATCATATCACCTTGTTTATACTCCGTTTTATCTGTCCAAACAGATACGGGAATGTCTCCAAGTAACATCTTGTTTGATGCTGCTCTTGCATCCTCCATGGAACATCCTACACATGCTTGTGGAATTTCTCCTGCATATGCTGATGATATGGTTAAAGTACCGACTGCAGTCAAAACGGCTAGTAGCGCGAACGACGTACGGTTGTTCATCTTGTTGCGATTTAAACCCGTCTCTATTTATGTATATTTAAAAAATGAAAAAAGATGTGATTTTTAGTATCTTGGCATAATGCTGAGTTTTGATTTTGCAGATACTGCAATTATTGAGATAATTGCTACTGCTAGAATCATGGCTGCAATTGTACCAAACTCTGGTACTACTACACCGTCTTTGATATCTACTTCAGTTGAAGCAGTATATTTTGGATCGCTAAATTGTTGTGCTTTAACAGTATAGATACCGTCTTGTTTCCATAATGGTCCACCAGTAGTAATTGTTGAAGTAAATTCTCCATTAAGCATTGGTGACACTTGAGCAACTTTTACTACATTTCCATTTGGAGCACTTACAGTGATTGTGACATCTGTAGCTACTCTATCTGTGGTTCCGACAATCACAATTTTATCTGATCCTATTTCAGCTTCAGCACTAATTTCAATTCCTGTATCTTTTGCAACATTTGGTTCGATTTTTGAAAATATGTCTGATGTCAAGTTAGACTCTGTAACAGAAGTTTTCATTGCCTTTCCATTTGCTACTTCAACAAGTACCTTCATAGAATATAATGAACTTGCTCCTACACTTTGTTTTGCTCGAATTTCATAAAATCCATTTTCTTTCCACATTGAACTTATTTTAAATTCAGTGGAAAATTCACCGTTTGCATCTGGTGAAACTTGGTCTATTGCAACTACGTTATTTCCACTTGGGGATATTACTCTAAATGTCACATCGGTGACCTTTGAGATTGTTTTTCCTTTAACAGTAATTGTATCTGAACCTTTATCTGCCATAGCTGTAACAGTCATTCCTTGTGTTTGAGCAAAGGCATCTTGTTGAATTGAAGTCATTGAAACTAATGACAGTGCCAAAAGGGCTATTGCCATTGATGTTGTAGAACGTTTAAAATTCATCCTATTTTTCCCCAAGTTACCTTGGTATTTATGTATATTTAAAAAGAGAAAAAAGATGAAATTTTAGATCCTTGGCATAATACTAAGTCTTGATTTTGCAGATACTGCAATTATTGAGATAATTGCTACTGCTAGAATCATGGCTGCAATTGTACCAAACTCTGGGACTACAAATGTACCGATTATTTCAATCTCTTCAGCCCCTGCTGGGAATGCTATGGTGAGTGTTCTGTCTACTGATGTGGTTGTTTCATCAAAGTCTACCTCTTCTCCGTCAACTAGAACGAAAAAGTCGTCATCTACACCATTAAGTATGGCATCTAGTACTGATCTAGGGATTGTTAATGTGATTGAACCATCATTAGTTGCGTCAATTGACACAATCAAAGAGTTTGCATCAACATCGGGCATAATTCCAAGTAATTTTGCACCTGTGATCTTATATCCGATCAAATCTGTTGAACCTTCAATTGCAACAGTTGTATCTGTGACCTTACCTGTATTTTTTGGTGGTGTCACTACTACTGTAGAACCTCCAAACTCAAATGATGTTGTAGCAGATCTATTTTCATTACCATATTGAACAGTAATTGTGTATGAGCCTTCTGCTTTCATTAGTGAACCTCCAGCAGTTATTTCAGTACTGAATTTTTTGTCTGCACCAACTGTTACTTGATCAATTGATACCAAGTTACCATTAGGAGCTTTGACAATTACACTTACAGGAGTTCCTGAATATAGATCTCTAACTTCACCTGTTACCATGATAACTTCACCTTCTGAATAGGATGTCTTATCTGTAGTAACAACAATCGTATTTTGTATTTGTCCAAATGCTGGTGCCATACCAATACTTGCAACTAGAATTGCTGATAAGGCAAACACCATCAATTGTGATTTCATTGACTTTACGCCTAAATTTCTACTATTTAAGGTTGTGAAAAGATTAATTGACAAAATGGAATAATCACTATTTACTTGACGAATTTCAGATTAGATATATATTAACCTGAGCGTGAGATTTTGACAGTTTGTGTGTATTCATTACTGTTACATTTAATGTTCGACGTGGGGGTTTTGTAATTGGCAACTAAGAAAAACCAAATTCTTGTACCTGACCATATCTATGTTCCAAAACATGAAATCATTTCAAAACAAGAAGCTGAAGAAGTTTTAAAAAAATACAATTGTAAACCAACAGAATTACCTTTAATCTTTGTAAATGATCCTGCCATTTTAGGACTTGGTGTAAAACCTGGTGATATGATAAAGATCACAAGAAAAAGTCCAACTGCTGGTGAAAGTCTGTATTATCGATACGTGGTGGAAGTTTAGATGGTGGATCCTTCAACTAAACGTTGGCCAGTAATTCAAGATATCTTAAAGAGAGAAGGTATTGCACGTCAACATCTAAATTCATTTGATGAATTTTTAGAAAGAGGATTACAGAGTATAATCAATGAAGTCGGTCAGATTGATATTGAAAATGCTGAATATCCTTACAAAATTCAACTAGGTAAAGTCAAACTTCAACAACCAAGAATGATGGAACTTGATGGTTCTATTACCCACATCACTCCTGCAGAAGCTAGATTGAGAAATGTATCTTACTCTGCACCTGTAATGATGGAAGCAAGTGTTGTTGAAGATGGAAAAATACTAGAATCTAGATTTGTTCACATTGGTGATGTTCCAGTTATGGCAAAATCAAATGCATGTATCTTACACAATTTCTCTACCCAAAAATTAGTTGAACATGGTGAAGATCCAAATGATCCTGGTGGCTACTTTATCATCAATGGTTCTGAGAGGGTCATTGTTGGATTAGAGGATCTCTCTTACAATAAAATCATAGTTGACAAAGAGACAGTTGGCGGAAACATTGTTCACAAAGCTAAAGTCTATTCTTCCATTGTTGGTTATCGTGCAAAATTAGAACTTGTTATGAAAAATGATGGATTAATTGTTGCCAGAATTCCTGGTTCTCCAGTTGATATTCCAGTAGTTACTTTGATGAGAGCACTTGGATTAGAATCTGATAGAGAGATTGCAGCAGCAGTATCTCTTGTAGATGAACTCCAAGATGAGTTAGAAGGCTCTTTTGAAAAAGCAGGAGATGTTCCAACTGCAAAAGATGCTATTGTTTACATCAGTAAGAGAATTGCACCCGGAATGCTTGAAGAGTTCCAGATTAAACGTGCTGAAACTTTACTTGATTGGGGTCTTTTACCTCACTTGGGAAAACATCCTGAAAATAGAAAAGAAAAAGCCCAATTCTTAGGAGAAGCAGCTTGTAAATTATTAGAACTAAAACTTGATTGGATTAAACCTGATGATAAAGACCACTATGGAAATAAAGTCATCAAATTTGCCGGACAGATGCTTGCAGACTTGTTTAGAACTGCATTTAGAAATCTTGTTCGTGATATGAAATACCAATTAGAGCGTTCTGGACAAAAACGTGGAATTAATGCAGTCGCTGCTGCAATCCGTCCAGGAATTATTACTGATAAATTAAACAATGCAATTGCCACAGGAAACTGGGGTAGAGGTCGAGTAGGTGTTACTCAATTACTTGATAGAACAAACTATCTTTCAACAATTAGTCACCTTAGAAGAATTCAATCTCCACTTAGTAGAACTCAACCAAACTTTGAGGCAAGAGATTTACACGCAACACACTTTGGAAGAATATGTCCAAGTGAAACTCCTGAAGGTTCTAACTGTGGTCTTGTAAAGAATCTGGCATTATCTGGAATCATTTCTGTAAATGTACCCTCTGAAGAAATTGTAGAAAAACTCTATGATCTTGGAACTGTTCACTTCTTTGATGCAAAAGAAGATTTGAAGAAAGATGGAACTAGAATTTTCGTTGATGGTAGACTAATTGGATATTACAAAGATGGTGAACAACTAGCAGAATCCCTTAGAGACTTGAGAAGAAACTCAAAGATTCATCCACATGTTGGTGTATCATTTCATAAATCTGAAATTGAAGGTTCTACAAGAAGACTTTATGTTAACTGTAATGCAGGACGTGTCTTAAGACCACTAATTATTATCAAAGATAACAAACCACTACTTACTACTGATTTACTAGATAAAATCTCAAAGAAACTCATCTCATGGACTGATCTTTTGAGAATGGGTGTCTTAGAAATGATTGATGCAAATGAAGAAGAGAACTGTTATGTCACACTAGATGAGAAAGATACAAAGAAACACACTCACCTTGAAGTTTTCCCACCAGCAATTCTTGGTGCCGGTGCCTCAATCATTCCCTACCCTGAACATAACCAGTCTCCAAGAAATACATACGAGTCTGCAATGGCAAAACAGAGTTTAGGATTTTCAACACCTATGATGAATACTAGTACCTATGTTAGACAACACTTTATGCTATATCCTCAGGTCCCAATTGTCAACACAAAAGCAATGAAACTTTTGGGATTAGAAGACAGACCAGCAGGTCAAAACTGTGTAGTTGCAGTGTTGCCATTTGATGGTTACAACATTGAGGATGCAATCGTTCTTAGCAAAGCATCAGTTGATCGAGGTCTTGGAAGAACATTCTTCTTTAGAATTTATGATGCTGAAGCAAAACAATATCCTGGTGGAATGCGTGATGCATTTGAAATTCCAAATGCTGAAGACAACATACGAGGATACAAGGGAGAACGTGCATACAGACTATTAGAAGAAGACGGTGTTGTTGCAGCAGAATCTCCAGTAAAAGGTGGAGATATCTTGATTGGAAAAACTAGTCCTCCAAGGTTCATGGAAGAATACCGAGAGTTTGAATCATCTGGTCCTTACAGAAGAGATACATCCATTGGTGTTAGACCCTCAGAAACTGGAGTTGTTGACACTGTAGTTATGACTCAATCAAATGAAGGTGGAAAGATGTACAAGATTAGAGCAAGAGATATGAGAATTCCAGAGATTGGTGATAAATTTGCATCAAGACATGGACAAAAAGGAATTTTAGGAATTTTAGCTAAAGCAGAAGACTTGCCATATACTGCAAGTGGAATGTCTCCTGATGTTTTGATTAATCCACATGCTTTCCCATCTAGAATGACTGTGGGTATGATGATGGAATCTATCTGTGGAAAATCTGCAGCATTACGTGGAAAGAGATTTGATGGTTCTGCATTTGTTGGAGAAAAAATGGATGAAGTAAGAGTAGTAATGGATGCACATGGCTTTGAATATTCAGGTAAAGAAATAATGTATGATGGAAGAACTGGAAAATCATTCCCAGTTGAAGTTTTCATTGGAGTTGTATATTACCAAAAACTACACCACATGGTTGCAGACAAGATTCATGCAAGAGCACGTGGACAAGTTCAGATGTTAACTAAACAACCAACAGAAGGAAGAGCAAGAGGTGGTGGTCTTAGATTTGGTGAAATGGAGAGAGATTGTTTGATTGCTTATGGTGCTTCTATGATTCTTAAAGACAGACTACTTGACGAGTCTGATAAATCTGATATCTTTGTCTGTGAGAGATGTGGTCTTGTTGCTTATCATGATGTTAAACAAAGAAAATATGTCTGCAGAGTCTGTGGTGATAAAGCCAAAGTCTCATCAGTTTCAGTTGCATATGCATTCAAACTCCTCTTACAAGAGATGCAGAGCCTTAACGTCGCACCAAGATTGTTAATCAAGGAGAAACTATAATGTCCATTCAAGCAGTAAAAGCAATTGATGGAATCAGATTCTCTGTTTGGTCTCCAACTGAAATCAGAAAATACTCTGTTGCAGAAATCACTGCCCCAGAAACCTACGATGAAGATGGAATGCCTGTTCAAGGAGGTTTGATGGATGGCAGACTGGGAACACTAGAACCGGGACAAAAATGTCTTACATGTGGAAACACTGCAGCAAGATGTCCTGGGCACTTTGGACACTTGGAATTGGCAGAACCAGTTTTACACATTGCATTTATTGATAATATCTACAAATTACTGCAATCAACATGTCGTTCTTGTGCAAGACTCAAAGTTCCACAAGATGATCTTAATGTTTTCAAAACTATCAAAGAAAAACATGCAGCTTATACTGTAATTTCTCAAAAACGTATTCCAGAACAAATCATTGAAAAAGCAAAGAAAGCAAAAGAATGTCCTCACTGTGGTAAGACACAATACGAACTAATCTTTACAAAACCAACTATCTTTGTAGAAAAAACAGAAATCGGAGAACACAGATTACTTCCAATTACAATTAGAGAAAGATTCTCACAAATCATTGATGAAGATTTAGAATTATTATCATATGATCCAATTACTGCAAGACCTGAATGGTTTGTCTTACAGGCATTCCCTGTTCCACCAGTAACTGTTAGACCTTCAATTATCCTGGAAACTGGAATTAGATCAGAAGATGACTTGACTCATAAGATGGTAGATATCATCAGAGTTAATCAGAGACTAAAAGAAAGTAAAGATGCAGGAACTCCTCCTCTTATCGTTCAAGACTTGGTAGACCTATTACAGTATCATACTACAACATACTTTGATAACGAAGTATCTGGAATCCCACAAGCTCATCATCGTTCTGGACGTCCTCTCAAAACCTTAACTCAAAGACTCAAAGGAAAGGAGGGAAGATTCAGAGGTTCATTATCTGGAAAGAGAGTTGACTTTTCAAGTAGAACTGTAATCTCACCTGATCCTAACTTGGACTTGAGTGAGGTTGGTGTTCCTGAGACAGTTGCAATGAAACTAACCATTCCTGAAATTGTTACAGAATGGAATATTGAAAGAATGAGAAAGCTTGTAATTAATGGACCTGAAAAATTCCCAGGTGTAAACTATATCGTTAGACCTGATGGTGTAAAGATTAGACTTGATTTTGTAGAAGACCGTTCTACAATTGCTGAAACACTTGAGATTGGATACTTGGTAGAAAGACACCTTGCAGATGGTGACATTGTCATGTTCAACAGACAACCTTCACTTCACCAAATGTCTATCATGGCACACTATGTTCGTGTACTCCCAGGAAAAACATTCAGACTACATCCATCAGTTTGTCCTCCATACAACGCAGACTTTGATGGTGATGAGATGAACCTTCACGTTCCTCAAAGTGAGGAAGCAAGAGCAGAAGCAATTCTCTTGATGAGAGTTCAAGATCAATTAATCTCACCAAGATATGGTGGTCCGATTATTGGTGCGCTAAGAGACTTTGTAACTGGTGCATATCTTTTAACTAAAGATGATACAACCTTGTCTGTACAAGAATTCTCAAATCTTGCAATGCTTGGTGGTTACACAGAACCATTACCAAAACCTGCAACTAAAACTAAAGATGGCCCTGCATACACTGGAAAACAACTCTTCTCATTATTCTTACCAAAAGACTTCAACTATGTCATTACATCAAAGTGGTCAAAGGGAACAAAAGGACCACAAAAAGATGTTGTAATTAAAAATGGTGAGCTAATCAGTGGTGTCATTGACAAATCTTCAATTGGTGCAGAAGAGCCAGAAAGTGTACTTCATAGAATTGCAAAAGACTATGGCAATGCAGTAGGAAAAAGTTTCCTCAACTCTATTCTAATTATGGTAAAACAATTCATCACACACTATGGTTTCAGTTATGGTTATGGTGATCTTATTGTCCCAGACAAAGACAAACAACAGATTCTAGATGATATCCAAGAAACCTATGACATTGTAGATGACTTGACTGATCAATTTGAAAAAGGTACATTGAAACTAACAAGAGGTATGAGACCTGAGGAGGCACTAGAGGCATACATCGTAAACGAGTTAGGTAAAGCCAGAGACAAGGCAGGCTCTTCTGCTAACGATTGTCTTCCAGCAGATAATGCAGGAAAAATCATGGCTACAACTGGTGCAAGAGGTTCCTCACTTAACGTGGGTCAGATGGCAGGAGCCTTAGGACAACAGTCAAGAAGAGGTAACAGACTTCATGATGGTTACAACAACAGAGCATTAACCCATTATCAAGAACATGACAATAATCCAGATGCACATGGATTTGTAAAATCTAATTACAGAGAAGGACTATCAGCACTTGAATTCTTCTTCCATGCAATGGGAGGTCGTGAAGGACTCGTCGACACTGCAGTTAGAACACAACAAAGTGGTTACATGCAGCGTAGATTGATCAATGCATTAGAACACATTAGATTAGAATATGATGGAACAGTAAGAGATCCACACGGACACATTGTTCAATTCCTTTATGGTGAAGATGGAATTGATGTACAAAAAAGTGATCATGGTGAAGCATTCAACCCAAGTAGATTAATTGAATCACAAAAAATTATCGATTCTGGTAAAAAAGCAACAAAAGAAGAGATTGAAACTCTATCAAAGAAATACACAAAAACATTCAATCCAAGATTAACTTCTCTTGTAATTGACGCATTAACAAAATCTGACTTGAGTAAAGATGGTGTTGAAGCAGTGTGTAAGAAAGGATTATTACTTTACAACAAAGCCCAAGTGGAACCAGGACAAGCAGTCGGAATTATCACTGCACAATCAATTGGTGAACCTGGTACTCAGATGACATTAAGAACATTCCACTTTGCAGGAATTAAAGAAAGAAACGTTACTTTGGGTCTTCCAAGATTAATCGAACTAGTAGATGCAAGAAAGAAACCAGTAACTCCAACTATGGATATCTATCTTGATGAAGAATCAAAGAAATCAAGAGAAAAAGCAATTGAGGTTGCAAGAAATGTTTTGCAAACAAAAGTCAGTGCTTTGATTGCAGATAGTGAGACTGATTATTCTACTGAAATTAAACTAATTTTGAGTGAAAATAGGCTCAAAGAAAGAGGTTGTTCTATTGCAGAAGTTGAAGCAGCATTGTCTTCAAACAAGAAATTCAAGATGGAGACAACTGGTGAACTAATTACACTAAAACTTGTTGATGAATCTGATACTGCAACAGCAATTGCAATCAGAAACAAGGTTCTTAATACAACTGTCAAAGGTGTACCTGACATCGAACGTGTAACCCTTGTCCAAAAAGATGATGAGTGGGTTATTCAGACAACTGGTTCTAATGTTGCCAAAGTACTAGAGGTAAAAGGAATTGACAAGACAAATGTTCGAACAAACAATGTCTTTGAAATTGCAGGAACTCTTGGAATTGAAGCTGCAAGAAATGCATTAATCAATGAACTTAACAGTACTCTGGAAGACCAGGGACTTGAAGTTGATAACAGATACATCATGTTAGTATCTGATTTGATGTGTTCACGTGGTTACATGCAACAAATTGGAAGACATGGAATTGCTGGAACCAAAGACAGTGTCTTGGCAAGAGCAGCATTTGAGATTACTGTTCCAACAATTGCACATGCTGCACTTGGAGGAGAAGTTGAACAACTCAAAGGTATTACTGAAAACGTAATTGTTGGAAGTAACATTCCAATTGGAAGTGGTACAGTTGACTTGTACATGCAAGTAAGCAAGAAGAAATAACTGGATGATAATTATGGCAGATGAAATTTCAACACTAATGGCAAACTCTAAAGATAAAGTTGTATTACTTAGATTAAGAAACAACAAAACAATTCAAGGAGTACTCCAAGACTTTGACATTCACATGAACCTTACACTAGAAAACGCTGAAGACATTACTGAAGAAAAAGCCGAACCATTAGGCAAAGTATTGCTTCGCGGTGACAACATTTTGGCAATATCCTTGCCTGATGAAGAGTCAGACTAACAAACCATAAATCTTAACATTCTTTAAGAAAAGTAATTGCTTGATTTTTTATTTTTAATTTTTATTTTGCCATTTGCATCAGCTCAAGAAATACCAGACTATGACAAACCATATGCTCCAATATTTTTTGATAGGCCAATTTATTCTTGGACTGACAAAATCAAAATCAAAATAATTGCACCAAGCTGGAACACGGACAAAGACTTGATTGATTCAATAGGTGGTGACAATGAGAATCCCATCAAAATTTCAACACGAAGTCATTCATTAGAACCATACAGATTAACTGAAACAGATGTTTCAAGTGGAATATTTACTGGAGAAGTTATCCTTACTGGATTCCTACATGATGTAGACGGTGATGGTAATTATGATACAACACCAAGGACTGTTGGAACTGGTCCTACAAGTGGGTTTTTGGAAGTTGAAAGGGACTCTGGAGTTACTGTATCATTTGAGTTTGCAGATGGTGTAATACTCTCTGAATCAGTTCCTGTATCATGGAATATTGGAACCATTGAATTTACAAGTGATATTTTTCTTTCAAAGGAGTCAGTAGTAGTTAGAGTAATTGATCCTGACATGAATCTAAACCCTGAGGCAATTGATCAAATTCCAATAGAAGTTCTTTCAGACTCTGATATAGGTGGAATCACTGCAAATGCCATAGAAACATCTGAAGACTCTGGCTCTTTTGTTGCCACAATATCTCTAACTCAAAATTCTGCATCAAGTGGAAATAGACTCTATGCAATTCCTGGTGAGACGATTTTTGCTAAATACATTGATTATACACTTCCAAAACCCTATTCTGAATCTGATAATTTAGAAATTCGGGCTCAGTCAAGAGTAGAATCATCTGTTCCTTCAATTCAACGATTAGATAATTATGAAATTAATATCTCTGATAGTTTTGGAAACCCTCTAACAACCGTTTCTCCTGAACAACAAGTTCAGATTGTTGGTAGTTTGTCAAATCTGCAAGACTATGATCAAAAGTTTGTCTATCTCTTTCAAGTGAAAAATTCTCAAAACTATGTTGAATCTCTTTCTTGGATTCAAGGTCAGTTGTCCTCTGGACAAAGTCTTGATGTTTCACAATCTTGGATTCCAAAAAATTCTGGAAACTATGACATTGAAACATTTGTTTGGACTTCACTAAAAGATCCCACTGCACTATCTGATTCTATAACAAGATCTATTTCAGTAGAATGAAAAGTATCAATTATACGTGATTATTAAATAGAAAATTACGTGTTTTTTGTTGTGATGCGATTCATCTTAGGGATAACTCTAGTGTTAACAGCTTTTGCGCCACTTGCATTTGATGATATTTTTGCTGATTCATTTAATGTGAGTTTTAACAAGGACAGTTATCAAACTGGTGACACACTAGTGCTTTCTGGACAAATAATTGATTTTGGAATGCCTGTCATTGCTATGAGTATATTTAATCCTGATGGGAAAATTCTGTCTGCAAATAATTTAGATCTCTCATCTGATGGTAGTTTCTCAAAAACAATTCATTTGGAATCTCCATTTTATGAAATGTCTGGAGAGTATCTCGTACAATTAGATTATGGCCAAATAACTGAAGAACATAATTTTGTAATCCAAGGTAATACTGTTGAATCTGAACCTGAAACTGTTCCTCAAGAAGTCATACTGCCTGAAATCATATCTTTCTATACTGAAAGGGACCATTATTTTGATGGTGACACAATCAAAATTTTTGGAAGTGTCTCAACTTTGGATTCACCTACTGTTCTAATTGGGGTTCATGATCCATTTGGAACCCCTACTGGATTTTATTTTGGAAACATAAACAATGACTTGGAATTTTCTACAATCTTTCTGGTTAAAGATGGTGTAAACTTTAAAGCTGAAGGGACATATTCAATAAAAGCACATTATGCAGAAACTGATGCGCAGTATTTCTTTGAATATTCTGCAGAACCTACTACAACAACACAAACAACTCAAGACACAACACAAACAACTCAAGACACA